>JBBQHE010000102.1:0-14954 GCA_038323655.1 Acetobacterales bacterium | reverse complement strand
GCTGGAGGTTCTGGGCCAGCCCTACATCCGCACCGCCAGCGCCAAGGGCGTGACGTGGCGCTCGGTCGTGACGGGCCACGCCCTGCCCAACGCCGCCATCCCGACGGTGACCATCATCGGCTTCATGGTGGGCTCGTTGATTGCGGGCGCGGTGGTGGTGGAGAGTGTCTTCTCCTGGCCCGGTGTGGGGCGATTGCTGGTGACGGCGGTGGCCAATCGCGACCTCGCGGTGGTGCAATGCATCCTGCTGCTGGTCGCAGCCACGATGATCACGGCCAATCTGGTGGTGGACCTGCTCTATGGCGTGCTCGACCCGCGGCTGCGCAGCGCAAGGGCGGCCTGAGATGCCCGAGGCTCCGTTCCCCGCCGCCGATGCTGTGGCCCCGCCGCGGCGCACCCATGCGCCTGTTCCGGTGCTCGTCCGCCTCGGCATCTTCTGGCTCTGCCTCATGCTCGCTGCGGCCGTGCTGGGCGAGTGGCTGAGCCCATTTCCCTATACGCAAATGAACCTGGGCAATCGCCTCTCCCCGCCGATCGGTTTCGGCGGCATCTGGCTGCACCCGCTTGGCACGGATGAGTTGGGGCGTGACGTGCTTTCGCGGCTGCTCAGCTCGCTGCGGACCAGCCTGATCATCGCTTTCGGCGCCACCATCGTGGGCGCCGTGCTGGGCACCACGCTGGGCTTCCTTGCGGCGCATTTCCGCGGGTTGGTGGAGCAGGCGGTGCTGGCACTGGTGGATTTCTCGGCCTCGATTCCGTTCCTGATCCTGGCTTTGGCCGTGCTCGCCTTTCTGGGCAACTCGCTCGGGTTGTTCGTGCTGCTGTTGGGGCTACATGCATGGGAGCGATATGCGCGCATCGCCCGCGGCTTGGCGATCTCCGCCAGCGCGCAGGGCTATGCGGGGGCGGTGCGGCAGCTTGGCGCCTCGCCATTGCGCGTTTATGCGCGACACATCCTGCCCAATATCGCCTCCACGTTGATCGTCTCCATGACGTTGGCTTTTCCTGAGGTGATCCTGCTGGAGAGCGGGTTGTCCTTCCTCGGCCTGGGCGTGCAGCCGCCCGACACCTCGCTGGGAAACATGGTCGGCTACGGGCGCGAGTACCTGACGCGCGCGCCATGGATCCTGCTGGCCCCCGCTTGTACCATCGTGCTGACCACCTTCGCCGTCAGCCTGATCGGCGACTGGCTGCGCGACCGGCTGGACCCGACGCTACGCTGAGCGCAGCGCGGTCGGGTAGAGCCGCCCGTCCTGCGTCATCGTCTCCAGCACGAGTCCCCGGCCGCAGTCGTGCAGCCCGAATTCGGGTGGGGCATCGGCCGTGGCATCCAGCGCGCCCAAGCGCGGCCGCCCGGCCATGACGCCGGTGCCCAGGCCCAGCAGATGCAGCACGGTCGGCGCGATATCGGAAAGGTCGGTCGCCTGCTGCACCACCGCGCCTTGGCGAAACGGACCGCCCTGCATCACCAGCACGGTCGCCAGCTCCGCCCGGTGCAGCCCGCCGTGCATGCCGCCACCCAACGGCACATCGGGCGCATCGAAGCCTGATGTGCCGGCCAGGCCATGCGCGTCCGGGGCCTCGGTGCCGCGGAACGTCAGCATGATATCGGCCGAACGCGGATGCGCCGATCCCAGCAGCGCCAGGGGCTCGGCGCCCACCACCGCTTCACGCGAAAACAGCGCCCCGCACCAGGGTTGTGCCACCAGCCAGGCGGCGAGCGGCGCGACGTCGCGGGCGTTGCGGCACCACAGCCCGGGGGCCGCCCCGGGTGCGACGGCGATGTCGCCATCGGTGAAGTTTTCGGCCGCCGGAAACCCCGCCGCTTGCAGTGCCGCCAGCAGCGAGATCTTCGTGTTCCCCGTCACATGGCCGTGGTCCGACAGCACGATGATCGCGATGTCGGCGGCGTCCGGCTGCGCATCGCGCCAAGCGGCGATGCGACCGACGGCGGCATCCGCGCAAGCCAGCGCGGCCTTGGTCTCGGGGCTGGACAATGTGCGGTAGTGAAAGCTGACATCGGGTTCCGAACACCAGAACAGCGCCACATCCGGCCGCAGCGCCGACAGCACGAGGTCGGTGAAGACACGCGCGGCAAAATCGCAGCGCGGGATGTTCGGCACGGCGGCCGCCGGCGTCGCGCCGAATTTTTCGCGCACCAGCGCCGCGTCCGGGCCTTCCTGGTCTTCGACATTCCAGCGGAAGGCGCCGAGCGGCCCGGCCATCGGGTGCAGCGCCATCGCCGCCCCCGGCGTGCCGGCCGACACCAGGGCAAAGCGGCGCCCGGCCGCGGCCAGCATCTCACCGATCGACGGGCGCTGCAGCGGCGATCCGCCGGGCGGGGCCAACAGCGCGATATCGGCCATGTGCTTGGTCCGCAGCAGCCGCGGCGCGATTTCGGGCGCGAAGAAGGTGTTCGCCACCATGCCGTGTTCGCCCGGCCGGCAGCCGGTGCTGAAGGAGGGCGTGGCGCAGCGTGTCTCGGAGGGGAAGACGCTGCGAGCGTTGGCGAAGCGCGCGCCGGTCGCGGCCAGGCGGGCTAGATGCGGCATGCCGGGCAGGAACTCAGGCCGCAGCCCGTCGAGGGCGAGCAGGACGATGCGCATTTCGGGGTCTTTCGCTCAGCCGCGCGACAGCGCGGGCAGGGTGGTGGTGGTGCCGCCGCTTTGCGCGGTCCAGCCCGTCAGGTCGATGACGGCAAGGGTTGGCGGTTCGACCAGCCGATGCGTCGCCTGCCGCCCGTCGAACTGCCAGGCGACGTAGCCCGGCCGCGGCAGACGGCGCCAGCGGGCCAGGCCCTTGCGCACATCCACCATGGCGGTCGGTGGCGCCCAGATGATCTGCATGCCGCGATGCCGCATCCGGCGATAGATGTGCAGGTGGCCGCAGGCGATCACCACGACCCCTCCGGCGGCGCAGTCGTCAAGGAAGGTCTGCCGCGCGGCATGCGGCATGACGGAAGTGCCGCGCGCGGCATCATCGGGGTCGCGATCAAACGGCGGCATGTGCACGAAGACCATCACCGGCCGGTCGCCGCGTGAGGCCAGGGCCGCGCGAAACGCATCGCGCTGTGCTGCTTCTTCCGCAAGGTCGCTGCCGAACAGCGCGGTATCCAGCCCGACCAGCCGCCAGGCGCCGAAATCACGCACCCACCATTGCGGCCCGATGTGGCGCTGCCAGGCGGCCATGCGCGCCGGGGTGACGGGCTGGTCCAGTCGGGAGAAGCCAGGTGCCTCGCCGATGTCGTGGTTGCCGGGTATGGCGCACCAGGGGCAGCCCAGGGCCGATAGCGCGGCCGCACCATGGGCGAGATCGGCCTCGGCCACCGGGCCGTTGAAGGCAACATCGCCGCCATGCACCAGCAGGTCGGGCGGGGCTGCGGCCATCGCGGCCGCAAAACCCGCCCAGTTGGCGGCGAAGTAGCCATGCGTCGGCGACAGATGGGTGTCGCTGACATGCACGAGGCACAGCGCGGTCATCCGAAGGCAAGGTTGTCGGGTCGAAAATCCATGAAGTAGAAGGTATAGGGGCGCCAGCGGATATTGCTGCGAAGGGCATAGAACTCGGCCGGCTGGTAGAGCACCGTGCCCGGGGCCGCGTCCTCCCAGGCGGTCAGCATCGCCTGGAACAGGGTGCGGCGCCGCGCGGGATCGGTCTCGGCTTCCAGCGTGCGGCCGGCGGCGTTGAAATCGCCCGTGCTGCGGAAGGCGCCTGCCGTCTGGAACCAGCTGTCCGGCCCCCAGGAAATCCACAACGCGCCCAGCGGATCGGGCAGCCGGGTGGAATTGGAGTTGTTGCCGATCTGCTGCCCCTCGGCCCGCATCTGGGTGAAGTTCTCGACCACCTGCAGCTTGGCGTTGATGCCGACGCCCTTCCACATCTCGACCAGCACCTGCGCCGCGCGCAGGGCGTTGGTGTAGTAGTTGGGCATGGTGCGGTAGGTAATCTCCTGCCCGCGATACCCGGCCTCCCGCAGCAGGCGTTTTGCCGCATCGGGGTCGAAGCGCAGCGCGTGGCCTTCCAGAAACATCGGGCCGTATTCGGGATAGTTGTGCGAGTTCGGCACCACCGCCTGGCCATCCCACAGCGTGTCCACCAGCAGCTTGCGGTCGATCGAAAGGCCCAGCGCCTGGCGGATGCGCTTGTCGCCCATCGCCGGGCCGCGTTCGTCGAAGGTCAGCACATGGGAATTGGCCAGCACCACGGCGCGCACATCGATGCCCGGGCGGCGGCGCAGCGGCGGCACCTGGTCGGGCGGGATATTGGTGATCATGTCGACATCGCCCGATTGCAGCGCGGCGACGCGGGAGGCGAGTTCGGGGATCTGGCGGAATTCCACGCTGCGCGCGGCGGGGCGGCCCATGAAGTAGTCGTCGAAGGCATCGAGCGCGATGCGCTGGTCGCGTTGCAGGCTCCGCAGCCGATAGGGGCCGGTGCCGACCGGATCGCGCGAAAACCCGTCGAAGCCGCGCTCCTCATAGGCGCGCTTGTTCACGATCCAGCCGCACCAGGACGCCAGGCGCTGTTCCAGCAGCACATCCGGCACGCGGGTGCGGAAGCGCACGACCATGGGGGACAGCGCCTCGACGGATGCGAGCGTCGCGAAATACGACCGCGCCTCCGGCATCAGCGGCCGCTCGCCGAACATGCGGGGCGATGTGAAGGTATAGACCACGTCTTCGGCGGTCAGCAGGTCGCCATTGTGGAAGCGCACGCCCTCACGCAGCGTCAGCACCAGTTCCTGCGGGTTGCTGCGCGTCCAGGATGTGGCCAGATGCGGCACCAGCCCCGAGCCACCGCCATCGGGCGTCCCCAGGAAATCGCGCCGGATCAGCGTGTCGAACATCGAATAGGTGACGCGGGTGCCGACGTTCGACAATTCGCGCGCCGGTTCCAACGTCGGCGGCAGTTCGGCGACGCCGATGCGCAGGGCGGGCCGCGCCTCGGTCTGCGCTGCCGCGGGCGCGATGAAGGGGATCGCCGATCCCAGAACCGCACGTCGTCCGAACTGCATTGCCTGCCCCCATGTTGATCGGGGCGGGCTAGCAGACGCCGATGGCCGGGCGATTGCAGCGCTGCGTCAGTTCCGTGACCCGAAGGCGGCCTCCATCTCGCGACGCATCGCGACCGCCGCATGGCCGGCGGGCACCGCCACATCGGCCCAGGCCAGCGTCGCCCCACGCGGCACCGCCCGCGTCATGGCAAAGCCATGCGCAAGACCGATCGGCAGTGCGCCGACCGCCAGCGACCGCGCGGCGGGGATGCACTTGCCCCAGACCATCGCACCGCCTTCGCCGTCCAGCACCTCGCCCACGGCAAGATCGCGCTTGGCCGTCGCCACCACATCGCCCGACCAGGTTTCTGGCGCGCCCGTGGCTTCCCGGCGCAGCGCCACTGAGGCGACGGAGACGCCCAGTTCCAGCCCGATGAAGTGATAGGGCCGCCACAGCGCCGCGTAATGGCCGGAGGGATCGGTATGCACACCGTATTCCGCAAAACAGCGACGGATGTAGTCGGTCTCGCCTTCCAGCACCGCATAGACGCCCCAGCGCAGGTCACCGACCACGGCCCGCCCATCGCGCTCGATGCAGGACACGACCTCAACCTGGCCCCTTGCCGCGAGCACACCGCCCTCGGCCGCAGGGCGCAGCAACAGGGGCAGGTCCTGCACGCCGCAGGGCGGGAAGAGCAGCCCGTCGGGCGGCGGCAGCAGCCCGGTGGCGTTCGCGATCGCCGCCATCTCCAGCCCCGACTTCGTGCCGTCCAGGAAGGAGTTGAACATCTGCGGGTTCATGCCCCCCGCGGCCGCGGCCTCGGGCGACAGGCCGTAATGGTCCCAGACGGTGTCGGGCGTGCTCTCGTGGAAGACCGGCAGGTACTTCGTGCCCTTGCCCGCGGCGGTGACCGGAAAACCCGCGGCGCGGATGGTGTCCACCATCTCGCAGACCAGGGCCGGCTGGTCGCCATAGGCCAGCGAATAGACCACGCCGGCCTGCCTGGCCCGGGCGGCCAGCAGGGGGCCGGCGAGCGCATCGGCCTCCACATTCACCATCACGATATGCTTGCCATGGGCGATGGCGGCCGCGGCATGGGCCAGGCCGGCGGCGGGGTTGCCGGTCGCCTCCACGATCACCTCGATCCGCGGGTCGGCGATCAGGGCGGCGCTGTCCTCGATCACGGCCGTGGCGCCGGTGCGGGCGGCGGTGTCCAGATCCGATGCCGCATAGGCCTCGGCCGCCCAGCCGACGCGCGCCAGCGCCGCCCGCGCCCGGGGGGCGGAAAGGTCAGCGATGCCGACCAGATGAAGCCCCGGCGTGCGCGGCACCTGGGCCAGAAACATCGCGCCGAACTTGCCCGCGCCGATCAGCCCGACCGTCACCGGGCGGTTTTCGGCCGCGCGGGCCTGCAATAGACGGAACAGGTTCATGGCACGTCCCCGGATGGCCCCCGCTTGACCACGGGGCCTGACGCTGCACCGTGGCGCATGATCCCAGGGCTGGAAACAGGGGTTCTGGAAACTGGGGTTCTGGAAACTGAAGCCCTGGTGACCTGGGGCCTTGGAGTTCTGGAGTTCTGGAGTTCTGGAGTTTGGCAAAAGGGGGTTGAGGCATGCGCGTCGCGGTCATCGGGCTTGGCACCATGGGCATGGGGGCGGCGCTGAATTGTTCCAAGGCCGAGGGGCTGGCGGTCACCGGCGTCGATCCGCGGCCCGAGGCGCGGGCGGCGTTCGGCAACGCCGTGCCCAGTGCGGCCGACCTGCCGGATGGCCAGGATGTCGCGCTGGTCTTCGTCGTCAACGCCGCCCAGGCGCGGGATGCGCTGTTCGGGCCGAAAGGCGCCGCGCCGCGGCTGGCGCCGGGGGCGCTTTGCATCGTCTGCTCCACCATGTCGCCGGCCGATGCGCGGGCCTTGGCCGCGACCGCTGAGGACCTGGGCCTGCTGTATCTGGACGCCCCCGTCTCGGGCGGCGCCGTGGGCGCCATGGCGGGGCAGATGACGGTGATGGCCTCGGGTTCGCAGGCCGCCTTCGCCAAGGCCGACCCGGTGCTGCGCGCGATCTCCAAGCGCGTCTTTGACATGGGCGCCGCGCCGGGGCTCGGCACCACCATGAAGGTCGTGCACCAACTGCTCGCCGGCGTGCATATCGCCGCCGCAGCCGAGGCCATGGCGCTCGGCCTCAAGGCGGGGATCGAGGCGCAGACCCTGTATGACGGCGTCACCACCGCCGCCGCCAATTCCTGGATGTTCCAGGACCGCATGGCGCATGTCCTGGCCGGCGACGACACGCCGAAATCGGCCGTGGATATCTTCGTCAAGGACTTGGCCCTGGTCACCGACCTGGCGCGGGCCGAATCCCTGCCCGTGCCGCTGGCGGCGCAGGCGATGCAGCTTTTCGTCGCCGCCCGCGGCATGGGTTTCGGCGGCCAGGACGACGCCTTCGTGATCCGGGTGTGGGAGCGCCTGGCGGGGATCACCCTGCCACCAAAACCCTGATGGCCGACGTGGCGGCATGACCGCACGCGATGTCATCGTCATCGGGGGCGGCCAGTCCGGGCTTGCCGCCGGCTACTTCCTGCGCCGCAGCGGGCTGTCCTTCGCGATCCTGGATGACCAGCCCGCGCCAGGCGGCGCCTGGGGCCATGGCTGGGACAGCCTGGCGCTGTTCTCCCCTGCGCAATGGAGCGCCCTGCCTGGCTGGCCGATGCCGCCCCCGCCCGATGGCGGCAACCCGCCGCGGGACGCGGTCATCGCCTACCTGGCCGCCTATGAGGCACGTTACGCCCTGCCGATGGAGCGCCCGGTCCGGGTCGGTGCCCTCCAGGCCGAGGCGCTCGGGCTGCGGGTCGAGAGCACCGCGGGCGCGACCTGGCACGCGCGGGCGGTGATCAGTGCCACCGGCACCTGGAGCCACCCCTTCATCCCCCCGATACCCGGCCGCGATGGCTTCGCCGGGCGCCAGATCCATTCGGCGGCCTATCGCCGGCCGGAGGATTTCACCGGCCTGTCGGTGCTGGTGGTGGGCGGCGGCAATTCGGGGGCGCAGATCCTGGCCGAAGTCTCCCGCACGGCGGCGCGCACCACCTGGGTGACCGAGCGCGCACCCGTCTTCCTGCCCGACCATGTGGACGGCCGCGTGCTGTTCGAACGATCGACGGCGCGCTGGCTCGCCGAACGCGAAGGCCGCCCGCCGCCTTCGCTGGAAGGAAGCCTCGGCGACATCGTCGCCGTGGCGCCGGTGCGCGAGGCGCGGGCCCGGGGCGCGCTCGGCAGCCTGCGCCCCTTTGCCCGGCTGGAGCGCGATGGCGCCGTCTGGGCTGATGGCAGCCGGATCGCTGCGGATGCGATCATCTGGTGCACGGGCTTCCGCCCGGCGCTCGATCACCTGGCGGCCCTCGGCGTGGTGCAGGCCGATGGCCGGGTGGTGGTCGGGTGCTGCGGGCAGTGCGCCGCCGAACCCCGCCTGTGGCTCCTCGGCTATGGCGACTGGACGGGCATGGCCTCGGCGACGCTGGCCGGCGTGACGCGGGCGGCGCGGGATGCCGTCGCGGGGGTGGCAAAGGCGCTGGGGTGACGCGGCGTCCTCATGGAAACGTCATGCCGCGGCCTACCGTTTCGATTAACATGGAACTATGGAAACCGAAGACGCCGCCTTCGCCTTCGCAGCCCTGGGGCAGGGCACCAGGCTCGACCTGCTGCGCGCGCTGCTCGATGCCGGGCCGAACGGAATGGCGGCGGGCGAGGTCGCGACCCGGCTCGGCGTGCCCGCCTCCACCTTGTCCTTCCACCTCCGCGCGCTCGACCAGGCGGGGCTGATCGCGGCCACCCGCCAGGGTCGCAGCCTGATCTACGCCGTCCGCTTCGCCCGGCTGCGCGCCTTGCTCGCCTTCCTGGCCGAGGCCTGCTGCGGCGGCGAACCCGACCGCTGCGGCGATCTCGGCCGCATGCTCGACACCATCACCCGCGAGAAAACCGTCATGCAGCCACCCATCTTCAACGTGCTGTTCCTCTGCACGCACAACGCGGCCCGGTCGATCATGGCCGAGGCCATCCTGGCCAGGCAGGGTGCGGGTCGCTTCGCGGCCTTTTCCGCCGGGTCCGATCCATCGCCGACCGGGCCGCTGCCCGAGGTGCTTTCGCTGCTGAAGACACTCGGCCACGACGTGTCGGGGCTGCGGTCGAAATCCTGGAACACGTTCACTGGCCCCGCGGCCCCGCGGATGGATTTCGTGCTGACCCTTTGCGACACGCTGCACGGCCAGGTCTGTCCTGATTTCGGCACGACCACGATCACCGGCGCCTGGCCCTTGCCCGACCCGGCCAAGTTCGGCGGCAGCGTCGCCGAGCGCGCGACGCTGCTGAACGAGGTCTACGCCGGGCTGCGCCGGCGCCTCGAAGCCTTCGTCAGCCTGCCCATCGGCGCGCTCGACCGCATCGCGTTGAAGGCGCGTCTCGACGAACTGGCCGATCCGCATGCGGTGACCCGGGCATGAGGGTCGGCATCAACGGCATGGGCCGGATCGGCCGCCTGGCGTTGCGCGCGGCCATGGGGGCCGCGCACCGCCAGCCGGAGGACCCGCGCCGCGACAACCGGCTGGACGTCGTGCATCTGAACGAAACCAAGGGCGGTGCGGCGGCCATCGCCCATCTGCTCGCATTCGACAGCGTGCAGGGCCGCTGGCGCGCCGATATCGCAGCCGAAGGGCCGGGCGCGATACGCATCGGCGACCGCCGCATGACCTATTCCGAACACGCGCGCCCCGGCGACATCCCCTGGGGCGACCTCGGCGTGGATGTGGTGCTGGACTGCACCGGCAAGTTTTTGGCGCCCGACGCGCTGCAAGGCCACTTCGACCGCGGCGCGAAGCGGGTCATCGTCGCGGCCCCCGTAAAATTCGACAGCGTGCTGAATGTCGTGGTCGGCGTGAACGAACACCTCTACGACCCCGCGCGCCACCCGATCGTCACCGCCGCCTCCTGCACCACCAACTGCCTGGCCCCGGTGGTCAAGGTCGTGCACGAGGCGATCGGCATCCGCCACGGCCAGATCACCACCATCCACGACCCGACCAACACCAACGTCGTCGTGGACGCGCCGCACAAGGATCTTCGGCGCGCACGCTCCGCCATGCTGTCCTTGCAGCCGACCACGACCGGAAGTGCGACGGCCATCGCGCTGATCTACCCCGACCTCAAGGGCAAGCTGAACGGCCATGCGGTGCGCGCGCCGGTGCTCAACGCCTCGCTGACCGACTGCGTCTTCGAAATGCAGCGGCCGACCACCGCCGAGGAGGTCAACGCGCTCTTCGCCACCGCCGCCGCCGGGCCGCTCGCCGGCATCCTGGGCTATGAGACGCGCCCGCTGGTTTCGGCCGATTATGCCGGGGACACGCGCAGTTCCATCGTCGATGCGCTGAGCACGCTGGTCACCGACGGCACGCTGCTGAAGATCTACGCCTGGTACGACAATGAGATGGGCTACGCCTGCCGCATGATCGACCTGGCCTGCCACATGGAACACGTCGGGCTGTGACCGCCGGCACCCGCAACTACGCGATCGTCACCGCCGCCTATTGGGGGTTCACCCTGACCGACGGCGCCTTGCGCATGCTGGTGCTGCTGCACTTTTTCCGGCTCGGCTACAGCCCTTTCACCCTGGCGCTGCTGTTCCTGCTGTACGAGGCCGCGGGGATTGGCGCGAACCTGGTTGGCGGCTGGCTGGCCGTGCGCTTCGGCATCGCGCGCATGCTCGCGGTTGGGCTGGTCACCCAGATCGCCGGCTTCCTGCTGCTGTCGGCCATGGCGCCGGGCTGGAGTGCGGCGCTCTCCGTCGCCTGGGTCGTGCTGGCGCAGGGGATTTGCGGCGTCGCCAAGGACCTGACCAAGACGGCCAGCAAATCCGCGATCAAGCTGACCGCCGGGGACGCCACGGGGCGGCTGTTCAAATGGGTCGCCTTCTTCACCGGCAGCAAGAACGCGATGAAGGGCCTGGGCTTCTTCCTCGGCGGGTTGCTGCTGGAGGCCTTGGGCTTCCGCGGTGCGCTCTGGGCCATGGCGGCGATGCTGGGCCTCGTGCTGGTCGCCGTCGTGCTGTCGCTGCCGCCGCTGATGGGGCGGGCGAAGGCGTCGAAGTCGGCCCGGGAACTTTTCGCCAAGAACCGCGGCGTCAACCTGCTGGCCGCGGCGCGGGTGTTTCTGTTCGGCGCGCGCGACGTCTGGTTCGTGGTCGGGCTGCCGGTGTTTCTCTATGCCTCGGGCTGGACCTTCACCATGGTCGGCGGCTTCCTGGCGGTCTGGACGATCGGCTATGGCGTGGTGCAGGCCGCGGCACCTGCGGTCATCCGCCAAAGTGCCGATGGCCTGTCGTCGGAAGTGCCGGCGGCCCGCTTCTGGTCGCTGACCCTGGCCCTTGTCCCCGCCGTCCTGGCCGTGCTGCTGGTGGCCGGCGCGCCGCGGCCCGACATCATCGTGCCGGTCGGGCTGTGCCTGTTCGGCCTGGCCTTCGCGGTGAATTCCTCGGTCCATTCCTACCTGGCGCTGGCCTATGCCGGCGGCGAGAAGGCGGCCGAGGATGTCGGCTTCTACTACGCCGCCAATGCCACCGGCCGCTTCGCCGGGACCCTGCTGTCGGGGCTGCTCTATGCCTGGGCGGGGCTGGCGGCCTGCCTTGCCGCGTCGGCGGTCATGCTGCTGCTGTGCTGGCTCCTGACGCTGGCCCTGCCAACCCGTGCCGCGGGCCAGGCCGCGGCGGCCTAGCGGGGCCCATGCAGCGTGTTGGCCGGGCCCTGGCGCAGCATCCAGCGCGCGACCGCGTCGTGTCGCGCGAACCAGACGCCTTCGGCGGCGCGCATGTGGCGCAGGATCCGGTCCAGCATCGCGGCCATGGGCGGGCGGCCGCCGAAATGGGCATGCAGGGTCAGGTTCAGGATTTCCGGCCGCCCGGTCGCCAGCAGGAAGTCGAAGGTGTCGCGATACACTTCCCAGAAGGTCGTGGGGCTGCCGCGCATCACCCGGTTGTCGGTGAAATCGCTGTGCTGGAGGGCGACGATCGGGCCATGCCGCGTGGTGACGACATAGGGCAGGTCGGTGTCGTTGTAGTCGCCGTGCCATAGCATCCCGGCTTCGGCCAGGAACGCGGCGGTGTGTTCGGTCGGCGTCATCCGCGGGCTGGCCCAGCCGCGCGGCTTTTCGCCGGTCGCCTGTTCGATGATGGCGCAGCAGTCGCCGATCAGCGTGCGTTCCGCCTCCGGCGTCATGTACGGCAGAAACATGTTCTGCGTGTAGGAATGGCCCGCGATCTCGTGCCCATCGGCGTGCAGCGCGCGGATGCTGTCGGGGTAGCGTTCGACCGCCCGCGCGTTGGCCGCGATGGTGGCGGGCACGCCATGCGCGCCCAGCACGTCGCGCAGCCGCCAGATGCCGGTGCGGCCGCCGTATTCGGCCCAGGAGATGCCCTGGCGGTCGGTCACCCCATCGCGCAGGGCGCTGGCCATGGGCGAGTAGGGCGGGGCCATGCCTTCGGGCCAGGTCTCGTACATCACGGTGACCATGACGCAGAGTTTTTCGCCGCCGGGCCAGGCGGTCACCAGCGGGTCGCGCATGTGCGTCTCCTCACAATCCGGCGCCACGCAGCACGAGGCCGGCGAGGGCCGCAAGCCCGAGCGTCTTGCCCACGCCGAGTTTGAAGCGGAACAGGCAAAGTGCTGCCAGTGCGGCGATCACGAAGGCGCCCGGATCGGCGGTGGCCCAGACCGGCACGTCGATCCGCGCAGGGCCGATCGCGACCGCCTGCACATCGGCGAACAGCACCCGCAGCCCGAACCAGACCGACAGGTTGGCGATCACCCCCACCACCGCCGCCGTCACCGCGGCCAGCGCGCCCGACAGCGCCGCCTGGCCGTGCATCCGCTCGACCAAGGGCGCACCCAGAAAAATCCAGGCGAAGCAGGGCACGAAGGTGACCCAGAGCGTCAGCAGGCTGGCCGCCACCCCGCCTAGCATCCCATGCCCCTGGTGCCCCGCCAGAAAGCCCACGAACTGCAGCACCAGGATCAGCGGCCCCGGCATGGTTTCGGCCAGGCCCAGGCCCGCCAGCATGTCCCGCGCGGTCAGCCAGCCGTAATGCTGCACGGCCTCCTGCGCGACCCAGGCCAGCACGGCATAGGCGCCGCCGAAGGTCAGCACCGCCATCTTGGAAAAGAACAGCGCGACATCGGCGAAGACCCCGGCGCCGGCGACCCACAGCCCGGCCACCGGCAGCAGCCACAGCCCGATGGCAAGCAAGCCCGCGCGCCATGCGCCCGGCGCCAGGCGGGCCATGCGCCCGGGGTCGGCGGCCAGCAGCGCGTCGAGCGCGGCCGGCGGGCCGTCCTTCGCGGTGCCTTGGCTGGCTGGGGCGAATTGATCGCGCAGCAGAAACCCGACCAGCCCCGCGGCCAGCACGACCAGCGGGAAGGGCACGGCGAAGGCAAACAGGGCGATGAAGGCGACAGCCGCCAGAATGCGGGGCAGCGGTCCCTTCAATGCGCGGCGGGCCAGGCGCAGCAGCGCCTCGATCACCAGCACCAGCACCGCGGCCTTCAGCCCGAAGAACAGGGCCGCGACGATCGGCACCTGGCCGAAGCCGGCATAGATCGCCGACAGCGCCAGCATGACCAAGGCACCCGGCAGGATGAACAGCAGCCCCGCCGCCAGCCCGCCGCGCACCCCATGCATCAGCCAGCCGAGGTAGGTCGCGAGTTGCTGCGCCTCGGGCCCCGGCAGCAGGGTACAGAAATTCAGCGCATGCAGGAAGCGCCGGTCCGAGACCCAGGCGCGTTGCTCGACGATTTCCTTGTGCATCACGGCGATCTGCGCCGCCGGCCCGCCGAAGGACAGCAGGCCGATACGCAGCCAGACGCGGACGGCTTCGGGGAAGGGGGGAAGGCTCGGGGTCATGCCTGGCGCCTGCCGAGGGTTGGTCGGTGGGCGCAGGACTTGGGCCGCAGCCTTTTTGGCGCGCCTGCGGTAGCGCCATGCGGTCAGTCTGGCGGCAACGGGTGCCACGTCAAGACTGCCCGATGGGGATCGCGGGCGGCGATTGTTCGCCACGTCCGGGAGGGATATGGCCCTGGGGCTGGTCCGAAAGGCGGTGCCGTGAGCCCCATCATCATCGCTGCCCTGCTTACGGCGGCCACCTTCTGTGCGGCCCTGGCCGGGCTCGCACTCAACGCGCGCCTGCCTTGCACCACCTCGACACGCTTTCGCGGGATGCCATCAAGGGCGTGATGGGGCTGGTCGCGACCACCACGGCGCTGCTGCTGGGCCTGCTGATCCACGCCGCCCAGGTCACCAACGACAGCGTCCGGACGCAGCTCGACCAGGGGGCGGCCAGCATGCTGGAACTCGACCGCGCGCTTGGCGTCTATGGCCCCGAGGCGGCGCGGCTGCTGACGCCGCAGGGCGTGGCGGTGGCGCGCCTGGCCGAAGGCTTCGACGCCGCGGGACGCGCCGCCTTCATGGACAGCCTGGACGCGCTGGAGCCGCAGACCGAGGCGCAGCGCGCCACGCTGGCGCGCGTCACCGGGCTGCTGAACACCGCCGGGCGGCCCGGATTCTGATCGCGGAGCTTTCGCAGGCCGACATGCCGGTGGCCTTCCTGGTGGTCATGGCCTTCTGGTTGACGATGCTGTTCCTGGGGTTCGGACTGCTGGCGCCGCGAAATGCCACGGTCATGTGGGCGTGCTTCATCGGCGCGGTGTCGATCTCGGCGGCGATGTTCTTGATCATGGAGTTGAACCAGCCGTTTTCGGGGCTGCTGCGGGTGCCGGATACGTCGCTGTTGATTTCCACTGAGACCTGACCCGTTAGGGCCGGATTTTTCTGCTGAGAATTGACCCATGTTTGAACCTCTCCCTGCTGCGAACGGCGGGGGTCTATGGAGTGATCGACATGGCATTGTTGAGCGTGATCCGGCG
>JBBQHE010000101.1:0-15271 GCA_038323655.1 Acetobacterales bacterium | reverse complement strand
GTCGGCACTCGGCGACCGCCAGGTCAGCAGCAGACCGTTGGTGTAGTTGCGGTCCGAGCCGCCGCCGAACAGGTCGTTCTCGACCGTCAGGCTGATGGTGCCGCGCGGGTCGGGCGGCGGCACCGCATCGGGCGCGGTGGTCTGGGCCAGGGCGGGGGCCGCGGCGAGACAGCCGAGCAAGGTCGCGGCCAGGAAAGGCTTGGTCATGCCGGGGATACTCCAGGGGTCTTGCGCATAACGCACCGAAGCACGCAGGGTTGAGGCTTCAGCGCCCGGCGAGCCAACCCAGCATGGTCAGGCTGGCCTGCTTGCGGTCCAGGTTCAGCACCTCGGTCCGCCGGGCGAGGTCGCCGACGCGGGACCAGGCCTCGGACCAGTCGGCCAGCGGGCGGGTGCCCAGGAAGGCTTCGGGCTGGCCCTGCGCCGCGCGGGCCAAGGCGGCGGCCAGGCTCGACCGCAGCATGCCCCAGAACAGCACGAAGGCGCTGCCGTCACGCACCGCGGCCAGGCGGTCGGCCAGGTGAAACCAGGCGCGTTCGTCGGGGCGTTCCAGCCCGGCGAGCACCCGCAGCGCCTCCTGCGCCAAGGCCAGGCCCTCGCCTTCGGCCAGCATCAGCGCGCGTCCGGGCGAACCGGCGGCGGCGGTGGCCAGTTGCGCGCGCTCGGCGGGCGGCATCGCCGGCAGCCAGGTGGCCAGGAGCCCCGCCAGCGCCGGGGCCGGCAGGGGCGCCAGGTCGAGCCGCCGCACCCGGCTGCGTATGGTCGGCAAAAGTGCGGCGGCGGTGCCCGAAACGATCAGCAGCACGGTGTTGCGCGACGGTTCCTCGATGGTCTTCAGCAGGGCATTGGCGGCACCGGGGTGCATCGCCTCCGCCTCATCCAGCACGACCACGCGAAAGCCGCCCTCGGCCGGGGTCAGCGAGAGGAAGCGGGGCACCAGCCGCGCCTGGTCCACCGGGATCTGGCGCTTGACCTTCCCGGCGCCGACCTCGGGCGCCAGCACCATCAGGTCGGCATGGGCGGCCGAGGCGATGCGGCGGAACACCGGGTCCGATTCAGGCACGTGCAGCGGCGGCCGGCCAGGCACATCGGGCGGCATGCCCGCGAGCAGCCAGCGGGCGAAGCGGAAGGCCAGCGTCGCCTTGCCGATACCGGGGGGGCCGGCGAGCAACCAGGCATGGTGCAGGCGGCCGGAGCGCGCGGCGGCGGCCAGGCGAGCCGCGGCCCCGTCGTGCCCCGCGAGGTCCGGGTTGGCGCGGGGTTCGGGCGGCAGGCTCACGCGGCGGCGGCGCCGGGTGCCGCGGCCTCGGCCGCGACGCTGGATGCCGCGGCCTCGGCCGCGATACTGGATGCCGCGGCCTCGGCCGCGAGGATCGCCGCCATCACATCCACCGCCACGGCCTCGGGCGCGCGGTCGGCGGCGATCACGACGCAACGCCCCGGCTCCTCGGCCGCGATCAGCCGAAAGCCGGCGCGGACGGCGCGGTGGAAGGCGATGCCTTCCTGCTCGAAGCGATTCGCATCGCCCCGCGCCTGCGCCCGGGAGAGGCCGATGGCGGGGTCGATGTCCAGGATGATGGTCAACGACGGCCAAAGCCCGTCCAGCGTGTTCCGCGCGAGATCACGGATGAAGCCGAGGCCACCCGCCTTCACATAACCCTGGTAGACCAGGGTGGAATCGACGAAGCGGTCGCAGAGCACGGTGATGCCGGCATCGAGTGCCGGGCGGATGCTGCCCAGCGCATGCTCGCGCCGCCCAGCGAAGAGCAGCAGCGTCTCGGTCATGGCATCCCAGCCTTCGGTCTGCAGCAGCAGGCGGCGCACCGCCTCGGCCCGCGCCGTGCCGCCGGGTTCGCGGGTGCGCAGCACCGGGTGGCCGGATGCGGCCAGAGCTGCGGCGGCCAAGCGGATCTGCGTGGTCTTGCCCGCGCCCTCACCGCCTTCGAAGGTGATGAACACGGCGCCTCAGGCGCCGAGCCAGCGGCCGATCACCGCGGGAATACGCGGCAGCAGCCCCAGCCTTGCGACATCGGCCCCGGCATAAAGCGGCACGGTCATCGGCGGCACGCCCTGGCCACGGACTTCCAGTCGGCCGACTTCCTGACCGCGCAGCACCGGGGCCGGGATGGGCGCATCGAAGCGGACCTTCACCTCCAGCCGGTTGCGCCAGGCGCGCGGCAGGGTGATGACCAGCGACTGGCCGCCGACCAGCGGCACGGTCGGCTTGTCACCCAGATAGACCGGCGCCTCGTCGATCGTATCGGCGGCGCGGAACAGCACGACGTTGTCGAATTCGCGGAAGCCCCATTCCATCAGCCGCTCGCTTTCCTCGGCGCGGGCGCGCATCGACGGCAGGCCGTTGACAACCAGGATCAGCCGTCGTTCGCCACGCCGGGCGCTGCCGGTCAGGCCATAGCCCGCTTCTTCGGTATGGCCGGTCTTCAACCCGTCGGCGCCGGCGACGCGGGCCAGCAGCGGGTTGCGGTTCTCCTGGGTGATGTCGTTCCAACGGTAGGAACGTTCGCTGTAGATGCGGTAGTATTCCGGGAAGTCGTTGATCACCCGCCGCGCCAGGATCGCGAGGTCACGGCAGGTCATGCGGTGTTCGGGGTCGGGCCAGCCGGTGGCGTTGCGGAAGGTGCTGTTCCGCAGGCCGATGCGGCGGGCGGTCTCGTTCATCAGCTCGGCGAATTGTGTTTCGCTGCCGGAAATGCCCTCGGCCAGCACGATGCAGGCGTCGTTGCCCGACTGCACGATCACGCCATGTGCCAGGGCGTCGATGCTGACCTGGGCGGCAAGCTGGACGAACATCTTCGACCCGCCCATGCGCCAGGCGCGTTCGCTGACCGCGAACTGCGTGTCCATCCGCAGCCGACCCTGCTTCAGCAGGTCGAAGACCACGTACATCGTCATCAGCTTGGACATGGAGGACGGCGGCATCCGCTCGTCGGCGTTTTTTTCCAGCAGCGTCGCGCCGGTATCGGCGTCGATGAGCAGCGCTTGGCGGGCGGTGGTATCGACCGGGCCGAGCGGGGTGCTCGCGGGCGTGCCAGTGGGCGGGGCCGGGCCGCGGGCAGGTCGGGCGGGGGCAGCCGGGCGGGATTGGGCCAGGGACTGACCCTGGGCCAGGCCAGGTATCAGCAATGGGATCGCGGCCCCGGCCAGGAGCAGCGCGCGGCGGGCGGACGAGGCGGGTGTGGTAGGGTCGTTCACAGCGTCAACCGTATAGCACCAAGTCCCGCAGAACCGTCAGTCAACGATAATCCGGGCTTCGGAAATCCCCGCGCGCAACACGCGGGTCAGCGCCGCATCGGCCTCCGAGGCCGAACCGAGCGGCCCGACCCTCACCCGAAACTCCGGCCGCCGCCCCGAGCCGAAGGCCTCCGCACGGGCGCCGCCGATTCGCGACGCCTGCCGCTGCGCCGCGTCGCGGCCGGTAAAGGTGCCTGCCTGGACCCAGAGCCGGCCCGGCCTGGCCGCCACGCTGGCGGCCACCATCGGCAGGACGATGCTGGGCGGAGGTGCCGCAGCCGCGTTGCTGACCAGCACGGGTGCGGGCCGGCCCTCCCGTACACGCACCGCCGCCTGGGCACCGGGCGGCGGGGCCAGGGTTTCGCGCTGCACGGTCCCGACAGGGGCGGCGGCGATGGCCGGCGGCGGCGGTTCGGCCTGAGGCAGGCCGGCGGACAGCGCCCGCGACATCGCGCCATCCACCGCCAGCCGCACCTGGCTGCCGTCGCGGACGCCCAGCAGGTCGGCGGCGCGGCGGGACAGGCCTATGACCCGGCCGGGGGAGGCCGGGCCACGATCGTTTACCCGCACCAGCATCTCCCGCCCCGCGTCGAGGTTGGTGACGCGGACGATGGCGGGCAGTTGCAGGCTGCGATGGGCGGCCATCAGGGCGCCGGGGTCGAAGACCTCGCCATTGGTCGTGGCCCGGCCGGCGCGCGGATCGGCGATGACGGTCGCAAGCCCCGTCTCGACCAGGGCGAAATCCTCACGCGGGTAGGACCAGACGCCGCCCAGGCTATAGGGCTCGCCCACCAGGTAGCGCGGCGTCGGCGCCGGCGTGCGGGCACAGGCCGCCAGCAGGGCACAGGCCAGCAGGGCAGAGGCCAGCAGCGCCCAAGGCCTCACGCCACGCGGTCCGACAGCAGGCCCACGCCCAGCGCGTAGAAGGTAGACGGGTTGTAGCGGCGGATCGCGCCGAAGTTGGGATAGACGATGAAGGCCTGCCCCCCTGCCCCTCCCGGCAGCAGCACGCTCGCATCGAAATCCGCGACCGGCAGCGCCGTGCCGTCGGCGGCGCGCACGCCCGCACGGGCCCAGTCGCGCAGCGGGCGGCGGTTGTCGAGCCGTGCCTCGGTCGCCTCGAACCCCGACGGCAGGGCGGCTTCCCGGCCCCAGCGCTGGTCGTCCTGCCAGCCGTTGCGGGCCAGGTAGTTGGCGATGGACCCCAGCGCGTCGCCCCGGTTTTCCCAGATGTCGCGCCGGCCGTCGCCGTCGAAATCCACCGCCAGCCGCTCGAACGAGGTCGGCATGAACTGCGGCTGCCCCATGGCCCCGGCCCAGGAGCCGCGCATGCGCTCGGGCGAGATATGCCCCGCATCGAGGATGCGCAGCGAGGCCAGCAGTTCGGCGCGGAAGAAGGCGGCGCGCCGGCCCTCCCAGGCGAGTGTCGCCAGCGCCTCCACGACATTGAAATTGCCCGTAAAACTGCCGTAGTTTGTCTCCATGCCCCAGATCGCCACGACGATGCGGGGGTTGACCCGGTAGCGGCTGCCGATCGCTTCCAGCAGGCTGCGGTTGTCGGCAAAGACCTGCCGCCCGCGGTCGATGCGGGCCTGGCTGACCTGGCGGTCGCGATACTGTTCCCAGGTCAGCGTGAATTCCGGCTGCCGGCGGTCGAGTTCCAGCACGCGATCGATCGGGCGCAGCCCGGACAGGGCGCGGTTGATGGTGGCGGCGCTGACGCCGGCCCGCCGCGCCTCGGCCCGCACCCCGTCCAGGAACTGGGCGAAGGTCTGACTCGGCGCCTGGGCCATGGCCGCGGGCGACAGCAGGCAAAGGGCCGCGACTCGTCGAAGGATCTGGCGGCGCGAGTTCATGCCCTTATGCCTGCCATGTCCGACCCTGCCGCTGCAACCGCAACCGACGCGTGCAGCCCGGCCCGGCGCCAGGAAGTCGGCCGCGGTGCCGGGTTCAGGTTTTTGGTCCTGGTTCCCGGCGGGGGCGAAGGTGCTAACCATGTCGGGCGAAACTCCTGGAAAGAGCCCTGCCATGGCCGCCGTCACCGCCGATCTCGCCGCCTTTGCCGCCGCCATCCGCTGGGACGCCCTGCCCGCCCCGGTTCAGGCCCGCACGCGGCTGCTGCTGCTGGACCTTGTCGGCAACATGCTGCGCGGCCGGGTTGAGGCGGAAAGCACCCCGCCGTTGCTGGCCGCGATCGCGGCCCTGGGGCTCGGCCAGGGCACGGCTGTTGCCTTCGGCGACACCGCGACCTACGGCCCCGCCGGCGCAACCCTGCTGAACGGCACCACCGCCCATTCGCTCGATTTCGACGACACCCACGCCGCCGGCAGCCTGCATCCGGGTGCGGCGGTGATCCCGGCGGCCCTGGCCGCGGCCGAGCGGGTGGGCGCCGATGGCGCGACCACGCTGGCGGCCATCGTCGCCGGGTATGAGGTGACGAACCGCCTGGCGCTGGCCCTGCCGGCGGGGGCGCATTACGCCCGCGGCTACCACCCGACCGCGACCTGCGGCGTGTTCGGCGCGGCGGCGGCGGCGGGGCGCATCATGGGGCTGGATGCGGCCGGCATCGCCTCGGCCTTCGGCATAGCGCTGTCGCAATCGGCGGGGTCGTTGCAGTTCCTGGCCAATGGCGCCTGGACCAAGCGGTTCCAGGTTGGCTGGGCCAGCATGGCGGGGCTTACGGCCGCGACCCTGGCGGCCCAGGGGTTCTTGGGTGCGGCCGAGGCGCTGGAGGGTCGCGCGGGCTTCCTGCGCGCCTATGCGCCCGACCCCGTGCCGGCGCGGGCGCTGCAGGGCCTGGGGTCCGAATGGGAGTTGATGCGCACGGCCGTAAAACCCTATCCATCGTGCCGCTATGGCCATGCCGGGGTGGATGCGGCGCTGGCGCTGCGGGCCGAGCTTGGGTTGCGGCCTGAGGAGATCGAAGCCGTGACGCTCGGACTGCCGCATGCCGGCATGCTGCTGATCGGCGCGCCGCTAGCCCGGCGGCAGGATCCACGCAACATCGTGGACGGGCAGTTCAGCGGACCCTTCGTCATTGCCTGCGCCCTGGCGCGCGGCGCCTTCGGCTGGGATTCCTACGCTTGGCTGCAGGACGCCGACATTCGCGCCCTGCTGCCCCGCATCACCTGCGAGCACGACCCCGAGGTCGAGGCCTTCTTCCCCACGAACATGGCGGGCAAGGTCACGCTGACCGCACGCGGGCAGACCTACGTGCGACTGGTCGAGGTGCCGAAAGGCGAGCCTGACAATTTCGTGACCGAGGCTGAGTTGCTGGCCAAGTTCCACGCCCTGGCGGATGTGGTGCTGGGGCATGCGCAGGCTGCGACGCTGTCGTCGTCCGTGCTGGCGCTGGACACGGCGGCGGGCGTCAGCGCGGTGCTGGCGCTGGGGCAGCCGCGGCCGCCCGGGGGGATGGCCCGCGCGGCGGCCTAGGGGCTGCGTCAGCTGCCGTGCTGCGGATGCGGCAGATCATGGAAGCCGGCGGTGCTGACGGCGATGTTGGCGGCGATCTGGGCGGCGACGAGGCCAGCGACCAGCAGGCCAAAGGTAAAGGCGATCATATGACAGGCTCCTTTTGCGTGTGGTTCCTTTCCTCCCCGCGCTGATGTTGTGCTGCAGTGCAGCAGAACAAGCTGCACCGGATTGTGCGCTGGCTGTGGCGGGCATGCCGAATTGACGGATCACCCCTTGCGCGCCGCGGCCTGCCGGGCGAGGCATTGCGTGCCGGACGGGTGGCCGAGTGGTTGATGGCAGCGGTCTTGAAAACCGATAAGGTTCCGCTTGCGCCCTCGCTTGAAAACTACCGCTATTCGTCATTGCGTTGATTTCCTGTGACTTTCGACAGAGCGCTCAAAGCGGCACGTTCGGCCTATACGGCGTGCTAGGCACACGTTCCTGGAAAAAAACCCGACACAGTTAAGCCCGCGCAATGGGATGAAATCCGGCATATTTCCCTTTGAAGGACGGATGAAACCGCCCCTTAAAAGGGGGCATGAACGACACACCCGATAGCCGCCCCAAGGCGCTCGAAATCTACGGCATGGCCGAGGCGGTCAGCGATCTCATCGAGTAAGGCGCCCCAGCCTTCGAGGCCGCGGTGCCGATCATCTCCCAACTGCTCAAGGCGGAGATGGCCGAGCGAGAGGTCCGATCGAACACCTAACAGATCAAGGCCGCCCGGTTCCCGGCCTACAAGGATCTGGCCGGGTTCAACTTCGCTTCCAGCGAAGTGAACGAAGCAATGGTCCGCCGACTGCACCGCGGTGACTTTATCGACGGCGGCGACAACGTCGTGCTGATCGGCGGTCCCGGCACCGGAAAATCCCACATCGCCACCGCGCTGGGCATCCAGGCGGCCGAACATCACCGCAAGAAGGTCCGGTTCTTCTCCACGGGCGATCTGGTCAATGCGCTTGAGCAGGAGAAGGCCATGAACAAAGCCGGCCAGCTTGCCGAGCGCCTGCTGCGCCTCAGGGCCACCAAAAGTTGCCCGCCGAGCGTGATCTCCAATTCCTCGATCACCAGGCTCATGCCGGGCGCATCTCGCGCCGACCGACCTGCATCATCGCCGTGAGCTCGGCCTTGAACGCGGTCTTCTCCGCCTAGCCTTCCATGCCGACGTTGAAATTATCGACGGCGATCACCGAAATCACCCAGACGCCGCGGTCGCGCAGGTCGCGTACAATGTCGCGGGTCAATAGGTCGCCCGTGGTCTGCACCACCAGCTTGACGCCGCCTGCATCGCGGTATCGCGCAACGAGCCTCTCGATCACGGGATAGGTCACGTGGGTGCGGACTGGGTCGAACAGCACTTCGCCCCCCGGGAGGATGATGCGCCCCACCTACTCCGGCAGCGCGCCATCGGGGTTAGGGGCTTCGGTATCGAGATAGGTCATGCGCGCGGGCAGGTTGGACATAGGGCCGAAAGCGGTCCTCGTCGCAGTGACGGCACTTGCGATGGCAGGTCCAGGCCGTCACCCAATAAATCGTTTCGATCAACGCTCCAAAAGCAAAGTAAACTGGCTATTTTTGGATGGACTCGCAGGCCGTCCAGGAAAGGTTACGCGGGTCGCGGGCGTAACCTCGCCCCTATCGGCGGCGAAGCACTTCTAGTCGATCTGATGAAGGATTTTTGCATGCGGCTTTGGCGGCTTCGCGGGAAGGCAATCGCCGCCGACCGCCCGTTCCACGGGGCTTTGTGCCCGCACGTCGATCCGACGCGCGTATCGATGGCCATGGACGAAGTGGCGCGATGAGCTGCGATGGCGTGATGACGCCGGAGGCTATTCGAGCCGCACTGCCCTACGCCGAACCGGCGCACAACGCCGATGCCCTGGGCCTGGCGCGCGCCCGGATGGAGGCGACGGGACAGTGGCATCCGCGCCAGTCCATGGGCCGCCGCTGGGCCATTGGCTGTGTGGCGCTTGAGATCACCCAGCGTTGCAACCTTGACTGCACGCTTTGCTACCTGTCCGACCATTCCGAAGCCGTGAAAGATCTCCCGATCGAGGCGATCTTCGAAAGGATCGACATGATCCGTGCCCATTATGGCGCGGACACCGATGTACAGATAACCGGCGGCGACCCGACGCTGCGTCGGCGCGATGAGCTGGTTGCCATCGTTCGCCGCGTGCGCGAGCGCAGCATGCGGCCGAGCCTGTTCACCAACGGCATCAAGGCAACGCGCGATCTGTTGGTGGAGCTATGCGATGCCGGCCTGGTGGACGTTGCCTTCCACGTCGACATGACGCAGGAGCGCAAGGGCTACCTCTCCGAGGTATCACTCAACGCCATCCGTGCCGAATATATCGAACGCGTGCGCGGCCTGCCGCTTTCGGTGCTTTTCAATACCACCGTCTATGATGCGAACTTCCACGAAATCCCGGACGTGACAGCCTTTTTCGTCGCCAACGCCGATGTGGTTCGCCTGGCCAGTTTTCAGCTACAGGCCGACACTGGGCGCGGCACCGTGCGTGCACGCCGACAGCCGATCGACATTGATACCGTCGCGACGCAGCTGCGCGCCGGCGCTAACGCGCCCATCAACTTCGACACGCCGATCGCGGGCCATGCCGAATGCAACCGCTACGCCATGACGCTTGTGGCCGACCGCCGCGTCCATGACCTGTACGGGAACAGCGATACTCTGACGACGATCATTGAAACAACAGCCGATATCCAGTTCGA
Organism: Acetobacterales bacterium; assembly: GCA_038323655.1. Lineage (GTDB taxonomy): Bacteria > Pseudomonadota > Alphaproteobacteria > Acetobacterales > Acetobacteraceae > Humitalea. Next base: position 5,830 of record JBBQHE010000101.1, on the reverse strand, counting down.
TCGTCGACACCGCGGCCGCGCCATGATGGCCCTGCTCCGCGGGTTGGCCCGTCGACCGGGCGGCGCGCTGCGCCTTTTGCCCTGGGCGCTAGGCCGTTTGTGGGCGATGCGGTGGGATATCTGGGCGGCGCGGGGGCGCGTCCACAAGCTGTCCTTCTTCATCCACAATTTCATGGACGCCGAGCACCTGGCCTGCGAGCGCATCAACGCCTGCATCTTCATGGTGGCGACGCAGGACGGCCCGATCTCGATGTGCCTGCACAATGCCAAGCGCGACAGCTTCATCCTCAAGCCCGTCGCGCTGGAAGGTGGCGGCTTCTGGGACCCGATGACCGGGCTGGGGATCTCTCGGCCCGACGAAGCGGCTGCGCCGAAGCTGACCCGCAAAACAGCGCGCGGGCGCCGCCGGATTGAGATCAATCATCGGCAGGGGGGCGCGTCATGAACCGCCGGAGCCTACTCATCGCGGCCGGCGCCGTGGTCGCACCCCCGGTCGTGCGGCCGGCAGACGCCTCGGCTATCGAAGCCTGGCTGGCCCCCCGCGCCAGGTTGTGGGAGCGCTGGGTGGCGCATGACCCGGCCACCACCACGCGGCTCGACCACGGCGCCTGGACAGGGTTTCTTCAGCGCTACCGGCGGATCGGCGGCGATGGGATCGCCCGGCTGGACTATGCCGCCGTCACCCCGGCCGATCGCGCCCTGCTGGAGACTTGGCTCGGCGGTCTCGCCGGCGCGCCGGTCGGGCGGCTGAATCGGGCGGAGCAGTTTGCCTACTGGGTCAACCTCTACAACGGCCTGACGGTGCGCACCGTGCTCGGCCGCTATCCGGTGCGCAGCATCCGCGACCTCAACTTCTCCGGCGGGCTGCTCCTGCGGGGCCCCTGGGATACGCATCTGGTGACCATCGCTGGTCAGGCGGTGACGCTGAACGACATCGAGCACCGCATCCTGCGACCGTTCATGCGCGATCCGCGGGTGCACTACGTGCTGAACTGTGCCTCCATCGGCTGCCCGGACATGCCGGCGGAGGCGCTGGACAGTGCGACACTGGAGCCTGTGATGGACGCCGCAGCCGCACGCTTCATCGCGCATGAACGGGGAGTGGCGGCGGGGCCGGAAGGGCTGCGGCTCTCCTCGATCTACAACTGGTTCCCTGAGGATTTCGCCATTGATGGCGGGGTCATGCCTCACCTGTTGCGCCACGCCGCGCCGGCGAAGGCCGCCGCCATTCGCGCCGCGCCGGCAATCCGTGGCTATGGCTATGATTGGGGACTGAACGGCACGCGCTCTTCAACACAATGAATGTAAGGCAGAAATTCCGCTGCAATGGAAAAGTCTGGCCAGGATCCTCGCCGTGATGCCATGTTCTACGTGTTGTACTCGGTGGGCACGGTCGTCGGCACATGCGCCCGTAACCATTATCATGTGCCGCGCGAAGTGCGGATGAGCTCCAGGATCAAGAGTATGCCCCTGCCTGATGATCGCCTGGCGCTGCCGCTGCTGCTGCTGCGTCTCTCCCTCGGCATTTTCTTCCTGCAATGGGGCGTCGAGAAATTCGTTGTCCCCGCGACAACGACGGCAATTTTCCGCAACTTCTACGGCCTGCCGGTCGATGGCATCCTACCCAGCGTGCTCGGTGCCGGTCAGATCGCCCTGGCGCTAATGTTCATCGTCGGGGTCGTGCCGCGCGTCAGCTACGGTCTGGTGGCGCTGCTGCACGGTGTCACCGTCATCGTCACCATTCCGCGGCTGGTCTCACCTTGGAATCCGGTGAGCAACCACTTCTTCATCGCCGGCGTGCCGGTGCTGGCCGCTTTCGTTACGCTCTACCTGCTTCGCGACAGCGACCGCTGGACCGTGCCGAGAATGCTGCGCCGTGACGCTTGAGCCATGACCTGATCGCTGGGACGAGACGGCGCCGCAACACCGCTCGGGGCGCCATGCCAGGTTCAATTGACGGCATCCTGCAGGCCGATCTTTGGATCATCGGTCCGGCTTCGGCCGGCCTGTCGGTCACCGCCGCGCGGCGCAAATGGGCGTCGCCGTCGGACTGATCCAGAAATTCCTGACGTGACCCCGCGCGTAACCTTCGTCGTGCATCGGGCGAACCTCCCGTAAGGACAACATGCGGAGAGAACGATCATGCCGTACCCGTCCATACGCCTTGACCGGCGCAGCCTTGCGGCATTGTTTGCCGGCCTCGCCGTCCTCACCGGCGGTGCGGCGCAGGCCGCGTCGCCCCCCATCTTCACGCCAGGCTCGGGCCTGGCGCTCGACGGCTATGACACGGTCGCCTTCTTCACCCTGGGCCGGCCGGTGCGGGGCGATGCGCGTTTCGAGACGGTCTGGCAAGGCGCGCAGTGGCGCTTTTCGACCCAGGATCACCTGAACCAGTTCCTTGCCGAGCCGGTGCGCTTCGCCCCGCAATATGGCGGATATTGCGCCTGGGCGGTCGGGGCGCAAAACGCGCTTGCGCCAGGGGACGCCCGCCACTGGCGGGTTGTCGATGGCAAGCTCTACGTAAATTACGATGCCGGCGTGCAGCGCCAATGGGTGCGCGACATCCCAGGCTTCATTCTTGCCGCAGACCGCAACTGGCCGGCGATACTGACGCGCTGAGACGCATCTTCAACGGGCGGGCGCCTGTCATGAGCCGATGTTTGCGCAACAGGCGCTTGTGGTTTCTCCTGTCGGCTCCCAATGTCGTTGGCTGGCTGCGCGCGAGCGGGGTTGCCGATGCGCTCTCACTTAGCACAAGGCTGGCCGCTGGGTCGTCATGGCCGAGGACGCTTACAACTCGGACTTGAATGACAGCAGGGACGTCACGGTCGGCTGAAACTATCCGCCGGACGAGGATGCCCACTTGCAACTGCTTCACGCTGATTTATGACAGTCGCTCCAAAACCCAAGGCGCCCATGCCGCCATGTCCCGCCCAAGCGCGTTCGACGACGATGCCGTCCTGGAGGCTGCCACCGACCAGGTTTGGCGGCACGGCTATGCCGCGCCTTCCGTGCGCGATCTCGGGCAGGCGATGGGGTTGGTGCCGGCAAGCCTCTACAACGCCTTCGGCAGCAAGCATGCCCTGTTTACGCGCGGCCTCGAGCGATACCTCGACAGCGGCATGGGTGAGCGCAGCGCGCGGCTTGAGGCCAGTATGCCGCCGCGTACGGCCATCGAGGCATTTCTGAACGAGATCGTGTCGCGTTCGCTCGACGATCCACGTGGCTGCCTGTTGGTCAATTCGATGCTGGAGTTGGCGCCGCATGCCGCGGAAATCGGCGCGGTTGTGGCCACCAGGCGCGCCGAGGTTGAAGGCTATCGTCGTGAGGCCGAGCGGCACTACCAGGTGCTGGAAGACCATCTCGCCGGGCGTGATTTCATCGTGGGCGATGGCTACACCATTGCCGACATGTCGGCCTGGGGTTGGATCGACCGTGCCGCGCGCGTGATGAAAGGCGAGGCCGATCCGCTGGCGGGATTTCCGAACATCAAGCGCTGGTTCCAGGCCATTGATGCGAGGCCCGCGGTGGCGCCCGCCCGTGCCGTTGGTCACGACCATGCCTTCAAGAAGGACGCGGACGAGCAGACCCGCCGTGCCCTTTTCCCCTCCAACTATCCGCCCGCCTGAACGCCATAGCGACCCCGGAGATTTCAGCCATGACCCAAGCCACAAAACTCGCCGCCGGTGCGGCCTTTCCAGCAATCGCCGTGCCGCGCCTGGGCGGCGGCGAGATCGCGCCGGCCGCGATGGAGGGCTGGCGGTTGCTGATCGTCTATCGCGGCAAGCATTGCCCGCTGTGCAAGCCCTATCTTGGCACGCTCGACACATTGCTTGAGGAATTCGAGAGCGCCGGTATCGCGGTGCTCGCCGTCTCCGCCGACCCGGAGGAGAAGGCCGCGGCCGACCACGCCGAATTCGGCTGGCGCTTTCCGCTCGGCTTCGGGCTGACCGTCGCGCAGATGCACACGCTGGGTCTCTACGTCTCGACCCCGCGGTCGCCACAGGAAACCGACCGACCCTTCGCCGAGCCCGGCCTGTTTCTGATCAACCCGGCAGGCGAGGCACAGCTGATCGACATCTCCAACGCGCCCTTCGCACGGCCGGACCTCGCCGGAATTCTGCGCGGTGCCAAGCGCATCCAGGAGGTAAACTACCCGATCCGCGGCACGTTGGTCTGATCGGGCCATGCTCACCGGCATCCGCGCCTGCGTCTTCGACGCCTATGGGACGCTGTTCGATTTCGCATCCGCCGCGGCGGGTTGCGCCGATGCACTCGGCGAGAAGGCCGCGCCGCTGACCGCGCTGTGGCGTGACAAGCAGTTGCAGTATTCCTGGCTGCGCGGGCTGCAGGGTCGCTACGTGCCGTTCTGGCAGGTGACCGGCGAGGCGCTGGACTTTGCGTTGGAGACACTCGACCTGCCTGCGGACGGCCCGTTGCGCGACCGCCTGATGGATTTGTATCGCACCCTCGGCGCCTTCCCCGAGGTGCCAGGCGTGCTGCGCACGCTGCGCGAGGCGGGTTTGGCCACCGCGATCCTCTCGAACGGCTCGCCGGACATGCTGGCGAGCGCGGTGGAGGGGGCTGGGCTCGCCGATGCCTTCGATGCCGTGATCTCGGTGGATGAGGTCGGCAGCTTCAAGCCGGATGGGCGCGTCTATCAACGCGCGCTCGACCGTCTCGGCGTGCCGGCCGAGGCGATTGCCTTCCAATCCTCCAATGCGTGGGATGCGCATGCAGCCTCGGCCTTCGGCATGCGCGTGGTCTGGTGCAATCGCTATGGCCAGCGGCGCGAGCGATTGCCCGGCGCCCCGGACCATGAAATCCGCAGCCTTGCGGAACTGCCCGCCCTGCTCGCGCCGGCGTCGGTACGGCGATGATCGGCCTTGCTGAGATCCGCGAGGCGGACGCGCCAGCCGCCACCGCCGTGATCTATGGCCAGATCAAGGAGGCATCGGGCTTGCCGCTGGTCAACCTGATCTGGCGCCACTTCGCGGCCTTGCCCGAAGTCTTGCCCTGGGCTTGGGCTGCGGTCGAGCCGCTCATCCGATCGACCTCCATGGCGCAGGCGCGCGAGCGGCTTGCGGCGGGGATAGTGCTGCCTCCCGCGCCCGGCTTCGATTGGCGCGAAGCCGGGCTCGACAACGGCGAGACGGCCCGCATCGGCGCGATCATCGAGGCCTATACGCGGGGCAACATCACCAATCTCCTGGCGCTCACCGCACTTCGCCTGCGCCTGGAACAGCCAAAGGCGCCGGCAGGCCGGTTGCTGCCGGTGACGCCGCCGCGACCGGCACCACCGGCAATCGACCCGCTGCCCGGCATCGCCAGCCTGCCGCCCGATGTGGCGGCCATGGTACGGGGCCTGGCAGGCCGCCATGACGGGCCGCCCGACATCATCCCCAGCCTCTACCTGCATCTCGCGCATTGGCCCGGCTTGCTGAGGGTGCTGCCGCGTGGCCTCGCCGCGCTCTATGCGCCCGGCGTGTTGGAGACGGTGCGCGACGCGACCCGCCGGCGGGCGGAGGTCGAGGTGGCGGAACTGCTGCCAAACACCCCGCCGCTACCGGCGGGAATGGAAGACGCCACCCGGGCGGCACTCGGCCATTTCACCACGCGCGTCATCCCCGACCTGCTGCCGGTATGCCTGGCGTTGCGACAATCGTTCGGGGCATCTGCCGTGCCGGCATGAAGGACGCGCGGCAAGGACCGGATCACAGCGGTTTCAGGACAGCCGGATTGCCTGAAGCGCGGCGCCTGCAATACTCATCAACGGCACACTGAAATTCAGGAGATTCCATGGCCCGCGTCCGTTCCATACCGTCCTCCG
>JBBQHE010000100.1:0-15318 GCA_038323655.1 Acetobacterales bacterium | reverse complement strand
CCGGTGACCGGCTTGATGCCGGAAAAGCCCTGCACGGGTTGGCCGATTAACGGAAAGGATATGCCCGTCGGGCGGCCGGCCGGCGCGGGGCCGGTGCTGCCCGGAATGGCGCCGGGCCGGTCCACGCGCAGGTTGCCCGGGCCGGCAAAGCGGCCGGAGATCAGCGCATCGCGCGGCGCATCGGCCGGCGGCAGCACCATGGTGAAGGCCGGCAGGATCGCGTGGCCGGCGAGCGTCGCCTCGAACCGCTGGTCGGCAGCGGCGGTGCTCAAGGCGGTACCGAGGCAGGCCAGGCTTGCCGCGGCGGTCAGAAGAAGTCGGCGCATGTGTATCCCCCGAATGGTCAGGCCGGGGCTGATAGAGCGCGCGTGTTACGGCCGCGTGGCGGTCGCATGACGTGTTCGGGGGCGATGGCCTTGCGCCCCGGCCACGGCCATGTTGCGCCGGCCACAACGGGGACAGGCCCAGCCATGGATATCGCCGGCATCGCGATGCTGCTGCTCGCGGCCAGCGTGCTGGTCATGATGTTCACCATCGGCCTGCGCACACGCCCGGTCGATTCGCTGCATGTGATGCGGGAATGGCATCAGGGCCTGCGCGCCTTCCTGGCGCTGTTCGTGGCGGTGCCCGCGGTCGCGGTGCTGCTGGCGACGCAATTGCCGCTGCCGCCGCCCGTGGCGGTGGCGCTGATCGCACTCTCCGTCTCGCCCATGTTGCCGACCCTGCCGAACGATCTGGTGAAGCTCGGCGCCGAACATCGCTATGCCATCAGCCTGCAGATCGTGGGGGCGGTCGCCGCCCTGGCCGCGACCCCCGTCGTGTTCTGGATCGTCGCGCAGATCGTGCATGTGCAGATCCATGTCGCCATCCTACCCCTTCTGGCCAAGCTGGCCCGTGGGGTGTTCCTGCCGCTCGGCCTCGGCATCGCGGTGAACCTGGCCTTCCCGACGCCTGCTGCGCGCATCGCGGGACCGCTGGTGCGGCTGGCCTCGCCGCTGCTGCTGGCCGCGGCGCTGGTCATCCTGTGGGACCGGCGGGCGCTGATCGGGGCGGAGTTGGATGCGCTGGTCCTGCTGGCCATTGCAGTTCTGGTGGGCGCGGGGCTGGCGGCGGGGCACCTGCTGGGGGGGCCCACGCGCAGCGGCCGGGCAGCGCTGGCACTGACCGCGGCCAGCCGGCATGCGGGCTTCGCCATCGCCGTCGGCATCGCCATAACCCGCGGGAGGTGCCGGCCGTGGTCGGCACCATCCTGGTCTATCTGTTGCTGCGAATGCCGCTGGTCATGCCCTATGTCCGGCGCATGCGGGCGGGGCTGGCGTAATCGCGCTGCCGGCCGCCTTCAACTGGCCCGGATCGCCGCAAGCCCCATGATGGGCGCGCCCGAGGGATCGGTGTTGGCGGCATCGAGCCAGGCCAGGACGGCATCCCGGCAGGCCGGCCATTCCGAAGCCAGGATCGAGAACATCGCCGAATCGCGCGCCCGGCCCTTCATTACGTACATCGACCGCAGCACGCCCTCGGGTACGAAGCCCAGGCGCAGGGCGGCGGCCCGCGACGGCGCGTTCAGCGCATTGCATTTCCACACCAGGCGGCGATAGCCGAGGTCGTCCATCGCATGCCGCATGGCCAGGAACATGGCCTCGGTCGCGCCCCGGGTGCGGCGCAGACGTGGGCCGAACCACAGGTGCCCCAGTTCGATCGCCGCATGGGCGGGCTGGATATCCATCAGCGACAGAAAGCCTTCGACCGCACCGCTGCGGTGCGCGCGGATCGCCCAGAACAGCGGGTCATGCGCCGAGACAAAACCCTCAATCCGCGCCCGAAGCGCAGCCTCGTCCGGAAACGGCCCGTAGCCCATGTAGGACCAGGATGCGTCATCCCCCTGCATCGCACGCCAAAGGTCGGGCACATGGCGCGGATGCAGCGGCTCCAGGTCGATGACCGTGCCGCGATGGCCGATTCGGGCCGGGATTGGGCGAGGGGTGGGATCGACCGGGGGGCCGACCGGGTTGTTCCAGACATCCAGCATGGTCGCAGGGTGGGCGGCGGGCCGGGGCGGCGCAAGCCAAGGGTGCGTTGCAACAGTAGCGCCTGGGCTGCATATCGAAAGCATGTCAGCCGCAGCCGCCCCCTCGCCCTTCCTCGAAGAAACCGTCACGCACGTCCATCACTGGACCGACCGGCTGTTCACCTTCCGCTGCACGCGCGAACCAGGGTTCCGCTTCCTGGCAGGGCAGTTCGCCATGATCGGCCTGCGGGTCGACGGCCGGCCGCTGCTGCGGGCCTATTCCATGGTCTCGGCGCCTTGGGATGACGGGCTGGAGTTCCTCTCGATCAAGGTGCCGAACGGGCCGCTGACCTCTCGCCTGCAGCACATCCAGGTCGGCGACACGGTGCTGATAGGGCGCAAGGCGACGGGCACGCTGCTGCTGGACAACCTCCTGCCGGGTCAGCACCTGTGGCTGCTCGGCACGGGCACGGGCCTGGCGCCCTTCCTGTCGGTGATACGCGAGCCGGAGACCTGGGACCGCTTTCCGAAGGTCATCCTTAGCCACACCGTGCGCCAGGTGGCGGAACTCGCCTATCGCGAGATGATCGCGGCCCTGCCGACGGACGCATTGCTGGGCGAGATGGTGGCCGGACGCCTGCTCTACATGCCATCCGTCACGCGCGAAGACTTCCCGCTGCGCGAACGCATCACCACGCTGCTGGACACCGGGCGCGGGGCGCAGCACCTGGGCCTGCCGCCGGTGTCGGTGGAACGCGACCGCTTCATGCTCTGCGGCAGCCCGGAAATGCTGGCCGAGACCAAGACCTGGCTGGAGGCGCGAAGTTTTGTGGAGGGTTCCTCCAACAGCCCCGGGCATTTCGTGATCGAGAAGGCCTTCGTCGAGAAATAGGCGAAGCCGCGCAGGGAGCTTCGGCCCGACCCCGGCCGGATGGTTGGGCCGCGCGCGCTCAGGTTCCCCCAGCACATGCGGTCATGATCCGGATGGACCATGCAGCCGACCCGCATCATGCACCTGGCCACCCCGACGCACAAAAGTCGCGTCAGGAAACAGGTAGCGCTGCCCCGCGACACCCGCGGCAAAACAACTTCGAAATCCGCCAACTGGTGGCGGTTGTTTCGGTTCAACTCAGCACTTTCAGGACTGTTTGCAGCACGCCGCAGATCGGCCAGCCGGGGCGCGCATGGCCATTGTTCTTGCCGAAGTACGGCAATTCGCGGCCGTTACGCGGATTGGCATCGACACAGCGTCACGCGATCACCCCAGGTCCCTGAAACGTCTCTCCGGGCAGCACCCGCTCCACAACCGATCGGGCGAGGCTGCGCGACGCCTCATCCGGGAACATGGCCGGCAGCGCCTCCAGCGCCCGCTCCCTGTCCTGGCGCAGCAGCGCCGCCTCGGCCGCCACGATCGCGCGCAGCTGGGCGGGGTCGACGCGCAGATCGGCCGGCAGCGCCCCGGTCAGGGCCGCCAGCCAGGCTTCGGCCGCGGCCTCGGCATCCGGACGCGACAGCGCCATCAGCAGCAGCAGTCGTACGATGCCGGCCAGGCGCTGGTCGGGCGCGCGTGCCGCCTGCGGCATCAGCGCCGCCGACCAGGCCTGGATCGCCGCGCGTTCCATGGCCCGCAGCGGGTTGCCCTCCGCCAGCGGCCCGGTGACGCGCCGCGTCAGCACCAGCATCGGCGCCAACAGGCCGAGCGGCCGCAGCGCCGGATTGCTGTCGGACAGCAGGCCGGACAGCAGGCCAGGCAGCAGCGGCAGGCCCGGCTGGGCGGGGGCGGCGATGGCAGCGGCGAGCGGTCGCAGCCGCGCGGTGAACCGCCCCGGCGGAAGGTCCCCATCGGCGAGCTTCGGCCTGCCGTCGATTAACACGGCCTCATGCAGCCCCGGCGCCAGGCGGGCGACCTGCGCAAGCAGCCCCGGCACCAGGAACACCCCGGGATTGGCCGCGGCCCGGGCCGCGCAGAGCACCACCGCACCGGCCGGCGCCAGCACCCCGCCCAGTGCGGCCGCGGGGCCGGCGATGCAGACCGGCACGGCCAGCCGCGCCGGGAGGCGCAGCGGCGGCCCCGCCGCGCGGCGGGCGTCCAGAAAGCCCGGCGCAACCGCTTCCGGCTCATTGTACAGCGCCATGAACTCCGCCCAGGTCACGCCCTCGGCCCGGGGGGCGGCCAGCAGCACGGCGGCGACACCGGCCCCGTGCCGGTCGGCTAGGCGCAAGGCGATGTTCGCGCCAACCCCTTCGGCCAGCAGGACGGGCGGCGCGTCATGGCGGGAAGCCAGCAGGTCCAGGCAGGCGCCGATCTCCTCCAGCCCGCCGCCCTGGGCCGTGACCAGCGCATAGGTTGCGTGCCCCGCCCGCTGCGCCGCCGCCAGGGCGGACAGCGGATCCACCCCCCCGGTGGCCGGGTCCGCCACGGGGTCGATCGCCAGGATGGGCGCGAGATCGGGTTCCGCCGATGGGGCGATGCCGAAGGGCGGAATGCGCAGCAGCACGCATCGCCGCCCCGGCGGCAGGGCGCGCCCGTCGATCAGCACCTCCTGCGGCGCCGGCGGCGCGCCCTGCTGCGCGATCGCCGCATTGCCCGCGCGACGCAGCGTGTCCCAGAACAGCATGGACCTTTGCGCGGCGTCGAAGGCGTAGTCGAGGAAGGGGTTCACCCGCTCTGATACGCCACGCCCAGGTCAGGAAGCAAAGTCATAGGCCCCCGCGATATCCCGCTGCGGCCCGCGCCGGGCGTTCACCCGCTGGGTGACGTGGTTGATCACGGCCGCGGCGCGGAACAATGCCTCGCTGTTGGCGCCATTGCCGGCCTTGGATTGGGCGATGATGGTCGGCAGCCGGTTGACGTTAAGCTCCTGCACCGCCGCCAGATTGGCCGGCGGCGAGCCATTGCGCATTAACCGGACCTTATTGGCGATCCCGCTGTCGATTGGCTTGAGAAACTCCTGCACATGGGTCGGGTGGCCGACCGGCGGCGCCGGGACGAGCTTGATCATCCGGTCGCCCTCGTAGATCGACACGAGCTGATGGTTCAGCATTGCGGGGGCTTCGCCAGTGCGTTGGACATGCGACGTTTCCCCTCGCGTAACAGTGCACGATAGGCGTGCGGTACCGGCCACCGTCAAGCGGGGGAGGCGCGGCATTTGCTGGCATCGCAGGCTTGCCCTTGATCGCATGGCCCGCACGCGCTCCATTGGGCTAGGCTGACCTTGCCCCGGCAGGGTCAGACAGCCATGAGGAGCGCCAGCCATGACCGCGACAAGCCCGCCCCCCGCCCCCGTCGGCCAGCCCATGCGCTATTTGGACAAGGCCATGGGCGCGCTGCGCGACATGGGCCTGCCGATCCCGGTGGGCGAGGCCGCCGACAGCCCGATCACCGGGCTGCTGAACAAGATCGGCGACCTGGACCCTGATCGGGTCGCGCTGATCGCCCGCGTGCTGAACCAGGCCTCGACCTTCAACGAGGTGGTGCGCGAACAGATCAAGGCGATGGAAATCGGCCAGCGCTACGAGGTGATCACCCAGTCCTTCAACTCGATCCGCGACGACGCCAAGAGCATGGTGGACCAGCTCGCCGACGGGAAGATCTCGGGCATGGAGAAGCTGTCCAACATGTGGCAGCACGCGACGCGGGGCGACATCGCCAGCCGCTTCGGCAAGATCAAGACCGCCTATGTCGATGTCTCGCGCGACACGCGCGAACAGATCGACCGCGAGCACGCGATCCTGGAGGCCTATCGCGACTTCCGGGGGGCCATGAAGGAAGCCGAGGTCATGGCGCTGGAACTGCTGAAGCTGGCCGAAGGCAGGCTGGCGGATGCCAAGGCCGCCACCGATGCGGCATCGAAGGAAGTCGAGGCCGCGGCAGCGCTGGAGCCCGCCGCGCGCGCCCGGCTGGAACTGGCCCGCGACGAGGCCGTGCGCCAGTTGCAGAACGAGGATGGCCGCTACCAGATCTGCAAGGACCTGTCGGACAACATGACCGTCTCCTACAACACCTCCGAAGTGGTGATGGCACGGCTGGTGCAGACCACGACGGCCAAGGAACGCGTCTACCAGCAGTCGGTCAGCTTCTTCTCGACCAACGAATCGGTGCTGACAGCGCTGACCGCGAGCTTCACCGGCCTGTCCGGCCTGCATGAAAGCACCAAGACGCTGGAGAGCATGAAGCAGGGCGTGAACCAGTCGCTCGAAGTCCTGGCCGAGATCGGCGGCAAGGTGCAAGAAGCGGCCCTGCGCGCCGGCTACGGCCCCACCATCGCCGCCGAAAGCGTGAAGAAGCTGGTCGACAGCGTCGTCTCCTACCAGGAGAAGTCGACCCAGATCATCGCCGAGATGCGCGAGGAAGCGACCCGCAACTCCGAGGAGATCCGCCGCAGCGTCGAGGACAGCAAGCGCCGCCTGGCGCAGTTGGCCCAGTCCGGCAATATGATCGGTGCCCCACTTGGCTGAGACACGCCCCGCGGCCGGCCTGGACGACACCATGCTGGCCATGGATGTGGTGGACACGCTGCGTCATTCCGACCGGCTGGTGGCGCGGGAACTGGACGGCCCGGCCAAGGCCGCGGCGCTGAAGACCCGGCTTCGGGAAATCTACGCCACCCAGGGCATCGAGGTGCCGGACCACATCCTGGCGGAGGGCGTGGCGGCACTGGAACAGCAGCGCTTCCGCTACACCCCGACGCCACCGGGGTGGCAGCGCAGCCTGGCCGGGCTCTGGGTCACCCGGGCCCGCTGGGGGAAGGCGGCCGGCATCGGCCTTGCCGTGCTGGTGCTGGGCTGGGGCACCTACCACTTCACCGTGACCGCGCCGAACGCGCGCGCCGTCGCCGCCGAACGCAGCGAACTGACCGAGGGCCTGCCGCGCGCGCTGGCGGCCGAACGCGACCGCGTGCTGGCGGCTACCCAGTTGCCCGAACCGCGCGCCACCGCCGACCGGCTGCTGGCCGAAGGCCAGGCGGCAGCGCGCGCGGGGAACCTGCCCGATGCCCGCGCCCGGCTTGCGTCCCTGCGCGACCTGCAAGCCGCCCTGTCCGCGACCTACAGCATCCGCATCATCAACCGGCCCGGCGCGCAGTCGGGCGTCTGGCGCGTGCCGGCGGCGAACCCGCGGGCGAAAAACTTCTACCTGATCGTGGAGGCGGTGGACGGCCGAGGCCGCCCCGTGCAGGTGCCCGTCACCAGCGAGGAGGACGGCAGCCTGCAACGGGTCAGTAGTTGGGGCCTGCGGGTCTCGCCCGAGGTGTTCGAGCAGGTGCGGCGCGACAAGCTCGGCGATGGCGTCATCGACCAGCCGGTGATCGGCGAAAAGCGCAGCGGCGAACTCGTGCCCCGCTTCACCCTGCCGGTCATGGGCGGGAGCATCCTGTCATGGTGAGGGGCCAGCAGGTCCTGTCCAGCCTGGACAACCAGTTGGATGCCGCCGAACGCGACGCCCGCGCCCAGCAAGCCGAGGCCGATGCGCTGGTCGCCCGGCTGGACGCGCTGCGGGCGGAGGAAGCCGCCGCGCTGCGCGACCTGGCCAAGGTGCGCGTGGAATTGCTGGGCGAAGCCGCCGCGCTCGGCCGGCTCGATGCGGCGGAAACCCGCGCCCAGGCCATCCTGGCCAGCCGCCACGCGGCCATCGCCGACGCCGACCGCGCGCTGTCGGGCGCGCGCGCGGATGTCGCGACCTTGGCCGCCATGCGCGACGCAGCCTTGCAGCGCCAGCGCGAAGGTCAGGCCGCCGCCCAGGCCGCCCTGGGCGAAGCACGCCAGCGCCTGGCCAGCGACCCCGCCTGGGTCGCCCAGCGCCGTGCCGCGGAAGAGGCCGACAGCATCGCCGATCGCGCGCGGCAAAAGGCAGGCTTTGCACGCGACGACCTGGCGACCAAGGGCCAGCCCTACCTCGCCGATCCGCTGTTCGCCTATCTATGGAAGCGCGGCTACGGGACGCCCGCCTACAGCGCCTTCCCGCTGGTGCGGATGCTCGATGGCTGGGTCGCGGCGATCGCGCGGTTCGAGCCGGCGCGGCGGGACTACGCCATGCTGAGCGACCTGCCGGTGCAGTTGGAAGCCCATGCGGCCCGGATGGAAGCCGCCGCCGACGCGGCCGATACCGTGCTGGCGGAGATGGAAAGCCGCGCCGCGGGGCTCGCCCCCGGCCAGGACCCCGCCGGACTGGCCCAGGCGCTGGCAGAGGCCGAGGCCGCGCTGGCCAGCGCCCAGGCGGGGCTGGCCACGGCGGAAGCGAGCCGCAACGCCCTGGCAGCTGGGCAGGACGACAGCACCCGCGAGGCCACGGCGGCGCTGGAGTCGGCGCTGTCCCAGGCACCGCTGCAGGCGCTGCGGGACGCCGCGGCGCGCACGCCGACGCGCAACGATGATGAGATCGTCGCAAGGCTTGACCAGGCCGCGCGCGAAAGGGCCGAAATCGACCGCCGCCTGCCGCAGGAACGCGGCGAGGCTGACGCCGCCTGGCGGCGACTGGAGGAACTGCGCGCCCTGCGCCGGGAAGCCGGGCAGCGCGGCGTGGACCAGGGCGGGTTCGACATGGCGACGGGCGCCGCGGTGGGTGTCCTGATCGGCCAGGTGTTGCAAGGCGCGCTGAGCCGGGGCGGGTTCTTTGACCGCCTGGGCGAACGGCAGGCCCCGGGCGGGGGCATGAGTACGGGGCCGTGGGGCAACCCGAACAAGGGCCAGCAGGACAGTCCCTGGGGCGGGGCGGCTCCGGGCCCATGGGGCGGGCTGCCCAACAAGAAGCGCCGCAAGGGCGGCGGCTTTGCTTCGCCTGATGGCGGCTGGGGCGGCGGTGGCGGCGGCTTCGGCGGCGGCGGGTTTTCCACCGGTGGCGGCATGGACAGTGGCAGCAGCGGTGGTGGCTTCAAGACCGGCGGGGGGTTCTGAGTTCGGCGCGGCCACCTATCCGCCGCTAATCGCCGTCATAACGATCACCTCGGCGCCCGGCGGGACTGGCGTGTCCCTTCGGTTGTTCGGCATGCAGCATCCAGCCATGGCCGGCGGGATCGGTCAGCATCGCAAACCGCGCGCCCCAGAAGGCATCGTGCGGCGGCATCTTCGCGACCGCCCCTGCCGCGACCGCCTGGGCGAAGACGGCGTCCACATCGGCCGCACGCGGCAGCACCAGCGCGACCGAGGCCGGCGGGATCGCATCCGGCGCCGGCCCGCCGTGTTCGGGAAAGGCGTCGCAGAGGTAGAGCGCCCCCCCGAGCAGCGCGAGGTCGGCATGCATCAGCCGGCCATCCTCGGCCGCCAGGGACGATCGCAGCATGGCGCCGAAGGCGGCCGCGTAGAAGGCGATCGCCGCCTCTGCGTCGGGCACCGTCAAATAGGGTACGACCGCCGGGGTCGTGGCGCCGGGCGCCGCCAGGAAGGCTTCCAAGCGGTCCATGGTGCCGCCCCAGCCCTGGGTCAGCGAGGCATGGTTGCCATCGAAGACGGCGGTTTCTTCCGGGCTCGCGTCCAGTGCCGACGAGGCGAGGTGGAGCCGCGTGCCGCCAGGGATCTCCGCAAGGGTGATGCTCGCCAGCATCTCGGCTGGCCAGTCCGGCGCGTAGGGATGCCGGGTGACGCCGCCGGCGGCGTCGGAGAAGGCGTTCACCCAGACCAGGCGCTCGGGCGAGACGATCTCCCGGAAGACGAAGCGGCCCCACATCGGGCTGCCGTCCGGCGCGCGCATGCCGTAGTGGAACAGACCGCCCGGCCGCAGGTCGAGGGCCGCGTGATGCAGGGCAAAGCCCATTGGCCCCCACCAGCCGAGCAGCGCGGCGGGGTCGGTCCAGGCGCGCCAGATTTTTTCGCGCGGGGCGGCGAAATCGCGGCTCAGGGTGAAGTCGGTCATCGGGTGTCTCCTGCGAAAAGCGTGTCGAGGCGCGCGAGGGATTCGGTCCAGCCGCGCGTGTGCCGCGTGGCGGTCTCGGCATCGGCAAAACGGTCGTGTGTGAGGGTCAGTTCCGTGCCCTCGGGCACCGGGCGGAGAGCGACCGTGACGCGGGACCGACGCTCCGGGGCATCGCTCCAGGCCCAGGTGAAGACCAGGCGTTGTTCGGGCGCAATCTCGGTGTAGGTGCCCGTCACCTCATGCCGCGCGCCGTTGCCCTCGCGCAGCACGACGCGGAAGGCGCCGCCGACCTGCGGATCGGCCTCGGCCAGTTCCACGCGCGTGTGGCGGGGGCCGAACCAGAGCGCCATGGTCGCCGGGTCGGTCCAGGCGGCGAAGACGCGGGCGGTCGGCGCCCGCAGGCGGCGGACCAGCGTCAGGCTGGTGGCCGTCACGGCGCTTCCTCCACGGTGACGGCCAGGCGGTCCAGCGCCTCGTCCCAGAACCGCGCGTAGCGGGTGAGCCAGCCCATCGCATTCTCCAGCGGGGCGGCGGTCAGGCGACAGGTGACGGTGCGGCCGGTCTTCTGGCGGGTGATGAGCCCCGCGCCCGCCAGCACATCCAGGTGCTTCATCACCGCCGGCAGGGACATGGGCAGCGGCCGGGCCAGGTCGCTGACCGAGACATCCTCGGCCGCGGCCAGCCGCGCGATCAGGGCGCGGCGGGTCGGGTCGGTCAGCGCCGCGAAGACGCGGTCGAGCGGATCGGAAGAATGGTCAACCATATGGTTAAGTATGGGCGTGCGGCTCCGGCCCGGTCAAACAGAATCAGTCGATCACCGCCTGATAGGACAGCACCCGCAATTCCCGCCGCAGCGGCAGGGCGGAGGAGGGCATCAACTGCGTCAGGAGGATCACCGCCATGTCTTCCGCCGGATCGACCCAGAAGGCGGTGCTGGCGGCCCCGCCCCAGGCGCATTCGCCGGGCGTGCCCAGGATCTGCGCCCGCGCGGGGTCCAGCGTGACGGAAAAGCCGAGGCCGAAACCGATGCCCTCGGCGGTCGATTCCGACCAGCGCGGCTGGCCCATCGCCGCCATGTCGCCACGCAGGTGGTTGGTCATCATCAAATCGACGGTCTTGCGGCCGAGGTAGCGCACACCGTCGAGCACGCCGCGCCCCAGCAGCATCCGGCAGAACTGCCAGTAGTCGGCGGCGGTCGAAACCAGCCCGCCGCCGCCCGAATGCACCGCTCGGGGCGCGAGATATCGGCTGGTGGCAGGGTCATCGGCCAGGATCAGCCCGCCATCCGCCCCGCGCACATAATTGGCGGCAAGCCTGGCCCCCTGCCCTGCCGCGACATGAAAGCCGGTATCGACCATGCCGAGCGGATCGATCAGCCGCTCATGCAGGAAGGCGGCGAAGGGCTGGCCGGAAATCACCTCGACCAGGTAGCCCAGCACATCGGTCGCGACGCTGTAGTTCCATGCGGTGCCGGGTTCGGCGATCAGCGGCAGGGCGGCCAGGCGTTCGACAAGGTCCGCGAGGCTGGTCTCGGCGGTCTGGAAGTCGATGCCCTGGTCCCGGTACAGCGCATCCACGGCGCTCGCCTGCATGAAGCCGTAGGTGAGGCCCGAGGTATGGGTCAGCAGGTCGCGGAAGGTCAGGTCCCGCATCGCGGGCAGGGTATCGAGCTTTCCGCGCGCCCCGCCGGTGCACACGCGCTGGCCGCGGAAATACGGCAGGAAGCGCGTGATCGGATCGTCGAGCTGAAACCGCCCTTCCTCATACAGCATCATGATCGCCACACTCGTGAGCGGCTTGGTCATGGAATAGATGCGGTGGATCGTACCGGTCGTCATGGCAGCGCCGCGGGCCAGGTCGGCCAGGCCGCTGCTCCCCAAATGCACGACCTGGCCGCGCCGCGCGACCAGCGTCGTCGCCCCCGCCAGCTTGCCGTCATCGACCAGGCGCTGACGCCAACTGTCGATGCGCGAAAGGCGCGTGGCGCAGAGGCCGACGTCTTCGGGGGTTCCGATCTGCATTGAGAAAATCCTGCTATCCGGTGATGTGGTATCCACCGTCGATGTACAGCGTCTCGCCCGTCATCCCACGCCCGAAATCGCTGGCGAGGAAGGCGCAGGCCGCACCCACCTCGTCGATCGTCACCAGCCGGCGGGCCGGTGCCCGGCGGCGGGCATTTTCCATCATCGCGCCGAAATCCTTGATCCCGCCGGCGGCACGGGTGTCGAGCGGGCCAGGGCTGATCGCATGCACGGTGATGCCCTTGGGCCCCAGTTCGGCGGCCAGATACCGCACGCAGGATTCCAGCGCCGCCTTCACCGGCCCCATGATGCCGTAGTTGTCGATGACCTCGACCGCGCCGAGGTAGGTCATGGTCATCAGCACGCCGCCCTGGCTCATCAGCGGCTCGGCGGCCTTGGCCAGGCGCAGGAAGGAATGGCAGGAAATATCCATCGCCTCGGTGAAGCCATCCAGCGGGCAGTCGATGACGCGGCCCTGCAACGCGTCCTTCGGCGCATAGGCGATGGAATGCACCATCGCATCCAGCCCGCCCCAGGCGGCCGCGATGGCGGCGAAGACCGCGTCCTGCTGGTTCGGGTCACGCACATCCAGCGGCAGGAAGAGCTCCGCCCCCAGCACCTCCGCCAGGGGGGCGACATGCGGGCGAGTCTTTTCATTGGCATAGGTTAGTGCGACCCGCGCGCCGGCATCGCGCATGGCGCGCGCGACACCCCAGGCGATGGAATGGTCGTTGGCGACACCCACCACCAGCACGCGCTTGCCGGCAAGCACGGCTGGGGAGGCGGTCATGGGCGTGCTCCGGTCAGGGTGGCGGTATGGCGGGCGATCATCAGCGCCTCGTCGGTCGGGATGACCCAGGCCTCCGTGCGGCTGGTGCCGGTGGTCAGGCGGGGGCCGGTGGCGGCGGGGTCGCGCTCCACACCGAGCCAGGCGCAGGCGTCACAGATGGTGGCGCGCACCGCGACCGCGTTTTCGCCGACACCGGCGGTGAAGACCAGGCCATCGAGGCCACCCAGGGCCGCTGCGAGCGAGCCGATGGCCCGCGCGACGCGATAGCAGAAGACGGCGACGGCAAAGGCCGCGCGCGGATCGTCGCTGGCGGCCAGGTCCCGGAAGTCGGCCGAGACGCCGGACAGGCCGAGCATGCCCGACCGCTTGTACAGCAGGTCCTGGATGCCGTCGTGGTCGAGCCCGTAGCGTTCCATCAGGTACAGCACCACGCCGGCATCCAATTCCCCGCAGCGCGTGCCCATGGGCAACCCATCGAGGGCCGTGAACCCCATGGTCGAGGCAACGGACCGCCCCGCCATGATCGCGCAGGCCGAAGCCCCGCTGCCCAGGTGCAGCACGACGCAGCGCCCCGCGGCCAGGCGCGGCGAGACTGCCGGGAGGCGCGAGGCGATGTATTCGTAGGACAGGCCATGGAAGCCAAAGCGCCGCACCCCGTCGTCAAGGAAGCGATGCGGCAAGGCAAAGGCCTGGGCGACGTCGGGGTTGCTGCGGTGAAAGGCCGTGTCGAAGCAGGCAACCTGCGGCAGGTCGGGGGCAAGCGCCATCACCGCGCGGATGGGGGCCAGGTTGTGCGGCTCGTGTAGAGGTGCAAGCGGGACCAGCGCGTCCAGTTCGACCAGCAGGCCGGGTGTCACCAGCGTTGGCGCGGCGTGCTGCGGCCCGCCATGCACGACCCGATGGCCCAGCGCGGTCAGGCGGCGCCCGCCCAGTTGCGCCATCAGCCATGGCAGCAACACCGGCAGCACGTCGCCCGCTGTTTTCGGTGGCGTCGGACCAAGATCGGGGGGTTGCACCGCCTGCCCCGCGCCGTCGCGCGCATGGGCGGCGGGGGTGGCGCCCAGGCCCTCCACAGCGCCAGTCAGCACCGCGGCCTCTCTGTCGTAAAGCGCGAACTTGAGCGAGGAAGAGCCGGCGTTGATGACGCCGATCATGCGCCATGCGCCGCGAGCAGCCGCGCGATCGCTGCCGAGGCGACGCGCGCCATCACGCTATCTGCCCGGCTTGTCAGGATGATCGGCACGCGGGCGCCGAGGACGATGCCCGCAGCCTCTGCCGCCGCCATGTAGGCGAACTGCTTGGCAATCATGTTGGCCGATTCCAGATCCGGCGCCAGCAGGATATCGGCCTGGCCCGCGACCGGGCCGCCGATCTTCTTGGTCCGCGCCGCAGCCGGCGAGATGGCGTTGTCGAAGGCCAGCGGCCCATCGACCAGCGCCCCGGTGATCTGCCCACGCTCGGCCATCTTGGACAGTAGCGCCGCATCCAGCGTCGCCGGCATCTTCGGGTTCACCGTCTCGACTGCCGCCAGCACCGCTACGCGCGGGCAGGGATTGCCGAGCGCATGCGCCAGGTGGATCGCGTTCTGCAGGATGTCGGCCTTGGCCGAGAGGTCGGGGGCGATGTTGACCGCCCCGTCGGTGACATAGAGCGGCTTGCCATAGGCCGGCACGTCCAGCGCGAAGACATGGCTGAGCCGGCGCGGCCCGCGCAGCCCGGTGTCGCGCGCCACCGCGGCCGACATCAGTTCATCGGTGTGCAGGCTGCCCTTCATCAACGCCGCCGCACGCCCGTCGCGGCAGAGCGACACTGCGATCGCCGCGGCACTGGGGGGGTCGGCGGCGTCGATGATCTCGATGCCCGACAGATCGGCACCGAGGCCCATGATCATCGCCCGGTCGCCAACCAGGATCGGCTCCAGGAAGCCGCGCCGCGCGGCCTCCAGCGGCCCCAACAGGCTGTCATGGTCGCAGGGCCAGGCAACCGCTGCGAGTATCGGCGACAGTTCTGCGGCCCGGGCCAGCAGTCGCTGCAGGTGCGGATGCGCGATCAGCGCCAGGGCGGGTGCCTGGCCGCGCGACTGCACCGTCCGCCGGGCGGGCGGGGCCACGGTGGCGCTGCCCTCGGCCAGCAGCCGCCCTTCCCGGCCGGTGACGCGCAGCGCCAACGTGGCGGTGCTGGTGCCGGCGGCCGTGACGGTGGCCTCTGCGGTCATCGCCTCGCCCACGTCGGGCGCGTCGCGGAACGTGAGCGCCTGGTCCAGCAGCAGGCTGCCTGGTCCGGGCAGGGACTGGGCGACCAGCCGGGCGACCAGCGTTTGCGCCAGCAGCGCCACATCGGCCGAAGGGGCCTGCGCCAGCCCCGGGGTCTCACCTGGCGGGTGATGGCCGAGGCCCGCCAGGGCGGCGGCCACGTCAAAGGCGTGGGCGGGTGCCGGTGCCGACACCCGGGCGGTGGTGCCGGGCGGCAACTCGGCCAGGGTCAGGCCGATCAGTTCGGCGAGGAAGGGGTCCGTCATGCCTGGTCACCCACCCGCCCTGCTGCACTGCAACATAGCGGTATGGGCTGGGATTCCTCAAGCCCCCGTCCCGGGATCGCCCTTCGTGCCGATCAGCTGGGGGCCGTCTCAATCGCTGCTGCTGCTGCTGCTTCC
>JBBQHE010000099.1:0-15420 GCA_038323655.1 Acetobacterales bacterium | reverse complement strand
TTTACCCTCTGGCATTACGCAACGCGCGATACCCGGGCCCAGACCCTGGCGCCGGGGTACTTCGGCCCCGCGCTGGAACGGCTGCGCCCGGGCCACGTCATCATGGTGGTCGCGGCAGACGCGATCGCCATGCTGCCGGTGCGATCCTCGGCCGCGACCGGCAACGGCCTTGTGCTCGATAACACGAATGCGCCGCTGCGCGTGACCGGTGCCGCGGTCGCCACCTATGACTTCGGTCTCTCGGGCGCCGCGGTCGCGAGTTCGATCGGCCTGGGGCTGCTTCCGACCGGCCTGACCCAGGGGCGGCTCGTCGCCGTCGTGGCCAGCGTCACCGGCTCCTTCCCCAGCGTCATCTTCTCGGTCCGCGATGCATCGGATGCGGTGCTGGTCGGCCCTGTCACGGCAATGGTCATTGCCGGCGCCGCCAGTGCCGTCCTCACGCTGCCTGGCCCGGGTAGCGGCTTCCGCCTGCGGGTGGATGTGCCGGACGATCCAACCCTTTCCGCCTTGTCGCCGCCCTTTTCGGTGACCCTGCCCTACGCGCTGCTGCTGGAGAACGGCGGCCGCTTCCTGCTCCAACACGGCGGGATCTTTCTGCGCGAACCCTGATCCCGCCAAGCCCCTCTTGCTGCGACCGACCCCGAAACGCCCGTTCCGAGGAATGCCCCCCCATGCCCGACGCCAAGCTTTCCGATCTGCCCGCCGCCACGGCGCTTAATGATCTCGACATCGCCCCGGTGGTGCAGGGCAGCGGTGCCTCTGCCGAAACCAGGCGCGTCAGCATGGCGCAGCTGCGCGCTTCCATGCAGGCGGACCGCGACCTGCATGTCAGGGACTTCGGTGCCGTCGGGAACGGCGCGACAGACGACGTCGCGCCGATCCAGGCCGCCATCGATGCGGCTTTCGCCAGCGGTGGCGGCGTGGTGAGCCTGGGTGCGCGCCGTTATCTGATCGCCGCGGCAGACCTTGACGTGAAGCCTGGTGTGACGCTGATCGGCGGCGCCTCGGGCGGGCAGAGGGACGCCGGCAACTACAACGCCGTGCCCTTCGCGCTGATCCTTGATGCGGCCCGCACGGTTCGGGTCAGGCGTGGGGCGCGGCTGGAGGGGCTGGCGGTGCTGCGGCGCGGCCTGGCGCCACCGACGACGCTGCGCGAAGCGATGAACGCCGTCGCCGCTTTCGCCGGTACGGCTGTGACCATCGGCGACGGGACCGGCGTCAGCGGCGGCAACGGTGCCGACGCGCGGATCGAACGGCTGCTGATCCTGGGCTTCGACCGGGCCATCGTCTCCGACTTCAATGCCCGGGTGCAGATCCGCGACGTGCTGGGCGACAATCGCAACGGCATCACACTGTCGCGGGCCTATGACATCGCGCGTGTTCACGGCGTGCATTTCTGGCCGTTCGTCACCGGCAACCTGGGCGGGATCTCGCTTGTCACGAACGTGGTGACGGGGGTTGCGAACAATGGTTCCGGACTGATCCGCGTGACCACGGGCCTGGCCCATGGGCTGTTCACCGGCGACATCGTCAACTTGAACAGCATCGGCGGGGTCGTGGCCGCCAACGGCCGCTTCACCGTCACCGTGGTCAATGCGAACACCATCGACCTGCAGGGCAGCGTCTTTGCCGGCAGCTACACCTCGGGCGGGACGCTGGTCATCTGGACCAACCGGCGCACCGGCACGGCGTTCCGCCTGACCGACGCGGATGTCTGCGAGTTCGTCGATTGCTTCGCCTTCGGCTACGACGTGGGCTTCGATCTCGGCACGGGCTCGCAGGCGACCCAGATCGTCAACTGTTCGGTCGACAATGCCTTGGCGGTCGCGGACCCGGTTCCGATTGGCCTTCGCATCGGTGGCAATGCGTATCGCACCAAGTGGGTCGGTGGCTTTCTCTCATCCCAGGGCGTCACGGTCCGGGTCGAGAGCACGTCGCCGGAACAGCATCACATCGTGGGCGCCGTGGTGAACGGTGGCACGATCCGCACAGTCGATCTGGCCTCCGGTGCGCTGACGATCGAAGCCTCAGACCTGACGGCGGGCGGTTCGCTTCTCGGCACCGGCAATCCCTGCGTCGTGCACATCCAGGATGCGGCGCTGAACCTGACGTTGATCGGCAATGATCTGCGCGCGGCGACCTTCACCGCCCAGTCCGATGCGGCCATGCAGAAGATGGTGGTGATGGGCAACCGCCCCGTCAGCACCCCCGCGGCACGGATCGGCGGCGGCACTGTCGAACTGATGACCATTCCCTCAGCCGCCGCCGGCCTGACCCGGCGCCTGGACATCGCGGCGGACGGCGTGGCCACGCTGCGGCGCCGGTCGGCGAGCCTCGGCGCCCGGTTGAACTTCGCCAACCAGGCGGATGTGCCGACGAACTTCATCTCGGTCGGTGCTTCCAGCAGCATCGCCATCGGCGGTGACCCGGCCACCAATCCCAACGGGGGGCTCGATCTGGGGGCCCCCGGCGGGGCGACCGCCCCCTTCAGCGTGCAGATCCGGCGCATCTCCGCGACGCCGGTCGCCGGCGATCGGCTGGCGCAGTTCCAGTTCGCGGGGCTGAACAGCACCGCGGCGGAAACGGTGTTCGCCCGCCTTTCCGCCTTCTCCGACACCGTCACGGCGGGGTCTGAGGCTGGCTCGATCAGCATGGAAACGCGGCAGGGTGGCACGCTGACCGAACGGCTCCGGCTTTCTTCCAACGGCACGCTGACGCTGACCGGCCCGGTCGTCTTGCCGGCCAACCCGACGACGGCCCTGCAGGCAGCGACAAAGCAGTATGTCGACCTGCGCGCACCCCTGGCGTCGCCAGCCTTCACCGGCACGCCCACGGCGCCCACGGCGGCGGACGGCACGAACACGACGCAGGTGGCGACCACCGCCTTCGTCCAAGCGGCGTCCTTCACCACCGTGCAGGACTTCACCAGCAGCGGCACCTTCACCCGGGTCGCCACGGCCAAGTCCTACACCCTGCGCCTCGGCGGCGGCGGTGGCGGCGGCGGCGGCGGCGCGCGCGGTGCGCCGGGCACGGCGACCAGCGGCGGAGGCGCCGGCGGCGGTGCTGCGGTCATCGAGCGCACCATCCTGGCCAGCGAGATCACCGGCGACCTGACGATCACAGTCGGCGCGGGCGGCACCGGCGGCACCGGCGCGACCGCTGCAAGCACCGCGGGCGGCAACGGCACGGCGGGCGGCAGCAGCGCCGTCACCATGGGCGGGGTCAACGTCGCTCAGGCCTTCGGCGGCGGCGCCGGCGCGGGCGGCCAAGTGTCCAGCAATGCTGGCGGCGGCGGCGCGGCGGGCTATTTCGGCGCGGGCGGCAGCGGGTCCGGGTCAACCGCTGGCACGGGTGGCTCTGCGGGCGGCGCGAATGGCGGCTCGGGTGCGGCGGGGGGGGTCCTGACGATGACCCTGGGTTTGCCAGCCTCGGGCGCAGGCGGGGCCAACGCTGCTGCCGGCCCGGCGGGCGGGCCATCGTTGAACGTCGGTTGCGGCGGCGGCGCTGGTGGCGGCACCAGCACTGGCAGCGTGGCCTTCGTCGGCGGGGCGGGCCGCAACCCCATGGTGGTAACGTCGCAGGCGTTGGCCACGGGTGCGGTGGGTGGCGCCGGCCCGTCCGGCTCCGGTGCACCCGGCAATGCAGGCAGCAGCGGGTCGGGCGGCGGCGGCAACGTCGGCGGTGTCGGCGGTGCTGGCGGTGCCGGCGGCCGGTCGTCGGGTGGCGGCGGCGGCGGTTCGGCCGAAGGCGCCGCCGGCGGTGCCGGTGGAGCCGGCGGTTCGGGCTGGTGCCAGGTGGTGGTGAATTTCTGAGGCAGCGGCGATCTGCGCGGCGTCACGCCGTCGCGGATCGCGCAAGCCCCCGCGCAATCCCTGAAAGGACATGCCCATGCCCGCCTTGACCGACTACGCCCGCAACCTCGCCGCCCGTGCCCTGGTGGGGCGCCAGCCGGCCCTGCCGAATGTCGCCTTCATCGCCCTCGGCACCAGTGCGACAGCCGCCGCGGGCCTGGCCGGCGAACCTGCCGGCAACGGCTACGCCCGCGCCCGCGCGACCTTCACCGGCACCGGTGCGCAACGCAACGCGGAGGCGCTGCGGTTTGCCTTCACCGCGCCGACCGGCACTTTCACCCATCTCGCCATCTACGACGCGGCGACCGGCGGCAATCCCATTGCCTATGCACCCCTGGCCGCGGCGGTCGTGGTCACCGGGCCGGGCACGGTGACCATCGCGGCCGACGCGCTGGTGCTGGACGGTCAGTAGCCCTGGGCAAAATCCACAAGGTTCAGCAGGGCTTCGCCGGCGCGGGCGCGCCGCAGGTTCTCCACGACCTGCGGCGCGACGCTGGCGGGTATGGTGATGCTGGAGGCATGCGGCGTCAGGATGATCTTCGGGTGCCGCCAGAGCGCATGTTCAGGCGGCAGCGGTTCTGGGTCGGTCACATCCAGCGCCGCACCGGCCAGGTGCCCGCTGTCCAGTGCTGCCAGCAGGTCGGGCTGCACCACATGCCCGCCGCGCGCCGAATTCAGCAGGAAGGCGCCGCGCGGCATACGGGCGAAGGCCGCGGCATTCAGGATGCCGCGCGTCTGCGGCGTCAGCGGCAGCAGGCAGAGCAGGATATCCGACCGGCGCAGGATGGCGTCGAAACCGTCCGGCCCATGGTGGCCGGTGATGCCGGGCACGGCCTTTGGCTGGCGGCTCCAGCCCGCGACGGGAAACCCCAGCGCGGCCAGCTTGCGCGCCGCGTCCAGCCCAAGTTCGCCGAGGCCGAGGACGCCAATGCGCCGCGCATCGGTGCTGGGCGCCGGCAGTTCATGCCAGACCGCGGCCGCCTGTTGGGCGCGATAGGCGCCATCCTGGCGATGAAAGCGCAGCACATTCAGCAGCACCCATTCGCTCATCGCCGCGGTCAGCAGCCGGTCCTTCAGCCGCGCCACCGGCACGCCCGGCGGCGTGCCCGGCGGGCGCAGCAGATGATCCACCCCCGCGCCCATCGAGATGACCAACCGCAGCCCGGGATATCGCGCCAGATCGGCCAGGTCGTGCGTGCCCCACATCACCACCGCCTGGATCGCCGAAGGATCGCCGACCTGGGGCCAGAGGCGAATGTCGAGCCCCGGGTCCAGCGCCAGCAGCGCTTCGCGCCAGGCGGCCTGCGCCTCCGGCTTGGTTGCCAACAGGACGGCCATCAGGCTGCTTCCTCCCAGGCCGGTTCGCCATCGCCCATGGGCATGGCGCGCACGAAGCCGCGCCAGTCCTCCTTGCGCGTCGCCGCACGCTTCGTGCCGTCGGGCAGTTCGGCATAGAGGCTGAGCACGCCCTTGGCCCAAAGCGTGTCCAGATGCGTCTCCGACTGCAGCACCCAGAAGCTGGTGCGTTCGAAGACGCCGTCCTTGATCTTTGGCTGCACCTTGGTGATCCACCACCAGCACCCGGCCGCGAGTACGACGGCGCCCAGGTAGAAATGCACGAGCACTGTCGCCGCGAAGGAGCCGCCGAGAATCGTGGCCACCGGCCAGATGTTCTCCGCATAGCGATACACCGGGCTGCCCGGGCTGTTCATCTTGCGGATGTGGACGCCGAGCTTCACGCGTTCGGCGTTCAGCAGATACTTCAGGCGATCGAGTTCCCTCACGACGCAGGCTCCGCAGGGGCCGCCACGGCCAGGTCGAAGGCGGCGGCCATCAGGGCGCGCGTATAGGGCTGTTGCGGATGGGCGACCACCATCTCGGCCTCGCCTTCCTCGACCAGGCGCCCGTCCTTCATCACGATGATCCGGTGCGCCATGGCGCGCACCACGCGCAGGTCATGGCTGATGAACAGATAGGCCAGGCGATGTCGCGCCTGCAGGTCGCGCAGCAGATCGACCACCTGCGCCTGGACCGAGACATCCAGCGCGCTCGTCGGTTCGTCCAGCACCACGAGCCGCGGCTTCAGCACCAGCGCGCGGGCGATGGCGACGCGCTGGCGCTGGCCGCCGCTGAATTCATGCGGGTAGCGTTCGGCCATGGCGGGTTCCAGCCCCACTTCCTCCAGCGCGTGTGCGACGGCGGCGCCCCGGGCGGCGGATGTCAGACCGGGTTCGTGCACCGCCAGCCCTTCGCCCACGATGTCCCCGATGCTCATGCGCGGAGACAGGCTGCCGTAGGGGTCCTGGAAGACGATCTGCATCCGCCGCCGCAGTGGGCGCAGTTCTCCGCGCGAAAGGCCGCCGATGGGCTGGCCTTCGAAGCGGATCGTGCCGGTCGCAGCTTCCAGCGCCAGCAACGCCAGGCCGAGGGTGGTCTTGCCGCTGCCGCTTTCGCCGACCAGGCCCAATGTCTCGCCCTCGCGCACAGACAGCGACACCCCGTCCACCGCCTTGATGTGCCCGGTCACCCGACGCAGCAGGCCCCGACGGATCGGGAAATGCACCCGCACGTCCAGGGCTTCCGCCACCACCGGCGCGCCTGGTGCCACGGGGGCCGGCCGCCCGCGCGGTTCGGTCGCCAGCAGCATGCGGGTGTAGTCATGGGCGGGGTTGGCGAAGACCTCGGCGACCGGGCCCTGCTCCACCACCTGTCCATGGCGCATGACCACGACATGATCGGCGTGCTTGCGCACGATTGCGAGGTCATGGGTGATCAGCAGCAGCCCCATGCCGAGCCGTTTTTTCAGATCGGCCAGCAGGTCCAGGATCTGCGCCTGGATGGTGACATCCAGCGCCGTGGTGGGTTCGTCCGCGATGAGCAGCTTCGGGTCATTCGCCAGGGCGGCTGCGATCATCACGCGCTGGCGCTGGCCGCCCGACATCTGGTGAGGGAAGGCGCCGAGCCTGGCGCCCGGGTCGGGCAGCCCCGCCCGTTCCAACAGTTCGATGACGCGCGCCCGTAAGGCATCGCCGCGCAGCGGGCGGTGCAGGGTGATGGCTTCCTCGACCTGGCGGCCCACGCTGTGCAGCGGGTTCAGGCTGGTCATGGGTTCCTGGAAGACCATGCCCGCGACGCCGCCGCGCAGGCGGCGCATCTCCTGGTCCGAAGCGGTCAGGACATCGGTGCCGTCCAGCGTGATCCGGCCGCCCGGGTTGTCGCCGCCCGGGCCCAGCAGACGCAGGCAGGACAGCGCGGTGACGGACTTGCCGCTGCCGCTTTCGCCGACCAGGGCCAGGGTCTGGCCGGCCTGCATGGCGAAGGAAACACCATGCACCACCGCCTTGCCGCGAAAGGCGACGGAGAGGTTTTCGACGCGTAGCAGGGGCTGGTCCTGGGTCATGCCCCGATCTGCCCTGCCGCCGGGCCGGCGGCAAGGCCGAACGGGCAGCAGTCCGGGGTCAGCGGCGCGGCGGGATCTCCGAAATGCGTAGCGTCGCGCGCTGCGGCGCCGAGCGGTCGTAGGTACCGATCCAGATGTTGTAGTTCCCGCTGGTCGGGTTCTGGATCAGCACGCCGGGATTGAGCCCATCCAGATCGTCGTTGCAGATCCATTGCCCGGCGGCATCGTTGATGATCAGCGTGGTGTCCACGTTGGGGGCCGCCGGGACGACCGAGATGAACAGCGGATAGGTACCGGCGGTGTAGTTCAGGTCCACGTCGGGCTTGGAAAAATCGATCCAGCCGGCGCAATCCGGGCCGAGGCCCGTGACCTCCCGGTCGCCACCCGCCTCGACGGCGGTTTCGCTGGGGTCGGGTTCGAACCCGGCGCGCAGGTTGAGCGTCGTGTAGCGCGGCTGGGCCTGCCAGTTCGGCGTGGCCTGTGGCGCCTGGGCGCCCTTGTTCTGCGCCATGCCGGGCGCTGCGGCCAGGAGAAGGGCGAAACCGGCTGCAACTGCGAGCTTTTTCATGGCGGCGATTCCGTTTAGTGCCCGGCTCAGGATGTGCAGGCATTGGGGCAGTGTGGCGCATATTGCAGGCGTTGCCCAAGGCGCCGGGTCCAACAAAACCAAACCGTAAGGTCACCATCGGGTGACTACCGCCCACCGCCCGGCAGTTTCCTCGGGTCAAAGGCATCGCGCACCGCCTCGCCGATGAAAATCAACAGCATCAGCACGCCACCCAGCACGATGAAGGCGGTGATGCCGAGCCAGGGGGCCTTGAGGTTGTTCTTCCCCTGGGAGACGAGTTCGCCCAGCGACGGCGACCCTGGCGGCAGGCCGAAGCCCAGGAAGTCCAGGCTGGCGAGCACCGTCACCGAGCCCGACAGGATGAAGGGCAGGAAGGTCAGCGTCGCGACCATGGCGTTGGGCAGGATGTGGCGCGTCATCAGCCGTGCGTCGGAAACGCCCAGCGCCTTGGCCGCCCGCACATAATCAAGATTGCGCCCGCGCAGAAACTCGGCGCGCACCACCCCGGTCAGCCCCATCCAGGAAAACAGCAACAGGAACAGAAGCAGCGTCCAGAATCCCGGCTCCAGCACGCTGGCCAGGATGATCAGCAGGAACAGCTGTGGCATCCCGCCCCAGATCTCGATGAACCGCTGGAATATCAGGTCGGTCCAGCCACCATAGAACCCCTGCACTGCACCCGCAGCGATGCCGAGGATCGAGGAAAAGAAAGTCAGCGCGAAGCCGAACAGCACGCTGATACGAAAGCCCCAAATGACCCGGGCCATCACATCGCGCGCCTGGTCGTCGGTGCCGAGCGGGTTGCGCGCGCTGGGCGGGGCTGGGGAGGGGCGGCCGAGGTCGGCGACCACGCTGTCGAAGCGATAGGGCACCAGGGGCCAGACCATCCAGCCGCGGGCCTCGACCTCGGTGCGAAACTCGCGGTCGCGCCAGTCGGCGGCTGTCGGCAGCCCGTCGGGGATGATGTCCGATTCGGCGTATTCGGTCAGGACTGGGAAAAACCAGTGGCCATCGACCCGGGCGACCAGCGGCCGGTCATTGGCCAGGCCCTCGGCAAAGAGCGTGGTCAGGAACAGGAACAGGAAGATCCACAGCGACCACCAGCCGCGCCGGTTCGCGCGGAAATTGGCCAGGCGACGGCGGGTGATGGGGGAGAGAGGCATGCGTTCACAAGACTAGGGCCAGGCTGCGCGCGGCGCTACGGCTGCGCCACCAGCACGCTGGTCAGCAGCGGGGTGCGCGTCGGGACCCGGCGAAAGCGGGTAAAGTCGGCTTGGCGCAGCAGCGCCTCCAATTCGGCGGCGGTGCGCGGCCGGCCGCGGCCCATGGCCAGCAGGTAGAAGCCGAAATAAGCCTCGCCGATCGGTTCGGCACCCCTGGTGCCGGACATGGGCTCGGCCAGCAGCAGCGTGCCATCCGCGGGCAGCGCCGCCCGCACTGCCCGCAGGATGCCGAGCACCGCGTCGTCGTCATGGTCGTGGACCACCCGCACCAGCGAGATGATGTCGGCCCCCTTCGGCAGGGGATCGGTATGGAAACTGCCACCAAATGTCTGCGCCCGGCCCGACAGGCCTGCCTCTGTAAAGCGTTGCTGGGCGCGGGCAGCGACGGCCGGCAGGTCGAACAGCATCAGTTGCAGATGTGGGGCCGCGGCCGCGACCGCGGTCAAAAAGGCCCCCTGGCCGCCGCCGACATCCAGGATGCGGCGGTGGCGGTCCATCCGGTAAACCCCCAAGACCTCCTCGGCGATCATGGGTTGGGAGGCCGCCATGAGCGACGAGTAATCGGCCACCTGATCGGCCGCGACCGCCGAGGGATCATCGGCCCGGGCATAGGCCCAGTAGGCCGCGAGCTGCGTGCCGCCGCGTTCCCGCCGCAGCAGCCCCACCGGGTCGGCCAGGTCCGCATAAAGAATGGTATGGTGTTCCACCATGGCGGTGACCGCCGGGTTGTCCACCATGGCCGCCCCCAGTTCGCCCAGGCCGAAGCCGGGCCGGCGATGCGCGACCAGGCCCAAAGCGGCGGCCGATTCCAACAGCCGCAGCGTGGCATCGGGGGTCAGCGCCAGGGCGGTTGCCAGCGCCGACACGCTGCGCGGCCCGTCGCGGAGCAGGTCGAACAGGTTAAGCCGCACGCAGGCGACCAGGATCTGGGAATAGACGAAGCCCGCGTTCAGATCGAACAGCGCACGGGCTCGCCTGCGGGCCAGCGGCCGGGTCAGGGGAAAGCGCGCGGCCCAGGCACGGAACCTGGGGCTTGCGACCATGCGGTCCTGAAAGGCCAGGAAACGCTCGCGCAGGCTGGGCGGCGGGCCCACATGGGTTTCACGCATCATCCAAAAATGTCATGCCATGGGGCACGGCCAAGTCAACCGAGCGGGGAGGGGCATGGCAGGGCGGGTCGCGATCATCGGCGCTGGGATCGGCGGGCTGGCGGCGGCGCTGGACCTGTCCGCGCGGGGGCGGGAGGTCGTGGTGCTCGACCGCGGCCCGGTGCCAGGCGGCAAGATACGTAGCGCGCATGGGCTGGACCTGGGTCCGACGGCGCTGACCCTGCGCTGGGTTTTTGACGGGCTTTTCGCCGCGGCCGGCACGACGCTGGAACGGCATCTGACGCTGACCCGGGCCGACCTGCTGGGCCGGCACATCTGGCCCGATGGCGCGCAACTGGACCTGTTCGCCGATACCGCCCGTTCGGCCGAGGCCATCGCGGCCTTCGCCGGCCCGGCCGAAGCGCGCGGCTACCTGGCCTTCTGCCAGCGGGCCCGCGCGACCTATGACGCGCTGGAACAGCCCTTCCTGAAATCGGCCCGGCCAAGCCCGCTGTCGCTCGTCGCCTCGGCCGGGTTGGGGCGGATGATGGGGCTGTCGCCCATGACCAGCCTGTGGGATGCGCTGGGCCGGCATTTCGCCGACCCGCGTTTGCGCCAGGTTTTTGCCCGAACGGCGAATTACGTCGGCACGTCGCCGCTTGTGGCGCCGGCGACACTCATGCTGATTGCCCAGGTGGAGCTGGATGGGGTCTGGCTGGTGGAGGGCGGGATGCAGCGCCTGCCCCAGGCGCTGGCGGACCTGGCCACGGCCCAGGGGGCCGTCTTCCGCGAGGCTGAGGTGGCTGAAATCCTGACCGCCGGCGGCCGGGCCTCGGGTGTGCGGCTGGCGGATGGCGAGGTGATCGCGGCTGCGAGCGTCATCGCCAATGCCGATCCGGGGGCGCTGGCGGGGGGGCTGTTCGGCGCGGCGGCGGCGCGGGCCGTGCCGGCGGTGGGCAAGCGGTCGTTTTCGGCCTTCACCTGGGCCTTGCCGCCCGTCTCGGCGCCGCTGGCGCGGAATACCGTCTTCTTCCCCGCCGACGCGCTGGCCGAACATGCGGATCTGACCTACCGCGGCCGAGTCGCCACCCAGCCAACAGTTACCGTCAGCCGGCAGGATGCGGGGGTGTTGGTCATGGTGAACGCGCCCGCGCGGGGCGAAGGCCTGCCGGCGGGCTATGCCGAAGCCGTTTTTGCCCGGCTGCCGTTTACCGCCGATGGGGCCCGGGCCACGACACCGGCCGACTATGCCCGGCGGTATCCCGGCACCGGCGGGGCGCTATATGGACCTGCGGTGCATGGCTGGTCGGCAACATTTTCGCGCCCGGCGACGATGACCAGATTGCCGGGTCTGCTGCTGGCCGGCGGGGGCACACATCCAGGCGCGGGGGTGGCAATGGCGGCCTTGTCGGGTCGCCTGGCGGCGGGGCTGGCCTGATCAGTCAGGGCAGAACCTCGATCGCATCGCCCAGGGCGATCCGCCCGCCCTCCACCACGGCAGCGTGCACGCCGAGGTCGGCATGGCCGAAATGGTCGCGCAGCAGGCGGGGCACATCGGCATCCCGCGTGCCGGTCGCCAGGTCGACCTGCGTCGCCGGGCAGCGGACGGTGCGCTTGAACACCTCCAGCGTGGTGCCGCCGGCCTGGATGCGGCCCCCGACCCAGTCGAACTCGGCCCAGGCGGGCAGGCCAGAGAAATACACGTTCGCGCGGAAGCGCAGCGGGTCGAGGCTGCGGCCGATGGCGGCTTCCAGCGCATGCAGGCTGGCCAGGTTGATCAGCGACACACCCTTTCGGCGCTGGTCGGTAAAGGCATGGCCGGGTGCTTCGAGGAAGCGCGGAGTGCCGCGCGCCTCTGCGCCGAGAAACGCGGTCAGCCAAGCCCCCAGCGCCAGCCTGCCATCCGCGGTGCGCGTGGATGCAACAAGGGCTGCCTGGTGCGGCGCCTGCAGCGTCAGGTCGCCGCTGCGTGGGTCGAAAGCCGACCGCACCAGCGCGACCCTGGCGTTGGCCATCAGGCAGGCGAAATTCTGCTTGGGCAGGAAGGCCGGCGCGGCGTCGTCAAAGGGGGCATCGCCTTGCGCCAGGGCAAAGCGCCGATCGTGCGGCAGGGTGTCGCCGGGAGTAAGGGTGGCCTCCTCCAGCGCCTCGGCGGAAAGACCTTTGACCGGATAGCGATAAAGATGCTCGATCCGCATGCGGTCATCTCCCCTTGAAAGCCGATCAGCACTCTTACCAGATGATTGAGCGACAGCGCAGGGGCCGTCGCCTGATGAGGGGCGGTGCCCGGCTGGTTGCCTCACGGAGGGACCCATCAGATGGACATCGAACAGTTCACAGAACGCTCTCGCGGCTTTCTGCAGGCCGCCTCCACCATCGCCATCCGAGAATTTCATCAGCGCCTGCAGCCGGAGCATCTGCTGAAGGCCCTGCTCGACGATCCGGAAGGGGCCGCGTCCGGGCTCATCAAGGCCAGCGGCGGAGACCCGGCCCGGGCCAAGCAGGCGGTGGATGCCGATATCGCGCGCATCCCGAAAGTCAGCGGTGGCGGGGCCGATGCCCAGCCGCAGATTACCCCGGATCTGGTGCGGGTGCTGGATGCCGCGCAGCAATCGGCCCAGAAGGCCTGCGACAGCTACGTGGCCCAGGACCGGCTGCTGGTGGCGCTGGCGGCGGCCGAGGGGCCGACCGGGCGAGCGCTGCGCGCGGCGGGGGCCGATCCGCAGCGGCTGGAGGCAGCGGTCGCCGACCTGCGCAAGGGCCGAAAGGTGGATAGCGCCGGGGCGGAAGCCAGTTTCGACGCGCTGAAGAAATACGCCCGCGACCTGACGGCGGCGGCGCGGGAGGGCAAGCTCGACCCCGTGATCGGGCGTGACGAGGAGATCCGGCGCGCGATCCAGGTCCTGGCCCGGCGTACCAAGAACAACCCGGTGCTGATCGGCGAACCAGGCGTCGGCAAGACCGCGATCGTCGAGGGCCTGGCGCTGCGGGTGGTGAACGGCGATGTGCCGGAGGCCCTGCGCGGCAAGCAGGTCCTGGCGCTCGACCTCGGCGCCTTGGTCGCCGGGGCCAAGTTCCGCGGCGAGTTCGAGGAACGGCTCAAGGCCGTGCTGACCGAGGTCGAGGGCGCCCGCGACGGCGTGATCCTGTTCATCGACGAACTGCACACGCTGATGGGCGCGGGCAAGGCGGATGGCGCGATGGATGCGGCCAATCTGCTGAAGCCGGCTCTCGCGCGGGGCGAGTTGCACTGTATCGGCGCGACCACGCTCGATGAATATCGCAAGCATGTGGAGAAGGACGCCGCCCTGGCGCGTCGCTTCCAACCGGTGTTCGTGGGCGAGCCGAGTGTCGAGGATACCGTCAGCATCCTGCGCGGCATCAAGGAGAAGTACGAGCTGCACCATGGCGTGCGGATAGCCGATTCGGCGCTGGTCGCCGCGGCGGCGCTTTCCAACCGCTACATCACCGACCGCTTCCTGCCGGACAAGGCGATCGACCTGATGGATGAGGCGGCAAGCCGGCTGCGCATGCAGGTGGACAGCAAGCCCGAGGAGCTGGACGAGGCCGACCGGCGCGTGCTGCAGCTCAAAATCGAGCAAATGGCCTTGCGCAAGGAAAGCGACGGCGCCAGCCGCGACCGGCTGGAGAAGCTGGACCGCGAACTGGTCGAACTGGAAGAACGCAGCGCGACGTTGACTGCTCGCTGGCAGTCGGAGAAGGCGGGGCTGCATGAATCGCAGAAAGCCAAGGAGGAGTTGGACCGTGCGCGGACCGAGGTTGAGGTCGCGCAGCGGCGCGGCGATCTGGGGCGGGCGTCGGAACTTCTGTACGGGGTCATTCCGCAACTGGAACGCAAGTTGGCGACGAGCCCCGACGAGGGGCGCCTGGTGAATGAAGCGGTCACCGAGGCCAGCATCGCGGCGGTTGTGAGCCGATGGACCGGGATTCCGGTGGAACGGATGCTGGAAGGCGAGCGGGCGAAGCTGCTGCGCATGGAGGATGAACTGCGCAAGCGCGTGGTCGGCCAGCAGGAGGCGCTGGAGGCCGTGAGCAAGGCGGTGCGTCGGGCCAGGGCCGGGCTGCAGGATCCTAATCGCCCGATCGGGTCCTTCCTGTTCTTGGGCCCGACGGGGGTGGGCAAGACCGAGCTCACCAAGGCCCTGGCGCAGTTCATGTTCGACGACGAGCGCGCGCTGCTGCGTATCGACATGAGCGAATACATGGAAAAGCACGCTGTCAGCCGCCTGGTTGGCGCCCCCCCGGGCTATGTCGGTTATGAGGAGGGGGGCGCGCTGACCGAGGCGGTGCGGCGCCGACCCTACCAGGTCATCCTGTTCGATGAGGTGGAGAAGGCGCACGAGGATGTCTTCAACATCCTATTGCAGGTGCTGGACGACGGGCGCCTGACCGATGGCCAGGGGCGGACGGTCGATTTCCGCAACACGCTGATCGTGCTGACCAGCAACCTCGGGTCCGATGTGTTGGCGGCCCAACCGGATGGCACGGATATCGAGGCGGTGCGGGGCCAGGTGATGGAGCGGGTGCGGGCGCATTTCCGGCCTGAATTCCTGAACCGGCTGGATGAAATCGTGCTGTTTCGGCGCCTGGCGCGGGCGGACATGGGCACGATCGTTGATATCCAGATGGGTCGGCTGCGGTCGCTGCTGGCGGATCGGAAGATCACCATCGAGTTGGCGGAGAGCGCGCGAGAATGGCTGGCCGAGGCCGGGTACGACCCGGTTTATGGCGCAAGACCGCTGAAGCGCGTGATCCAGCGCAGCCTGCAGGATCGTATGGCCGGCATGTTGCTGGAAGGCTTGGTCCCGGATGGTGCGCTGATCCGTGTTTCCGGCGGAGAGTATGGTCTTGAGCGGCGCGTTGTCGATGAAGCGGCCATTCGCGGTCTTGCGGCATAAGCGACTGTCACGGGTTTGACTCTCTCGGGGTGGGGGCCTACACCCCGATCCACCGAAGCGGTCGGGGTGACCTGGCCGCTAAGGAAACGCTCCCTCACAAGGTTGGTGGGATAGCAGTTGACTCAGACCTTTGGGTCGGTTATCTTCTATCCCCCGCGCTACTGAGGTAGGGTGGTGCTCCCGGCACAGAAGTTGATTGGCCAGCCGGCCTGTCGGCATTGGTGATGAGAGCTTGTTTGTTTCAAATCGTGGATCGGTCTTCTGGAATAGATTACGTGTCTATGTTGCTGTGCTTTGGGAGGCGCGCGGCGTGTTCATGTATTCTGATATGCTGGATCTTGCCTGTATAGGGGTAGGATGCGCGGCTGGTG
>JBBQHE010000098.1:0-15442 GCA_038323655.1 Acetobacterales bacterium | reverse complement strand
CGGTGGCCCCCTTCGGGATGGTGGGCGCATCCTTGCTGCTCCAGGCGGTGCCGGCGATGTCCAGGTGGACCCAGGGCATGCCCGTATCGATGAAACGCTGGATGAACTGGGCGGCGGTGATGCTGCTGCCGGCCCGCCCGCCGCCGATGTTCTTCATGTCGGCGATGTCGGACTTGAGGTTCTTGTCATAGGCCTCGCCAAGCGGCATGCGCCAGACGCCCTCCCCGGTCGCGGTCGCGGCCGCGGCGATCTTCTGGGCCAGCGCGTCGTCGTTGCTGAACAGGCCGGCGTGTTCATGGCCTAGGGCCACGATGATCGCCCCGGTCAGTGTCGCCAGGTCCACGATGTACTTCGGCGAAAAATGCTTCTGGGCGTACCAGAGCACGTCGGCCAGGACCAAGCGGCCTTCGGCATCGGTGTTCAACACCTCGATCGTCTGGCCGGAGGCTGAGGTCACCACATCGCCCGGCCGCAGGGCGTTGCCCGAGGGCATGTTCTCGACCAGCCCGACCAGGCCCACCGCATCGACGCGGGCCTTGCGGCCGGCCAGGGCCGCCATCAGCCCGACGACGCAGCCGGCACCGGCCATGTCCCACTTCATGTCCTCCATGCCGGCAGCGGGCTTGATGCTGATGCCGCCGGTGTCGAAGGTGACGCCCTTGCCGACGAAGCAGACCGGCTGGGTGCCCTTCTTCTTCGCCCCCGACCAGCGCATCACCACCATGCGCGCCTCGATCTCCGACCCCTGCGCCACGCCCAGCAGCGCGCCGAAGCCGAGCTTCTTCATCTCCTTGGGTGTCAGGATCTCGACCTCGATGCCGAGCTTGGTCAGCGCCTTGCAGCGCTCGGCCATCTCAACCGGGTGCAGCACGTTCGGCGGTTCGGCCACCAGTTCGCGGGTCAGGAAGACGCCATCGGCGACGGCGCGCAACGGCGCCCAGGCCGTCTTGGCGGCAGGCACGGTGCCGGTCGCGATGGTGATCTTGGCCGCCTTGGGCAGGTCATCGGGCTTCTGGGTCGTGCGGTACTTGTCGAACCGCCAGGCACGCAGCGTGAGGCCCATGGCCAGCCGGGCGGCCTGCGCTGCGGTCAGCACATCGGCAGCGATGGTGACCTCCGTCGCGGAGGACACCGCCGGCCAGGCGTTGCCGCCCGCCGCCTCAAAACCCTCCGGCGTCTGGTCGGCTTCCTTGCCCAGACCGATCAGCACGACGCGGCCGAGGCCGGCGCCAGGCGCATACAGGGTCGTGGCCTGGCCCTTGCGACCGGTAAAGGCCGCGGCCTCGATCCCGCGGGCGATGGCGCCGCCGGTCGCGGCATCGGCCTCGGCCGCCAGCCCCACCAAGGCGGTGCCCTCGCCCAGCGGCAGGACCAGCGCGCCGGCGCGCGGCAGGGCGGGTTTGACGAAGGCGATATCGGGCATCTGGGCGTGTTCTCCGCGGACTTTTCCAAATGTCATTCTAACGCAGCCGCGGCGCACCGGAAGGGGCGGCGCCGCGGGGCGTGGAGTTGCGAACCCGGCCGGCCTATGCAGGGGGCATGATCACCGAAACCCTGCTGCCGGCGGCATTGGGCCAGGCCGCGGCGCTGCTGCGCGAAGGCCAACTCGTCGGTTTCCCGACCGAAACGGTCTACGGGCTTGGCGCCGACGCCCGGAACGCTGCGGCTGTCGCTGCCATCTTCGCGGCCAAGGGGCGGCCGCATTTCAACCCGCTGATCTGTCATTTCCCCACTGCGGAAGCCGCTTTCGAGGAGGTCGCGGCCGATGACCGGGCCCGGGTCCTGGCCGCTGCCTTCTGGCCCGGCCCGCTGTCGCTGGTGCTGCCGCGCCGCGGATCCTGCCGGATTGACCTGCTGGCCGGCGCGGGGCTGGACACGCTGGCCGTGCGGGTGCCCGCGCATCCGCTGGCCCTGGCGCTGTTGCAGGCGGCGGGGGCACCGGTCGCAGCCCCTTCGGCCAACCGTTCGGGCCAGGTGTCACCGACCACCGCTGGCCACGTGCTGGCCAGCCTTGCCGGGCGGATTGCGGCTGTGCTCGACGGCGGGGCTTGCGCTGTGGGCCTGGAGAGCACGGTGCTGGACCTGACCGGCCCGATGGCGGTGCTGCTGCGCCCCGGCGGCGTGCCGGTCGAGGCGATCGAGGCGCTGATCGGCCCCGTCGGCCGCCCGTTGCCGCTGTCGGCGGCCGAGCCCAGCCGGTCGCTGCGCAGCCCGGGGATGCTTCTGTCGCATTACGCCCCCGACCTGCCGTTGCGCCTGGCGGCGACCGCGGTGGCCCCTGGGGAGGCGCTGCTCGCCTTCGGGCCGCCCCTGCCTGGCGCAGGGGTGGTCTGGGAATTGAGCCTGGCCGCCGATGTGACCGAGGCCGCGACCCGGCTTTTCGCCGGGCTCCGCTGGCTGGATGCGGAGGGCCAGCGCCTTGGCCTTTCCGGCATCGCCGCCATGGCGGTGCCTGAGGCGGGGCTGGGGGCTGCGATCAACGACCGGCTGTTGCGGGCCGCGATGCCGCGGTAAGGCCCGGCAACGCCGTGGGCGGCGGCAGGGTCAGGCTCGCGCGGCAGCGTGCCTCGACCACGGCCGGCATCGCCTCGCCCACCGCGCGACACAGGCGCCGCAGGTGCAGCGGCGCCTCGGCCTGGGCTGTTTCCTGCTCGCTGCGCGCGAAATCGGGCATCCGGTCGCCGAGCGCCACGGCCGCACCAAGCCGCGGCCCCGCCTGGCCCGTGAAATCTGCCGCGACCTGCGTATCGAGCGCCAGGAGCACCGTCTGCGCCGTGGGCCCTTCGCCGACCGCCGCCACCCAGCCCGCGCCAAGATCCCGGCGCAAGGCGATCAGCGCACCGAAGAGCGCCGGCAGCCTCTGTTCCATCGCCTGGAGTTCCAGCACCGCATCGCCCTGGCCGACCAAGGCCGCGACCAGCCGGTCATGCACCTGCGGCAAAGCTGGCCCATCCAGCAGCAGGATCACCGCAGGCCCCCCGGGCTGCCAGGTGGCCGGCAGGGTCAGCAGCCCCGGCAGGTCGCCGCCATGCCCCTCGGCCGGGGGCGCCGGGGCGAGGCCGATGCGCAGCGGCAGGAAGCGCGCGTTATCGGCGCCGTCGCCGGCGGCGAGGGGCTCCCCCGGCGCGCTCGCCAGGAAGCCGCTGCCCGGATCGCCCAGGATGGGCAGCCTGGTCTGCGGTGGGGAAAGGGCCGTGACGGCGCCAAGGGCGCCCACGACCAGGCCGGCCGCGACAAGCATCGCGGTCCAGGGACGCATGGGATTCGGCATGGTGGCCTCCTGCTTCGCTGGGGATCAGCGAAAGCAGGTCAGCGCGGCGGCACCCCA
Source organism: Acetobacterales bacterium (assembly GCA_038323655.1). Classification (GTDB taxonomy): domain Bacteria; phylum Pseudomonadota; class Alphaproteobacteria; order Acetobacterales; family Acetobacteraceae; genus Humitalea. The sequence goes on along the minus strand of JBBQHE010000098.1, from coordinate 12,114 downwards.
AGGCGCGGTGACTTAGCACACAGGGCGTGAGGCCCGGCTTCACAAGCCGCACAGGCAAACCTAAACCGGGGGTCGCAGCCCGGGCCCGCCCCGGCCACGGAGAAACGCCATGACCACCTGGGACAAGTCCCGCATGCCCTCTCGCCACGTGACCGTGGGTCCGTCGCGCGCACCGCACCGCTCCTACTACTATGCCATGGGCATGACCGAGGAGGAGATCGCCCAGCCGCTGGTCGGCGTCGCGACCTGCTGGAACGAAGCGGCCCCCTGCAACATCGCGCTGTCCCGCCAGGCGCAGAGCGTGAAGATCGGCGTGAAGCAGGGTTTCGGCAGCCCGCGCGAATTCACCACCATCACGGTGACCGACGGCATCGCCATGGGGCACCAGGGGATGAAGTCGTCGCTGGCCAGCCGGGATGCCATCGCCGATACCGTGGAACTGACCATGCGCGGCCATTGCTACGACGCGTTGGTGGGTCTTGCTGGCTGCGACAAGTCGCTGCCGGGGATGATGATGGCGATGCTGCGGCTTAACGTGCCGTCCGTGTTCATGTATGGCGGATCGATCCTGCCGGGTACCTTCAAGGGAAAAGACGTCACCGTCGTCGATGTGTTCGAAGCGGTCGGCCAGCACGCCGCCGGCAATATGTCGGACGAGGACCTTCACGAGTTGGAATGCGTCGCCTGCCCCTCGGCCGGGGCCTGCGGCGGGCAGTTCACCGCGAACACCATGGCGACGGTGAGCGAGGCGATCGGCCTGGCGCTGACCAATTCCGCCGGCGCCCCGGCGCCGTATGAGGACCGCGATCGCTGGGCCGTGGAATCCGGCAAGGCGGTGATGGAATTGCTGAAGAAGAACATCCGCCCACGCGACATCGTGACGATGAAGTCGTTGGAAAACGCCGCGCTTATTGTCGGCGCCACGGGCGGTTCCACCAATGCGGCGCTGCATTTGCCGGCGATGGCGCATGAGGCGGGGCTGAAGTTCACCCTGCAGGATGTGGCCGAGATCATGCGCCGCGCGCCCTATATCGCTGACCTCAAGCCCGGCGGGCGCTATGTTGCCTTCGACGTCTACAAGGTCGGCGGAATTCCGGTGATCGTGCGCGCACTGCTGGATGCCGGGCTGCTGCATGGCGATTGCCTGACCGTCACCGGCAAGTCGCTGGCGGAAAACCACCGCGACGTGATCTTCCCGAAAGACCAGGACGTGATCCGCCCGGTGTCGGACGCCCTGTCGCCGACGGGCGGCGTGGTGGGGCTGAAGGGCAATCTCGCCCCCGATGGTGCGATCGTGAAGGTCGCGGGGATGAGCGAGCTGCGCTTCGAGGGCACGGCGCTTTGCTTCGACTGCGAGGAAGACGCCTTCGCCGCTGTCGATGCCCGCGCCTACAAGGCCGGCGATGTCATCATCATCCGCTACGAAGGCCCCAAGGGTGGGCCTGGGATGCGGGAGATGCTGTCCACCACCGCCGCGATCTACGGCCAGGGCATGGGCGGCGAAGTCGCGTTGATCACCGACGGGCGGTTTTCGGGCGCGACCCGCGGCTTCTGCATCGGCCATGTCGGGCCGGAAGCCGCCGTCGGCGGGCCCATCGCACTGCTGCAGAATGGCGACCGCATCATCATCGATGCGGGCAAAGGCACCATCGACGTCGATCTGCCCGAAGCCGAACTGGCCGCCCGCCGCGCCGCCTGGAAGCCCCGCGGCACCGATTACAACGCCGGCGCGCTGTGGAAATACGCGCAGCTTGTTGGGCCGGCGAACCTGGGGGCGGTAACGCATCCGGGCGGGGCGGCCGAGACCCACATGTATGCGGATATCTGACGGGCGGCATTGACGCGGGGCGCCATGGGGGACGACACCCTTCCCAAAACAACGGGAAGGAACCCCCCATGGCGGACGGTAGCCACGGCAATCTGATCGACGGCGAATGGGTCGGGGCCGGCCAGACAGTCGCCAATATCAACCCTTCCGATACGTCCGATGTGATCGGACAGTATCCTTCCGGCACCGCGGCCGATGCCCATGCCGCCATCGCCGCCGCCCGCGCCGCCTTCCCGGCCTGGGCCGCGGCCTGCCCGCAGACCCGCTTCGACATCCTGGACGCGGCCGGGACCGAGGTGCTGGCGCGGCGCGAGGAACTGGGCCGCCTGCTCTCGCGCGAGGAGGGCAAGGTTCTGGCCGAAGGCATCGGCGAGGCCACGCGGGCAGGGCAGCTTCTCAAGTTCTTCGCCGGTGAGACGCTGCGGCTGAATGGCGAGGTCGTGACCAGCACCCGCCCCGGCGTGCATATCGAGATCACCCGCGAACCGCTGGGCGTGATCGGCATGATCACGCCCTGGAACTTCCCGATTGCGATCCCGGCCTGGAAAATCGCCCCGGCGCTGGCCTATGGCAATTGCGTGGTCATCAAGCCGGCCGAACTCGTGCCGGCCTCGGCCATCGCGCTGGTTGAAATCCTGCAACGCGCGGGGCTGCCCAAGGGCGTGCTGAACCTGGTCTGCGGCAAGGGGTCCGTGGTGGGTGACGCAATCGTGAACAGCCCGGATGTCGATGCCGTGACCTTTACGGGCTCGGTCGGCACCGGCCGCGCCATCGCCGCCAAATGCGTCGCTCGCGGGGCCAAGGTGCAGTTGGAAATGGGCGGCAAGAACCCGCTGGTGGTGCTGGACGATGCGGATCTGCCGATCGCGGTGAATTGCGCCGTCAATGGCGCCTTCTTCTCGACTGGGCAGCGCTGCACGGCGTCGTCCCGTTTCATCGTGACCGAGGGCATCCATGACCGCTTCGTGGCGGCGGTTGTCGCGAAGATGCAGGCGCTGAAAGTGGATGATGCGCTGGCCGTCGGCACCGACATCGGCCCCGTCGTCGATGCGGCGCAGTTCAAGCAGGATATGGACTACATCGACATCGGCCGGCGGGAGGGTGCAACGCTGACCTTCGGCGGCGAGGCGCTGAACCGCCCCAAGCAGGGCTTCTACCTGCAACCGGCGCTCTTCACCGATGCGGCCCCCACCATGCGAATCGCGCGCGAGGAGATTTTTGGCCCCGTCGCCACGGTGCAACGGGTGAAGGATTTTGAGGCGGCGCTGGCGGCGGCGAATGACACGGAATTCGGCCTGTCCGCCGGCATCTGCACCACCAGCCTGAAGCATGCGCGCCACTTCCAGCGCGCCGCCGAGGCCGGGATGGTGATGGTGAACCTGCCCACGGCGGGCGTCGATTACCACGTGCCTTTCGGCGGGCGGAAAGGCTCTTCCTATGGCGCGCGGGAACAGGGCGCCTATGCGCGCGAGTTCTATACGATGGTGAAAACCGCCTACGTCTCGGCCTGAGCGTGATGGCGCCGGGGCATGTGCCGAATGGGCAAGGCTTGATCCGGCGCATGTTCAAGCCCTTTCGCCTGCGGCACGGTGCGTTTTGCGCGCCTACGGCGCGATGCCTTTCACGCGCCTACGGCGCGATGCCTTTCGCGCGCCTGCGGCACGATGCCTTTCGCGCGCTTGCACCACAAAAATTCAGGAGAAGCCAGATGAACCGTCGCACCGCCTTGCTGCTGCCCCTTTCCTTGCCGCTGCTGGCCGCCTGCCAGACCAGCGCCAACGTCAGCGGAACGATCACCTTGGTCGGCATCGTCGAGACGGTGGACCGCACCGCCCGCGAAGTGCTGATCCGTGGCCAGGCGGGCGCGCAATCGGGCGCCTTGCTGACCATGCGGGTTAGCGCCGGCGTCCGCAATTTCGACCAGATCCGCTCGGGCGACCGCGTGACCGTGCAGTACTTCCAGGCCGTCGCGGCGCAGATCGTGAACGTCTTCACCCCGGCCGCGGCACCTTCGGCTGAATTCATCGCCATGCGTGCCGAACCTGGCCAGCGCCCGGCCGGCGCCGTGGGCGACCAGGTTCGGGCGCGGGTCACCATTACCTCGGTCGATACCACGGCCAATACCGTCGGCTTCGTCGGTCCGAACGGGCAGCCCCGGCTTGTCGCCGTGCGCAGCCCTGACATGCAGGCGCTGCTGCGCAACGTACGCGTGGGCCAGCGGGTGGACATCGCCTTCGAAGAAGCCCTGGCCATTTCCGTCGAACCGGCGCGGTAACACCGCAGCCTCGGCCCCGTCGCGCTTTGGGCCGCGGGATATCGACCGGGGGGGCGCAAACCATCGCGCGCCGCCGGGGTTGGGCCTACTTGCGGAACCACGTCCCTTCCCAATAGGAGACAGCCTTGCTTCACCTCGACCTGCCGACGCCCACGCAATTCGCAGCCCTGGCCCAGACCCGCAACGACGCCTGCGTGTCGATATATCTCGACACCACGCCGCTGACGCAGGAGGCCTCGCCCCGCCGGGTCGAACTCGGCAACATGTTTCGTGAGGCTGCAACCCAACTGCATGATGCGGGCTTCGACAAGCGACGCATGGCGCTGTTGCAGGAGCACATCGACGACCTGATCGACGATGATGATTTCTGGAACGTGCTGGCCAATAGCCTGTGCGTGCTGGTGACGCCCGACATGGTCAAGACCTTCCGCCTGGCCAATGCGCTGGTGCCGATGGTCGAGGTGTCGTCCCGCTTTCACCTGAAGCCACTGCTGCGCGCCATCACCTTCCCGCATGCCGCCCTGGTGCTGGCGCTGTCGGAAAGCTCCGTGCGGCTGCTGGAAGTGCTGCCCGATGGCGCTCCGGTTGAGATCCGTCTGCCCGGCCTGCCGCATGATGCGGCGAGTGCTGCCGGCAAGGCCAGCATCAACGACCGCGCGCACAGCGGGCGCATCGTGGGGTCGGAAGGCAAAAAGGTGCGGCTGACGCAATTCGCCCGCAAGGTCGATGCGGCGCTAAGGCCGTTCCTGGCGGGGCGGCATACGCCGCTGTTCGTCGCCGGCAACGACCCGCTGGCCTCGATCTTCCACGGCGTGAACAGTTCCGCCGACCTCGTGACGCAGACCATTGCCGGCGGGCATGACCGCACCAAAGACGCCGACCTGGCGGCCGAGGCGCGTGTCGCGCTCGACAGCATCTATGCCAAGCAGGTCATCGCGTTGAACGACCTGTTCGCGCAGCGCGCCAACCAGGGCCGCGCCACGACCGACCTTTCCAGCGCGGCGCGGGCCGCGGCCTTCGGTGCAATCGACACCTTGCTGGTCGATATCGATGCGGTGGTGAACGGCAGCTACGACGAGGCGACGGGCGCCATCACCATCGATGACGCGCCCAATGCGACCAATTACGGCGTAATCGATGCGGTCGCGGCGCAGGCGCTGGCGACCGGGGCCAAGGTCATGGGCCTGCGCCAGGCGGATGTGCCGCATGGCGCGCAGTTGGCTGCGATCCTGCGCTACCCGGTGTAGCTCAGGCGACGACCATCCAGGTGCTGGTGCAATGGGCGGAGGGCGCGTCGCTGCCCTCCGCTCGCAACCAGACCTCGGCATAGACCACCCGGCGGCCCTGGCGCACCACCCGCGCCTCGGCCAGAAGCGGGCCGGGGCCGGCGGGGCGCAGGAATGTGACGGCCAGCGCCTGGGTCCGCGCATCGTCGCGGCCCCCGGTCAGTGACAGGAAAGCCGCCCAGATTGCGACATCGCAAAGCCCCATGATGGCGGGGCCGGAGATCGTCTCGCCGGGCCGCAGCACCAGCGGGGAGGGCGGCATCCGAAGCATGGCACGGCCGCCGGCTGCTTCCAGCACCTCGATGCCCATGGCCTCGGCCAGCGGCACGCCGGCGCGGGCGCGGGCCTGGATCTCGGCGGGCGTCACGCAGGCCGGCCTGCGACCACGCGGCCCGTGCAGGCATTGCCGCCGATCCAGTAGCACAACTCCGCCGGCCGACTGACGGCGAAAAAGGCCAGGTCGCAGCGCAGGCCCGGTGCCAGCACGCCGCGATCCGCCAGGCCCAGCGCCGTCGCGGCATGGCGCGTGACGCCGCGCAAGGCTTCCGGCACCGTCAGACGATACAGCGTGCAGCCCAGGTTCAGCATCAGCAGCAACGACCGCGCGGGGCAGGAGCCTGGGTTGATGTCGGAAGCCAGCGCCATGGCCACGCCGGCCGCGCGCATCGCCGCGATATCGGGATGGTGGGTTTCGCGGATGAAGTATCCGGCCCCCGGCAGCAGCACGGCGACGGTACCGGCCGCAGCCATGGCGGCGAGGCCCGCGGGATTGCCGTATTCCAGGTGATCGGCCGACAGCGCGCCATGGCGTGCAGCCAGCGCCGCGCCGCCCAGGTCGCACAGCTGGTCGGCATGCAATTTTACGCGCAGGCCCAGGGCGCGGGCGGCGTCGAACACCGCCCCGGTTTCGGCTGGTGTGAAGCCGATGCGGTCGCAAAAGGCATCGACGGCATCGGCAAGCGGCGCCGCCCCGGGCAGGATCACCTCGATCACTTGCCGGATGTAGTCGCACTGCGTCATGCCCGGCGGCACGGCATGCGCGGCCAATAGCGAGGTCCGCACCGTCACCGCGCGCTGCTCGCTGAGGCGCCGCGCCGCGCGCAGCATGGCGGCTTCGGTCTCCAGGTTGAGCCCGTAGCCGGATTTGATCTCGATGGTCGTCACGCCCTCGGCCAGCAGCGCATCCAGCCGTGGCAGGGCGGCGGTGACCAACGCGTCTTCGCTTGCCGCACGGGTCGCGCGCACGGTGGAGAGAATCCCGCCGCCTTCCCGCGCGATCTGCTCGTAGGAGGTGCCGCCGAGGCGCCGCTCGAACTCCGCCGAGCGGTCGCCGCCGAACACCAAATGCGTGTGGCAGTCGATCAGCCCGGGCAGGATCCAGCCGCCGGTTTCCAGCGTTTCGTGCGCAGGGCCAGGCAGTTCGGCGCGCGGGCCGACCCAGGCGATGGCGTCGCCGATGCTGGCGACCGCGCCATCCTCGACGATGCCCAGGCCTTCATCGGCCATCGTCGCCAGATGGCCAAACCAGACACGGTCATACATCGGGGCAGATCGCAGCGAAGGCGCCCTGTTCAACCAGGGTTTTCACGGCGGCGATATCGGCCGCCATCAGCCGGTCCTCTACCCAGGGGGCCGCCACGGACCGCACCAGGTCAAAGGCTGCCTCGATTGGGCCGGAGGACCGCAGCGGCCGGTGGAAGCCGATGCCCTGGGCTGCGGCCAGCAGTTCGATGGCGAGGATCCCGGCCAGGTTCTCGGCCATGTCCGACAGGCGCAAGCCCGCGCCGGTTGCCATGCTGACATGGTCTTCCTGGTTGGCGCTGGTCGGCAGGCTGTCGATGCTGCGCGGCATGGCCAGCATCTTCGTCTCCGACGCGACTGCCGCCGCCGTCACATGGGCGATCATGAAGCCGCTGTTCAGCCCGCCGTCCCGTACCAGGAACGCCGGCAGGCCGGACAGCGCGGGGTCGGTAAGCAAGGCGATGCGGCGTTCGCTGATGGCGGCCGTCTCGGTCAGGGCCAGCGCGATGGTATCGGCGGCGAAGGCCACGGGTTCGGCGTGGAAATTGCCACCCGACAGCAGGTCGAAGCCGCCGCGCCCATCGCTGACCACCAAGGGGTTGTCGGTCACTGCCTCGGCCTCACGCGCCAGCGTCGCCGCGGCCTGGTCCAGCAGGTCCAGGCAGGCGCCGGCGACCTGCGGCTGGCAGCGCAGGGAATAGGGATCCTGCACGCGCGGGTCGTCGTCGCGATGGCTGTCGCGGATGGCGCTGCCAGCCAGCAGCGCCCGCAAGCCGGCCGCGGCGCGTATCTGCCCCACCTGCCCCCGCAGTGCGTGGATCCGTGCATCAAAGGGTGTGTCGGAGCCGCGCGCGGCCTCGACCGACATGGCCCCCGCGACCAGCGCCGTGCGCCAGAAATCCTGTGCTGCGAACAGCCCGCCGAGGGTAAGCGCGGTGCTGACCTGGGTGCCGTTCAGCAGCGCCAGGCCTTCCTTCGGGCCGAGGATCAGCGGCGTCAGCCCCGCCCGCGCCATGGCCTCCGCCCCCGAAAGCCGAGCGCCTTCGGGCGTGCTCGCCTCGCCCTCGCCGATCAGCACGAGCGACATATGGGCAAGGGGCGCGAGATCGCCCGAGGCCCCGACGGACCCCCGCGCCGGAATGGCAGGCAGCACGTCCTGGCGCAGCAGGGCCAGCAGCGCGTCCACCACCTCCGGCCGCACGCCGCTTGCACCCTTGGACAGCGAAATCGCCTTCAGCGCCAACACCAACCGCACGATCGGCGCGCGCAGCAGGGGGCCGGTGCCGGCGGCATGGCTGCGCACCAGGTTCACCTGCAGCCGCGCCAAATCCTCCTGTGGAATGCGGGTCGAGGCGAGCTTGCCGAAGCCGGTGTTCACCCCGTACAGCGGCAGGCCTTCGGCCAGGCGCGCGGCGAGGCCCGCGGCCGAGGCAGCGCAGCGCTCGCGCCAGCCGTCCTCCAGCACAAGCGGTCCGCCGCCCATGATCGCGCGCAGCGCCCTCATGGCAGCATCGGCAGGTCGAGACCTTGCTCCTTCGCGCAGGCGATCGCGATGTCGTAGCCGGCGTCGGCATGCCGCATCACCCCGGTCGCTGGGTCGTTCCACAGCACGCGTTGCAGGCGCCGCGCGGCGTCGGCCGTGCCGTCGGCGACAATCACCATGCCCGCGTGCTGCGAATAGCCCATGCCGACGCCCCCGCCGTGATGCAGCGACACCCATGTCGCGCCCGAGGCCGTGTTCAGCAGCGCATTCAGCAAAGGCCAGTCGGAGACGGTGTCGGACCCATCGCGCATCGCCTCCGTCTCCCGGTTCGGGCTGGCGACGCTGCCGCTGTCCAGATGGTCGCGGCCGATCACGATGGGGCCGATTTCGCCCCGCGCCACCATCTCGTTGAAGGCCAGGCCCAGCCGATGCCGCTGGCCGAGGCCGACCCAGCAGATGCGCGCTGGCAGGCCCTGGAAGGCGATGCGGTCGCGCGCCATGTCAAGCCAGTTGTGCAGGTGCGGATCGTCGGGGATCAGTTCCCGCACCTTGGCGTCGGTCCGGAAAATATCCTCGGGGTCGCCCGACAGCGCGGCCCAGCGGAACGGCCCGATGCCACGGCAGAACAGCGGGCGGATATAGGCCGGCACGAAGCCCGGGAAGTCGAAAGCATCCGCCAGGCCCTCATCCTTGGCCATCTGTCGGATGTTGTTGCCGTAGTCCATGACAATGCTGCCCAGGCGCTTGAAGTCGAGCATCGCCTGGACATGCGGCACCATGCTTTTCTTCGCGGCCGACGCGACCGCGCGCGGGTCGCTTTCGCGCCGCGCCATCCAGTCGGCCAGGGTCCAGCCCGCCGGCAGATAGCCGTTGGACGGATCATGCGCCGAGGTCTGGTCGGTCACGATATCGGGCACCACGCCGCGGCGCACGAGTTCGGGAAAGACCTCGGCGGCATTGCCCAGCAGCCCGACGGAGATCGGGGTGGTCGCCGTGCGGATCATCGCCAGCGCGGTGTCGAGGTCATCGGCACGGTAATCCAGATACCGCGTCTCCAGCCGCTTCTCGATCCGCGACGGCTGGCATTCGACCGCCAGCACCGAGGCCCCGGCAAAAACACCCGCCAGGGGCTGCGCGCCGCCCATGCCGCCCAGGCCGGCTGTCAGGATCCAACGGCCCTTGAGATCGCCGCCGAAATGCTGCCGCCCGGCCTCGGCAAAGGTTTCGTAGGTGCCCTGCACGATCCCCTGGCTGCCGATGTAGATCCAGGACCCTGCCGTCATCTGCCCGTACATCATCAGCCCGAGGCGATCGAGGTGGTTGAAATGTTCCCAATTCGCCCAGGCCGGCACGATGTTGGAATTGGCGATCAACACCCGCGGCGCATCGGCATGGGTTTCGAACACGCCGACCGGCTTGCCCGACTGCACAAGCAGGGTCTGGCTTTCGGTCAACCGGCGCAGCGTCGCGACGATGGTCTCGTAACTGGCCCAGTCGCGCGCGGCGCGACCGATGCCGCCATAGACGGTGAGGCTACCGGGGTCCTCGGCCACCTCGTCATCCAGGTTGTTCATCAGCATCCGCAAGGGCGCCTCGGTGGTCCAATGCAGGGCGGATTTCACCAGTCCGCGGGGGCTGCGTATGGCGGGGGCGTTGCGGAAGCGGGTGGGATGGGTCATGCGGAGAGCATACCGAGGCCATGCCCCAGGGGAAGCACAGCGACATGACCGGGATCTTCGCCGATATTGGGCTGCTGCCTGATGGCTGGGCGAGCGATGTGCGGATCGTCGCCGATGCCGCCGGCACCATCGTCACGGTCACGCCCGGTTCGAAACCCGGCACGGCTGACATTCGTCTGGCCGGGGTCATCATCCCCGGCGTACCGAACCTTCATTCGCACGCCTTCCAGCGTGGCATGGCGGGACATGGCGAAAGGCGCTCGCCGGCCGGGCAGGATTCCTTCTGGACCTGGCGGGAAGCGATGTACCGCCATGCGCTGACCGTCAGCCCCGGGCAGGCCGAGGCGATCGCCGCCCAGCTTTACGTCGAATGCCTGGAGTGGGGTTTCACCAGCATCGCCGAATTCCACTACCTGCACCATCAGCCGGATGGCCGGCCCTATGCGGACCCCGCCGAGATGGGGCTGCGGATGATGGCGGCCGCCCGGCGCGCCGGGATCGGCATGACGATGCTGCCCAGCCTCTATGCTTTTGGTGGCATTTTCGGCAAGGCGCCGCACGCCGGCCAGCGCCGATTCCTGAACGACCTCGACGGATTTTTTGCGATCCTGGACCGGCTGGTTGCGGAGGCCGAGCGCGATGCGCAGTTCGCCATCGGCGTGGCGCCGCATTCGCTGCGCGCTGTGTCGCCGGAAATGCTGTCGGCGTTGTTCGCGATGCGCACGCCGATCCATATGCACGCCGCCGAACAGATGCAGGAAGTTGCCGATTGCATCGCCGCCACCGGGGCCAGGCCGGTGGAATGGCTGTTGCGCAACGCCCCGCTCGATGCCCGCTGGTGCCTGATCCATTGCACCCACATGACGATGGAGGAAACGCGCGCCCTGGCCGCGACCGGCGCGGTGGTGGGGCTTTGCCCCTCCACCGAAGCCAGCCTGGGCGATGGCACCTTCGCTTTGCCCGCCTATCGCAACGCTGCCGGACTCTTCGGCATCGGCACCGACAGCCATGTCGGCACCAGTCCGCGCGACGAACTCCGCGCCTTGGAAACCAGCCAGCGCCTGGCACTGCAGCAGCGCAGCATCGCCACCGACGACGACAACCCGCACCCCGGCCGCGTGCTGCTGGACGCGGCCTGGGCCGGCGGCGCCCAGGCCAGCGGGCGCGCGCTCGGCCGGATCGCGCCTGGCGCACGCTGCGATCTGGTGGAACTCGACGCCGGGCACCCAGGGTTGGTCGGGCAGGCGGGCGACGCGCTGCTCGACGCCTGGATATTCTCCGGACAGGGCAACCCGGTCCGCAGTGTGTTCGTGGGCGGGCGCTGCGTGGTGCGGGACGGGCGCCACATCGATCGCGAGGCGATCGGCGCCGGCTTTTCGCGCGCGATGAAGGAACTGGCATGAACGACGCGGTGCGCATCGGCGCGATGCTCAAACAGCGGGGGCAGACGCTCGGCGTGTCGGAATCCTCGACCGGGGGGCTGGTGTCGGCCGCGATACTGGCCGTGCCTGGCAGCAGCGCCTGGTTCATGGGGGGTGCAGTGGTCTACACCCTGGCCTCGCGGACCGCGCTGCTCGGGCTGACGGCGGCCGACATGCAGGGAATACGGTCGGCATCCGAACCCTATGCGCTGTTGTGCGCAAGCAGGATCCGCGCCCGCCTGGGCACCGACTGGGGCATCGCCGAGACTGGTGCCGCCGGCCCCGCTGGCAATCGCTACGGCGATGCGCCGGGGCACAGTTGCCTCGCGATCAGCGGGCCCGTGGAACGCGTGATCACGCTGGAAACGGCCAGCGCCGACCGCGTGGCAAACATGCGTCGTTTCGCTGACCGCCTGCTGGCGCTGCTGGCCGAGACCCTGGATGCGGCGCCCGGGTGACAGGACACGCCCCGCAGGCTGGTGGCCGCGCACTTTACGCCCGGCCGTTCCGCGCCAATTCTGACAGCGCACACGACCTTCTTGATGGATGACCCCATGCCCGATGGCCTGAACCCCACGTCCTTTCGTTTCGGTATCGGCCAGCCTGTGCCGCGGGGTGAGG
>JBBQHE010000097.1:0-15562 GCA_038323655.1 Acetobacterales bacterium | reverse complement strand
CCCGATCTATGCGATGGCGGCCGATACGGCGGAGGCAGCGCTGGCCGGCATGGATACGACGGGGCTGGATGCCATCGTCATGCTCGGCACCGGGATGCCGACGCTGCGGCCGATCCTGGGCTGGCGCGGCCAGGTGCCTGTCGTGTCCTGCATGCTGGCGCTGGCCTGGCGCAGCGTCTGCGCGATGGAAGGCCGGGCGCCGGATCGCGCGAGCCTGGAGGCCTTCATGCGCGGCGATGAGTGGGGTGCGCGGCTGGGTTAGACCGCAAGCAACCGCCGCGGGGTTTCCACCAACATCTGCGCGACCTCGGCCTGCGAAAAACCCTTCTCCCGCATGAAGGGCACGACGTTCCGCAGCAGATGGCCGTAGCCATGGCCGCCATAGGCCAGCAGCCGCGTCAGCCGGCAGATGTCCTGCGAAATCGCGACCTGCGCGCCATGACCGCGGTCGAACAGTGCGCGGATCATGTCGATCCGCGTGCCGTCGTTTGGCATGTTGATCGGCGCGAAGGCCCAGTAGGCGTGTTCGTAGCCGAACAGGTCGAATTCCAGCACGCAGCCGGTATCGGCCAGGCGGAACAGCCGGTCGTGGTCGAAGATGGTGCGGTCGATGTGGTCGATGATGGTGCGGGAGATGTTGCCGCCGCGCGCCTTGAGGAAGGCGATGATCTCCAGCGGCTGGTGCGGCACGGCGCCGGGGTGGATGGTCAGCGCCGCGCCGGTCTCGGCCTGGGCGATCACGGCGCCGGCCATGACGCGCTGTTCCTGTTCGGTCCAGATGTCGGAACAGCCGATCTCCCCGATCAGCCCGGCGCGCACATCGGTGCCCCAGGCGCCGGTGCGCAGGGCGGCGATCATCTCCGCGGCGAAATCCTCGATGCTGCGGGTCGCGTTGGCGGGGTCGTGGAAGGCGTGGACGTAATGCCCGCAGCCCATGACGATCTGCACGCCGGTGCGGCGCGACACCGCATGCAACCCGAGCGGATCGGGCGCGAGCCCGCCGATGGTAAGCTCCACGATGCTGGCGCCGCCATCGGCGCGAAAGGCCGCGACCTCGGCCACGGCGAGTTCAAGGTCCAGCAGCTTGGATTTCCCCGCATGCGGGCGGCGGCCGTAGTCGATGTCGTAGCGGCTGGCGAGCGTGATAGGCGCATCCAACCCCGGCACATCGCGCAGATGCGGCGGGGTGATGTCGCAGAGGATGTGCTCGTGCAGCAGCGTGACGCCCAAGGCCTCGGGCGCGATGGGGCCGAGGACGGTCTGGATCGCGGCCAAGCCGGCTACTCAGCCAGCGACATGCCCAGCGCGGGCTTCGCTTCGGGCGACAGCGGGCTGTGGTATCCCTTGCCACCGGTGCGCGCGGCGTGGTCGGCCTTGGCGCGTGCGATCAACTCCGGCTGGCGCAGCGCATCCAGCGCGGTGCCGGCCATGACCTTGGCGACATGCACCATGCCGGTGTGGGCCAACGGCATCTTGCCCTGGGCCACCACCTGCCAGGAATGGGCCGGCGTGCCGATCGCCCAGGTCGCGCCATGCGCTTGCACGGTCGGCACCTTCCACGACACATCGCCGACGTCGGTGGACCCATTCATGCCGCCGCCCTTGGCGCCCAGCGGCACGATGGCGTCGCAGAGCGGCTTGCCGGTCTCGGGCGCCAGGCCCTCGCGCCGATAGGCGGCCAGGATATCCGCCTCGCTCAGCGTCGCCTGGATCTGGGTGGCGAAGGCGCGGTCCTCCGCGGTGAAGGGCGGCGGGCCGAGACGTTCCAGGTTGCTGTGCATCGCCTGTTCCAGCGGCGTATTGCCCAGCAGGTTCGACACCGCGGAGATCACTTCGGAACTGACGCTGCACTCGGTCATCAACGCGGCGCCATCGGCGATCTTGCGGACACGCAGCACCAGCGCGTTGAGTTCGACCAGGTCGCGCGCGCGGATCAGATAGCGGACCTTGGCGCGCGACTGCACCACGTTCGGCGCGATGCCGCCGGCATCGAGATAGGCGTAGTGGATGCGCGCATCCGACGGCATGTGTTCGCGCATGTAGTTCACGCCGACATTCATCAACTCCACCGCATCCAGCGCGCTGCGCCCGAGGTGCGGTGCGGCGGCGGCATGGGCGGCGCGGCCGTGGAAGGTGAAGTCGATGCGGGTATTGGCCAGCGAGACGGGATCGGTCACGCCCGCGAAGCTGGACGGGTGCCAGGTGATGGCGATGTCCACATCATCGAAGGCGCCGGCGCGGACCATGAAGGCCTTGGCGGCCCCGCCCTCCTCGGCCGGGCAGCCGTAGTAGCGCACGCGGCCCGGCAGGCCATTGGCGGCGAGGTAATCCTTCACCGCCGCGGCCGCCATCAGGCTGGCCGAGCCGAGCAGGTTGTGGCCGCAGCCATGGCCGTAGCCATCGCCCGGCAAGGGGCGGTGTTCCGCGACACCCGCTTCCTGCGACAGCCCCGGCAGGGCGTCGTATTCACCCAGGATGGCGATGACAGGCCCACCCTCCCCGGCCTCACCCATCACCGCGGTCGGGATATCCGCGAGGTTCTGGGTGATGCGGAAGCCCTCGGCCTGCAGCATCGCCAGGTGTTCCGCGACGCTGCGGTGTTCGTTGTAGCAGAGCTCCGGCATGCCCCAGACGCGGTCGGCGAGGCCCACATAGGCGTCGCGTCGCTCATCCACCCGCTGCCAGATTTCATCGTCGTTGCGCATCGCGGCTCTCCTGTTGCGGCCAGACTAGGCTCAGGGCGGGCAGCTCGCCAGCCGTCACTGGCGCTCCATGCGCGTGCGCTCGATCACCTCGGCCCAGCGGGCGATTTCCGCCTGGACCGTGGCACGTGTTTCGGCCGGGGTGCCGGGGTCGCGCGGGACCAGGCCAAGGTCGCCCAGACGTGCGCGCAACTCGGCATTGGCGTGCATCTGGCGCGCGACATCGGTGATGCGGGCGATCACCTCGGGCGGGGTGCGGGCCGGGGCGCCGAGCGCATACCAGGTCTCGATATCGAACTCCGGGCGGCCCAGCGCCTCGGCGACGGTGGGCACGTCGGGCAGCAGGGGGGAGCGTGTGCGGGAGGTGATGGCCAGGGCCCGGACCTCGCCGCCGCGGATTTGGCCAAGCACGGCGGAGGCGGTTTCGCTGACCACCTGCACCTCACCGGCGCGGAGCGCCAGGATGGCGGCCGGCGTGCCGCGATAGGGCACGTGCGTCAGGCGGAAGCCGCCCGCGGCTTGCACCGCCTCGGCCACGAAATGCTGGGTGCTGCCGACGCCGACGGTCGCGACATTCAGCGCCTCCGGCCGCGCCTGGGCGCGGGCGACAAGATCGGCGAGGTCGCGCGGCCCATCCGCGCCCGCCAGGATGACCAGGCCGATCGAGGCGATCATCGCCACGGGTTCGATATCCGCGCGGGGGTCATAAGGCAGGCGGCGATAAAGTGCCGCCGACACCGCAAAACCGTTGTTCAGCAACATCAGCGTATGGCCATCGGTGGCGCGGGCCAGTGCCTCGGCGGCCAGCGTGCCACCGGCGCCGGGGCGGCTTTCCACCACCACCGGCTGGCCCCAGGCGGCGGCCATTGCGGGGGCGATGATGCGGGCCAGGATGTCGGTCGTGCCACCGGCGGCGAAGCCTTGCAGCAGCCGAACAGGCCGGTCAGGCCAAGCGCGGGTCTGGGCTTGGGCCAGGGCGGGCAGCAGCGGGGTCGCAAGAAGCAGGCGGCGGGGGAGCATGGACGAAGCCTCCGTGTTTTCCCGCCCCTTACGGCTACTCCGCGGCCTGTGCCAGCCCCTCACCCAGGATGGCCCGCACACGCGGCAGCACTTCTTCGCCGATGCGATAGGCTTCTTCGAGATGTGGGTTGGCCGCCAGGATGAAATGGCCGATGCCCGCCTGGGCGTATTCGGCGAGGCGTTCGGCCACCTGCTGGTAGCTGCCGAAGATGCCGATGGTCGGGCCGGGCCGCACTGCTCCCAGCCCGGACCAGAGGTTGGGGCCGATCACATGGTCCTCGAAGCTGGTGCCAGCACCGCTGCGCAGGGCGGCCTGGCGCTGGGCGCCGACGGAATCAGCCCCGCCCGCGCTGGTCATGGGGTTGCCCGCAGGGGCGGCCCCGGCCGCGACGCGTGCCCAGAGGCGGCGGGCTTCGTCCCAGGCTTCCTCCTCCGTCTCGCGCGCGAAAAGATCCACGCGCACGCCGTAGCTTGGGCGCCGGCCGTGGGCGGCGGCCATGGCGTTGAGCCGGTCCATCTGGGCCTGCATCGCCGCCATTGGCTCCAGCCACATCAGGTAGAAGTCGGCGTGCTTCGCCGCAACCGCGAGCGCCGCGTCGGACGAGCCCGAAAAATAGATGCCTGGCTTGCGCGCGGCGCCGAGCGGCGCGGTCAGCCCGCCGCCCTCGACTTCATAAAGATCGCCCTTGTGGTCGAAGGGCGCGCCGCCCCAGAGCCCCGCGATCACATCCAGCCATTCGCCGGTGCGGGCATAGCGCGCGTCATGCGGCGTCATGTCGCCATAGGCGCGCTGGGCCGGGGCGCTGCCGCCGGTGATGACGTTCCACTCGATGCGCCCGCCGCTGATACGCTGCATCGTTGCGCCCATCTTGGCGGCATAGGCGGGTGTGATGAAGCCTGGCTGGAAAGCCGTCATGAAGCGCAGCGTCCGCGTTTCGCGCGACAGGGCGGCGGCGACGATCAGCGGCTCGTCGCTCGGCAGCGAGGAGGGGACGAGCACGCCGTCGAAGCCCGAGATCTCGCAGGCCTGGGCGACCTGCGCCATGTAGTCGATGTAGCCTGCGCCATTGGCGCCCGGGGCGATGGAGCCAGGCTTGGCCGGCTTCCAGTCGCCGCGGTTCCAGCCCTTGGACCCGGGGGTACGGCCATCGCCATGGGTCGGGATGCGCCAGAAGAATTCCACGGCCATGGCTCAGGCCGCCTTGCGATGCAGCGCGATCTGGTAGGGCAGCACGGCTTCGGCCACGTTGATGCGGCGCTTGAGGATGCGGTGCTTGGCCAGCAGGTCGGCTTCGGTTTGCTGTTCGGCGATCAGCGCCTCGTCCGGCAGCAGGATGCCCCACTCGCGGCTGGCGATGCCCTTGGCCCATTCTTCGGCGGACAGGCCGTTGCCGATGGCCTGGGCGAACAGCGCACCGGCGCGGGCGTGGTCGGCGTCGATCCATTCATCGGTCGCGGCCAGAGCGTCGAAGACCGCCTGCACCACGGCCGGGCCGCGGTCCACCACATCCTGCAGCACCCAGAAGACGGAGCGGTTGGAAATGACGCCGTCGCATTCCATGACTTTTCGCAGGCCAGGTTCAGCCATGGCGGCGGAAAGGTAGGGGTCCATCGCAACCCAGGCATCGATCTCACCGGCACGTAGCGCGCGCTGGCTTTCGCCCGGCTTCTTATTCAGATGCACCACATCCTCGTAGCCGAGACCGACGCGATCCAGCGCGGCCAGCAAGAAATAGGTCTGGAAGGAGCCTTCGATCAGCCCGACGCGCCGACCCTTCAGATCGGCCGGCTTGCGGATGTCCGACCCCTCCGGCACCAGGATCGCGGACCAGCTTTTGCGCGGGCGGGAGGCGCCGATATAGGCGATGGACAGGCCCTCGGCCTGGGCCCAGACGGCGCGCGTGGTGCCGGTACCGATGACGTTCACCTGGCCCGAGGCCGCGAGGTCCTGCATCATCCGGCCTTCGGCATACCACAGGAAGCTCGGGTCCAGCCCGGCATCGCGCAGCCCCTGTTGCAGCGGCGCGTGATGGGTGATCGCGGTCAGGGTCAGGTTGGACGGGTGTGCGCCGAAGCGGAGCGACATGGCGAAGACTTCCTAATCCGTGATGGCAAGGTCCGACCAGATGGTCTGGACCAGCGCGCCGAAACGCGGGTCGCCGCGCAGGGCGCGCGGGTCGCGTGGACGTTCGAAGGTGATGGCATGTTCGGCGACGATGCGCCCGGGCCGCGCGCCCATGACAATGACGCGGTCCGACAGCGCCACCGCTTCCTCGATGTCATGCGTGACGAAGACGATGCTGCGGCGGCGTGTTTCCCAGATGCGCAGCAGCTCGCGCCCCATGACGATCTTGGTCTGGTAGTCGAGCGCGCCAAAGGGCTCGTCCATCAGATACATCTCGGGCTCGTAGGCGAGCAGCCGGGCAAGCGAGACACGCTGGCGCATGCCGCCCGACAGGGCCGCGGGATAGTGGTTTTCAAAGCCCTGCAAGCGCACGAGTTCTACCAATGCCGCGACGCGGGCCGCGTGCTGAGCCTTCGGCAGGCCGGACAATTCGCAGCCGACGGAGATGTTGCCGGCGACCGTCGCCCAGGGCAGCAAGGTGTCGCGTTGGAACATGAAGCCGACTTTCGGCAAGGGACCGTCGACAACCTGGCCATCGATGCTGATGCGCCCCGCGGCCGGTCGCACAAGGCCGGAGGCAACTTTCAGCAGCGTCGATTTCCCGCAGCCGCTGGGGCCGACGATGGCCACGAACTCGCCCTGCCCCACGGACATGGAAAGATCCTGGATGGCCGGCACCGTGCCCGCCTTGCCCTGGAAGATGACGGAGAGGTTTTCCACCGCCATCTTGGTCGCACGGCCCATGTTGCTGCCGTCCATCACTGGCGCCAGCCCGTCAAAAGGCGGGAGGCGATGGCGATGATCTGGTTCGCCATCATCGCCAGCGCGATCAGCACGACAATGCCGGTGAAGACGCCCGTCGTATCCAGCTGCCCGGCGGATCGTTCGATGTACCAGCCGAGGCCGCGGTTGGAGCCGATCAACTCGCCGACCACCGCACCGATCAGCGCCAGCCCCACGCCAATGCGAAAACTGGCCAGGATCCAGGGCAGAATCGCCGGCAGCATCACGCGGCGGATGATGTAGGACTGCGGCGCCCGCATGGTGCGCATCAGGTCGATCGGGTCGCGGTCGAGCGAGCGCACGCCTTCCAACACGTTCAGCACGAAGACGAAGACGACCATGGAGAAGGACATCATCACCTTCGACAACAGGCCGATGCCGAACCACAGGATGAACAGCGGCGCGAGCGCCACGCGGGGCAGGCTGTAGAGCCCCATGAACAGGGGTTCGGCGATCCGTGCCGCCCGCGTGAAGCGGGCCATCAAAAGCCCCACGGCAACACCCACGACGGAGCCCAGCGCGAGGCCGAGACCTGCTTCCGAGACCGTGGCGGTGACGTGCCAGACAAGGTCGCCATTGCGCGTCAGAAGCCACAGCCTTTCGCCGATCAGGCTCGGCCGGCTGGACCAGAAGGGATCGACCAGGAAGGCGCCCGTCACCTCCCACAGCATCAGCAGGGCGGCGATGAAGGCCGCCTGCTGCCACAGAATGCTGTCGCCGGCGGGACTCGCCGGGGCGGCGGTGTCGCGCGGCGGGGCGGCCGCGGTGGTCACGTCGGACATCAGGGACGCGGCAAATAATCGAAGGCGGTGACCTGCTCATACGGCACCGCGCGGAGCGAAGGGTCCGTGCCCTGCATCATCCGCACCATCAACTCGTAGCCCTCCCGCCCCATGCGGCCGTCGGCGGAGATGAGGCGGGGCGCCTCTTCGGCCAGCACCGTGCGCAGCGCGGGGTCGAGCGCGGGGAACATTTCCAGTAGCGCTGCCTCCACGGCAGCACGATCAGTCTGGATCAACGCGGCCCCGCGGATCGTGCCGCGCGCCAAGGCTCGGGCGGTATCGCCATTGGCCCGCAGCCAGCGTTCCACCACCAGCAGGTCCAGCGCGGGGTATTGCAGCGCCCTGAAATCCTGGATCAGCTTGAACCGCCCGCCGGCCGCCAAGGCCGCCTGCACATCGGGCGTCGTGAGCATGCCCGCCGCCACCGCGCCGCTTTCGATCGCCGCCCGCATCGGCCCGCCCGTGCCGACGCCGGAAAGTTGAAGGTCGCGGTCAGCGTTGATGCCGGCCTGCGCCAGGTAGTAGCGCAGGGTATTGTCGGTTAGGCTGCCGGAAGAGGTAATGCCCACGCGCTGTCCGCGCAGGCTGGCCAGATCGGTGAAGCGCGAGCTTGCCAGCGCCACCAGGCCGTAGCCGTGGTACTCCGTCAGCGCGACGAGGACGATGCCGCCCTGGCCGCGGCTGCGCAGGCGCACGGCATGGTCGGCGGCGCAGATACAGGCCTCGACACTGCCCGAGGCAAGGGCCTGCACGGCCGGCGCGCCGCCCCGAAAATCCACCGTTTCCACACGTAGATTCTCGGTCGTATAAAAGCCCTGCTGCTTGGCGATGACAATCGGCAGCGAGCCGAGGGAGTTTTGCGCCGAGGCGAGGCGTACAACCGTCTGCGCTACGGCGACGGCCGGCAGCAGGAGCATGGCGCAGAAGACGAGGCGAAGCCATGGCAGGATCATGAGGCAGCCTTTATTCACGAATTTCGAATGCGAAACTTGTAATCTTTCCACGCTTACGGGTTTCCAGCAAACTACGCTCCGCGGCGCGTTTATCAAGCCCTGCGCTCGGAACAGGACTCCATGCATGGAACCCAACGCCTTTGGCTCTGCCCACGCACTCGCTGCTGCCATGCGGGGAGGCAAATTGAGTGCCAGCGCCGTGGTCGCGACGTATCTGCAACGGATTGGCCGCTTCAACCCCGCCATCAACGCGATCCTGCATGTCCAGGCCGAGGCCGCGGTGGCGCGCGCAGCCGATGCGGATGCAGCGCTGGCGCGCGGCGAGTCCTGGGGGCCGCTGCATGGCGTCCCGATCACGGTGAAGGACTCCTTTGATGTCGCGGGCCTGCCCTCGACCTTCGGTCTGGAGGCCTTGCGCCACAATGTCCCGACACGGCATGCGCTGGCGGTGGACCGGCTTCTCGGCGCGGGGGCCATCCTGCTGGGCAAGACGAATGTTCCGCCTTCACTGGCCGATTGGCAGAGCAGCAACCCGATCTACGGCACCACGCGCAATCCCTGGGACCTCGAACGCAGCCCGGGCGGATCCTCAGGCGGGGCGGCCGCGGCGCTGGCCGCCGGCATGACGGCGCTGGAGATCGGCAGCGACATTGGCGGTTCCATTCGCATGCCTGCGCATTTCTGCGGCGTCTTTGGGCACAAGCCGAGTTTCGGCCTGGTGCCGGGGCGCGGCCACGCGACACCGGGGCGGACCGCGCCCTCAGATATCGGCGTCTACGGCCCGATGGCCCGCAGCGCCGGCGACCTCGACCTCGCACTGTCGATCCTGGCCGGACCCGATGCAGAAGCCGGCGTCGCCTGGCGGCTGGATCAACCGGCACCCGTCGCGCCCGATGGCGGCTGGCGGATCGCCGTGATGGCGACCGATGCGGATTTCCCGGTCGACAGTGACACGACTGCCGCGCTGCGCGCCGCCGCCGAGGCGCTGCGACGCGCCGGGGCGAGGGTCGAGGAGGTTGTGGGCCCAGGTTTCCCCAGCCGCGATGCCTATGAAATCTACGTCCTGTTGCTGCGCGCCGCGACCAGCGCCCGCCAGAGCCCGGCGGAATACGCTGCGAACCTTGCCGCAGCCGCCGCGCTGTCGCCCGATGACGGCAGCTATCTGGCACTCCTGCTGCGCGGCAACACGCTGTCGCATCGCGACTGGCACGCAGTGCAACAGCGGCGCCACGACCTGATCGCCGCCTGGGCCGCTTTCTTCGGGCGCTTCGATGCGCTGCTTTGTCCTGTTGCCTCGACGCCCGCCTTCCCCATGTTTGGCGATGTGCCAAAGCATGCGCGGCAGGTGATGGTGGATGACGTGCCCCGGCCTTCTGCGAATGACTATTTCTGGCACGGGCTCGCCTCCGCCTCCTACCTACCGGCCACGACAGTGCCACTGGCCTTGTCATCCGCCGGCCTGCCGATCGGCGGGCAGATCATCGGCCCCTTCGGGCAGGACCGGCGCTGCATCGCCTTGGCGCGGATGGTGGAAGAACGGCATCGCGGTTTTGTCGCACCGCCCGGCTACGCTTGATCGGGCCGGTTGCCGCTTGGCCCGCATCTTGCGTGCCGCCGCACACATGTTTGCAACACCACCGCTTTTGCATGCTTGACCGAGGCGCGAGGGCGCTTGCAGCCCTGCCCCGCGCAACGCTGACGCTGCTTCGCCGCCTGGTGGAGCTTACCCTGATCCTGCTGGTCGGGATCATGGTCGTCTCAGTGCTCATGCAGGTCCTTGGCCGCTACGTCTTCAACTTCTCCATCGCCGGGGCGAGCGAAGTCGCGACCTTCGCACAGATCTGGATGGTGCTGCTGGGCGCGGGCTACGCGATGCGCGAAAGGCTGCATGTCTCGATCGAGACCTTTGTCGAGATGCTGCCTGTCTGGCTTGCGCGGGCCATCATGGTGCCGGTCGCGATTCTGTGTCTCTGGTTCCTCTGGGTCGTCTTCGAGGGTGGGCTCTTGCTGATCGAGGTCGGAGCGATCCAGACCAGCGCCGCGCTGCAACTGTCGATGCAGGTGCCCTACATCGCGCTGCCGGTCAGCGCCGCATATTTTGGCTTGGAGGCAGCGCTGGCTTTCGGTGCAGCCATCATTGGTCGCACCTCGGTCACCACCGGTGGCGGCGTTCGGGTGGACTGAATGATCTTCACCTTTGGCTCCTTCCTGCTGCTGCTGGCCGCTGGTGCGCCCATGGTCTTCGTGCTCGGCGTGGCCGGGGCGCTGACCTTGGCGGTGACAGGCGCGACGCCGCTCGTGGTCGTGGCGCAGCGGCTGTACAACGGCATCGACAGCTTTCCGCTGCTGGCCATTCCCTTCTTCGTGCTGGCCGGGCTGATCATGGAACAGGGCGGGATCGCCCGCGCCATGGTGGGGCTGGCGACGGCGCTGGTCGGCTGGATACGCGGCAGCATGTACATGGTGGCGACCGTCACCGCGACGGGGCTTTCCGCAATCTCGGGCTCCGGCAGCGCGGATACCGCGGCGATCTCCTCCATCCTGCTGCCCGAGATGAAGAAGCGCGGCTACGACCTCGACTACGCCGCCGCCACCGTGGCCTCGGCCGGGTCACTTGGGCCGATCATCCCACCATCGATCATCATGGTAGTGTTGGCGATGATTTCCGACCTGTCGGTGGGCGCGATGTTCCTGGGCGGGATCGTGCCTGGGTTGATCGCCGCGGCCGGGCTGATGGCGGGGCATTGGCTGTACACGCGGCGCGAGCCCGAACGCTATGCCGATGCCCAGCCCTTCGAGTTGAAGCGCCTGGCCACGGCCCTGCGTGAAGCATTGCCGGCCCTGTCCATGCCGGTGATCGTCGTGGTCGGGATCATCGGCGGCATCGTGACGCCGACCGAAGCCGCGGTCCTGGCCGTGGTCGCCGGCCTGTTCATCGGGCTTTTCGTCTATCGCGAAATGACCTGGCGCGACCTGCCCAAGATGATGCTGCGAACCGCGGGCATCTCCTCGGCCGTCATGATCATCATCGGCACGGCGTCCATCTTCTCCTGGCTGGTCGCGATCCAGGACGTGCCGAGCATGCTGGCCGCCTGGTTCGCCGCCAATGTCGGTTCGGCCTGGGTCTTCCTGATTGTGGTGAACGTGCTGCTGCTGATCGTCGGCATGTTCATGGAAAGCATATCCGCATTGCTGATCCTGATGCCGGTGCTGATGCCGATCGCCATCCATCTTGGCATCGATCCGCTGCATTTCGGTGTGGTCGTTGCCATCAACCTGTCGATTGGGCTGATCACGCCGCCCTACGGCATCTGCCTGTTCATCGCCTGCACCGTGTCGGGCCGGTCGGTGATGCAGGTCAGCCGCGTTATCTGGATTCCGCTTATTCCGCTTATCCTCATGCTGCTGCTCAGCACCTACGTCCCGCAGGTGGTGCTGTGGCTGCCGCGTGCCCTGATGTGACCCCATGAAGGAGGCCCCCATGATCGACCGCCGCACCTTGATCGCCGCCGGGCTCGCGGCACCTTTCGTCGCGCGTCCCGCGCTGGCGCAGACCGTGACCTTCCGTGCCGCGCATACCAATGCGGTGGGCGAGGTGCAGGACGAAGGCCTGAAGGTGATGGACCGCCGCCTGCGGGAGATCACCTCCGGCCGCGCGGGCCTGCAGATTTTCGCCAACGGCCAACTCGGCAACGAATTGCCGATGATCGAGGGCGTGGCGCTGGGCACCATCGACATCGCCGTGCCCTCCCATGCGGCACTCGCCAATTTCGTGCGTGAGTTCCAACTCTTCGACATGCCCTATCTGATCCGCGACTACGCGCATCTGGAAAAGGTCGCGATCAGCCCGGTCATGGTGGAGCTGACCGAAGCCTCGCGGGCGCGGAACTTCCGCCTGCTGTCGCTCTACTCCTCCGGCATCCGCCATGTCATGGCGCGCGGCCCGGTGAACGGGATCGAGGATCTGCGCGGCCGCAAGATACGCACCCAGCAGAACCCGGTACATGTCGCGGCCTTCCAGGCCTTCGGCGCCAATGCCACGCCGCTGGCCTATGGCGAGCTCTACGGCGCATTGCAGGTTGGCGTGGTCGATGGTGCCGAGGCTGCCTATACCAACTTCGTCGCCCAGAAATTCTACGAAGTGTCGAAGAACTGGGCGCGCATCGGCTGGCTGGCGCTGACCGCCCCCGTGATCCTGTCCGAACGCCGCTTCCAGGCGCTGCCGCCAGACCTGCGCCTGGCGGTCACCCAGGCGGCCGAGGAAAGCGCGGTGTTCGAGCGCAACCTGGTCGTCACCGGCGAAACCGCCCTGCATACGCAGGCGGTCGCCAATGGCGCTGTCGTGACCGACCCGGAAAAGGCACCGTTCCAGGCCGCCGCGCAACCCCTCTACAACCGCTTCCTGACAACGGATGCGGACAAGCGTCGCCTTCGCATGGTGCAGGAAATCACCTGACCATGGGCGTGGGCCTCACCGGTTGGCGCGCCGCGGCCACACGCCGCGGATTGAGCCTGCGGCCGCTGGAGCCGGATATCGGGATCGAGATCGGCGGCGTCGACCTGGCTGCGCCGGCGGATTCCGAGATCACCGCCATCCTGCGTGCAGCCTGCGTCGAACGCACGCTGCTGCTGATCCGCGACCAGGCGCATCTGACGGTGCCGAGCTATGTCGCTTTCACGCGCCGCTTCGGAAGCACGCTGGACATCCACAGCCGGCAGGATTTTTGCGTGCCCAGTCATCCGGAGGTCTTTGTCGTCGGCAACGTCGTTCAGGGTGGGCGTGCGGCCGGGGCGGTGAAGGTCGGGCTGAACTGGCATACCGACCATTATCATCTGGAAAAGGCCGCGCTGTTCACCTTCCTGCATGCGCTGGAGGTGCCGCCGGTCGCCGGGGAAACCCGCTATGCCAATGGCATCGCGGCCTATGAAGGCCTTGACGCAAAAATGCGCGCGCGGATCGACGGGCTTTCCGTGCGGCACAGCCGCCGAAACCTGTTCCGCGTTCTTTTCCCCGACTCGACCGAAGCGCAGGTCGAGGCCGAGGCCGCGCTCTACCCCGACGTGGTTCACCCGCTGGTACGCACCCATCCGGAAAGCGGCCGGCGTGGCCTGTACATGGGCGGCGAATGGGGATCGGTCATGGACGGCCTCCCGGCTGATCAGGGCGCGGCCCTGTTCGCCACCCTGCTGGCGCACATGACGCAGTCGCGTTTCGTCCATGCGCATCACTGGCGCCCCGGCGATGTGCTCATGAGCGACAACCGCTGCAGCCTGCATCGGGCGACGGAGTGGGACGAGGGTCAGTACAGCCGGCGCCTGCATCGCATCATCCTGCTGGATGATGTACGCCCGGCGGCCTGATCGCCTCGCCGGGCCGTCTCGCATCGCAACGGCGAGGGCGGTCACGAACATTGTGAGCACCGTGGCGGCCATGGCAGGCGGCGCGGTCGGCCGTGCCGCCCGGCACATCGGTCAGGCGATCACGTAGTCCAGGACGCCACGCCCGACGATTTCCCCACGCAGGCGGCGCGCTCCTTGCGGGATCGGCAACATGCCGGTCAGGCTGCCAAGGGTCACGACCTCACCCGCGCGCAGCAATCGGCCCCGCGCCGCGGCGCGGTCGCGCCAGGCGGCCAGAAGGGGCATCAGTGGCAGGGCGCGGTGTGGGCCGCGATGATGCGCGACCTGCGTGTCGTCGATGAACAGGCGCATCTCCGCCTGCTCCACCTCGGCCAGGTTCCAGGGACCAGTGGCCGCCCCCACGGCCATGCCGTGATTGGCGGCGCAATCGGCCACCTGGTCGAAATCGCCTGTCACGGCATCGGGGGCGAAGCGGCTGCGGACGAATTCGAACAGTGGCACGAGGTCGGCGACCTCGGGCAGGGCCGCGAGGTCGAGCGATGCCGCGGCCACGTCCTGCCGCAGTTGCAGGGCCACTTCGAATTCGATCAGCGTGCCCGGTGGCAATGGCGTGCGGTTCGCGGGCGGCATCGGCGCCGAGAAGATCAGCGCACCGCGCCGGCCGACTTTCCAAGCGGCCGGGGCAAGGCCGAGGGAGGCAAAAGTCGCCTCCTGAATTGCCTCGGCCTCGGCCATGTTTTGCGGCGGCGCAGACAAGCGAGGCAGAAGCGCGCTGCCGCGCCGCGCCTCGGCCAGTTCCGCGCTCACTTGGCGCGGACGAGGCGCCCGGGGCGCGCGCCGGTCTCGCGCCCCTTTTCCATAACCGGCACGCCGGAGACCAGCGTCATGTCATAGCCATCGACCGTCTGCACCAGGCGTCGCCCGCCGGCCGGCAGGTCGTAGATCATCTGCGGGTGATGCAGGTGCAGGCCTTCGAAGTCGATGACGTTCACATCCGCCTTCAACCCCGGTGCCAGACGTCCGCGGTCGGCGAAGCCGAAGAAATCGGCGGTCTCGCTGGTCTGGCGCTTGACCAGGAATTCCAGCGGCATCTTGGTTCCGCGTGTGCGGTCACGGCCCCAGTGGGTCAGCATGCTGGTCGGCAGGGAGGCATCGCAGATCACCCCGCAATGCGCCCCGCCATCCGACAAGCCATTCACGGTATAGGGATCGACCATCATCTCCTGCACCACGGAAAGATCGCCGGGGACGTAGTTCACCACCGGGAAGTAGATCATCCGCGTGCCATCGCCGCCGGTCAGGTAATCGTAGCAGAAGGCCGCCGGATCCTGCCCCGCGCGGGCCGCCATCGCGGCCAAGCTGCGCTCCGGCGGCGGCTCGTAGTCGGGCGGATCGCCAAGCACGAACATCGCATCCCACCGCGTCGCGATCTGCCGCGACAGCGGCGGCACCAGGTGCATCAGCCGTGGCGAGGCTTCCTCGGCCAGGATCGTCTCCCGCACTGCGGGGTCGCGCAGCCGCGCCAGTTGCTCGGCCGGCGGCAGATGCGCGAGGGCCGCAAAGCCTTCGCGCAGGGCGAAGGGGTTCAACGAGGTTGTCAGCCCCAGGATCAGACCCACAGGGCGCCCGGCGACCTGCGCCGACAGCGGCAATCCGTCGGCGCGGGCGGCATGCACGCCCGCCATCAGCCGCTTCCAGCGCTGGGGGTCATAGGCGCGGTCGGTCAGCAGGAACCAGACCGGGCGGCCGGAATCCTTGGCGACCTGGCGCAGCCAGCGGAACTCTGCGGCCTCGTCCTCGAAGTCGCTCAGCATGCCGAAGGCGCCGCGGCCGGCC
>JBBQHE010000096.1:0-15735 GCA_038323655.1 Acetobacterales bacterium | reverse complement strand
CTCACCCTCCCCCCACCCGGGGACAGGGTCCCCGGCTGGGGGAGGTCTGGAGGGGGCAAAGCCCCTTCCAGCGGCGCCGTCCTCAATCGCCGCAGCCCGCGTCCCGCAGCAGGCTTTCGACGGCCGCTTCCGGCACGTCGCTGCTGGTGAAGCAATCGCCAGGGCTGCGCAGCAGGATGAAGCGCATCACGCTTTCGCGGGCTTTTTTGTCCGACCGCATACGCGCCATCAGTCGGGCGGTGGAGAAGGGGCGCGGCAGGTCGATGACCCGCGCCCGCAGTCCGACCGACGAGAGGTGTCGTGCGACTCGTGCGGGCAGTCCGGCGTCGCAGAAGCCCAGGCGTGCGGAGAGTGCGACGGCGAGCACGAGGCCGATCGCCACGGCCTCGCCATGCAGCAGGCTGCCGTCGTAGCCGCATTCGGCTTCGAAGGCGTGGCCGAAGGTATGCCCAAGGTTCAGCAGCGCGCGGCCGCCGTCGGGGGCTTCCTCGCGTTCGTCGGCAGCGACCACCGCACCTTTCAGCCGGCAGGATTCCAGCACGGCGTGGCGCAGGGCGGCGGGGTCGCCGGCGATGGCGGCCGGGCCCTCGGCCTCGCACCAGTCCCACAGCGGCCCGTCCAGCAGCCCGTGCTTGGCGACCTCGGCCCAGCCTGCGCGCAGTTCGCGCACCGGCAGGGTCGCCAGAGTCGCGATATCGACCAGCACCAGGCGCGGCTGGTGGAAGGCGCCGGCCAGGTTCTTGCCGGCCTTGAGGTTGATCCCGGTCTTGCCGCCGACGCTGCTGTCCACCTGGGCCAGCAGCGTGGTCGGCACCTGCACGAACGGCAGTCCGCGCAGCGCGGTGGCGGCAATGAAGCCCGCAAGATCGCCGACCACGCCGCCGCCCAGCGCCACGATCGCGGTGCGCCGATCGGCGCCCGCGGCCAGCACCGCCTCCAGCACCAGGGCGTAGCGGTCGAGCGACTTGGTCGCCTCCCCGGGGGGCAGGATGACTTCGGTCAGCACCGACAGCCCGCCTTCCTCCAGCCCCGCGCGCAGCGCCGGGCCATGCTGGGCTGCGACCGTGGCGTCGGCGATGACGATGCAGCGCGTGCCCGGCAGCAGCGGCGCCAGGACTTCGCCGGCGCGGGAGAGCAGGTTGCCGCCGACCAGGATGTCGTAGGGGGTGGCCAGGGGCACGGTCAGCCGGGTGGGCGGGGCGTGGCCGGCCATGGCATCCAGCACGCGCCGGGTGGTGCCTTCCGGCGGTTCGTCGGTGCAGTCCACGATCACATCGGCCTCGGCATAGACAGGGTGGCGGATGGCAATCAGCTCCCGCAACACCTGCGCGGGGTCCTTGCCATGAAACAGGGGACGGTGTTCGCGCCCGGCGATGCGGCGCAGCAGCGTGGGTGCCCGGGCGCGCAGCCAGACCGACAGCGCGCCCGAGGCCTGCACCGCGCGGCGGGTGGCGGGGTCCATGAAGGCGCCGCCGCCGGTTGCCAGCACCAGCGGCGGGCCGGCCAGCAGGCGGGCGATGACCCGGCGTTCGCCGTCGCGGAAGTGCGGTTCGCCGTAGCGGGCGAAGATTTCGGTGATCGGCAGGCCGGCGGCGGCTTCGATCTCCGCATCCGCATCGCGGAACAGCATGCCCAGCCTTTGTGCAAGCCGCCGCCCGATCGAGGATTTGCCCGCCCCGGGCAGGCCGATCAGCACGATGCTGCGCCGCGGCGCCGAGGGCGGGGCGTGCCGCCAGGGCGCGTGGCCCAAAGCGGGGCCAGTTGCGGGGTTGGCGGACGGCGGGGGCGCCGCCAGGTCGAGGTTGCGTGACACGGGGGTGAAGGCTAGCACACCCCCAACCTCCGCACAGGATGCCCCGATGTTCCGCCGCCCCGTGCTTTCCGTGCTGCTGGTGGTCGTGGCGTTGGTCCTGGCCGGGCTGCTGGCCATCGGCGCCTTCCCGCCTTCGGTCGCGCCGCAACCGGTCGAGCGCACCATCCCGGCCGATCGCTTCGGCACGCGCTGAACCGTGGCGATCGGCCGCCACGCCGAGGCGTTCTACGAGATGCTGGCGGCCGAACGCGGGGCCGCGCGCAACACCCTGGCCGCGTACCAGGCGGACCTGGCCGATTTTTCCGCCTTCGCGCAGCGCCTGGGTGAGGTGCCGGAGCGGGCTGGCCCCGAGACCCTGGCCCGCTACCTCCGCAGCCTGACCGCGGCGGGCCTGGCCGCGCGCACCGCCCAGCGGCGGCTGTCGGCGCTGCGGCAGTTCTTTCGTTTTTTGGCGCGCGAGGGGGTGCGGAGCGACGACCCGACGCTGCTGCTGGTCTCGCCGAAGACCCCGGCCAGCCTGCCCAAGGCGCTGCGGGAGGAGGAGGTCACCGCGCTGATCGAGGGCGCGGCCCACCTGCCCGGCACACGCGGGCCGCTGGCGGTCGCGATGCTGGAGCTGCTCTATTCGTCAGGGCTGCGGGCCAGCGAGTTGGTGACGCTGCCGGCCGGCGCGCTGCGCGATGGCGAGATCATGGTCGCGGTGCGCGGCAAGGGCGGCCGCGACCGGCTCGTGCCGATCTCGGCCCGGGCGCGGGCGGCGGTCCTGGCGATCAGGCGCGCCCCGTCGCGCTGGCTGTTTCCGTCGCGCGGTGCTGCGGGGCATCTGACGCGCCAGGGCCTGGGGTTGCTGCTGAAGGAGGCGGCGCTGGCCGCGGGGCTGGACCCCACGCGGGTCAGCCCGCATGTGCTGCGCCATTCCTTCGCCAGCCACCTGCTGGCCCATGGCGCCGACCTGCGCAGCCTGCAGGTGCTGCTGGGCCATGCCGATATCGCGACGACGCAGATCTACACCAAGGTGCTGGAGGAACGGCTGCGGGCTCTGGTGGCCGAGCATCATCCCCTGGCACAGCAGCGGCGATGATGCGCCCGGCGCGGCAGCGCCTGTCATAAGCCGGCGCGGCAGCGCCTGTCATAAGCCGGCGCGGCTGCGCCTGTGATAAGCCAGCGCGGCAGCGCCGATGATACCCTGGCGCGGCAGCGCGCCGCACGGCTAGGCTGATGGCTCCGGCAAGGACAACAGCATGGCCTACGCGTTGCAGCAACTGGTGAACGGTGTCTCCCTCGGCATGATCTACGGGCTGATCGCGGTCGGCTACACCATGGTCTATGGCATCGTCGGCATGATCAACTTCGCCCATGGCGATGTCTTCATGGTCGGCGCCTTCGTCTCCTTGATCGGCTTGCTGCTGCTGGCCGGCGGCATCGACGGGCCGGCGGCGATCGTGCTGGTGCTGGCCTTCGCGATGGGCATCACGGCGATATACGGGCTGGCGGTGGAACGCATCGCCTACAAGCCGTTGCGCGGAAGTTTCCGCTTGGCGCCGCTGATCTCGGCGATCGGGATGAGCATCGTGCTGCAGAATTATGTCCAACTGGCCCAGGGTGCGCGGGTCAAGCCGATGGAACCCGTGGTGCGCGGGGGCCTGCCGCTGTTCACCGACGCCACGGGGTTTTCGGCCACCATCAGTTCCATCCAGATCCTGATCATCGTGACCACGCTGGCGGTGCTGGCCGGCTTCACCATCCTGGTGACCCGCACGCCGCTCGGCCGGGCGATGCGGGCGGTGGAGCAGGACCGCAAGATGGCGGGGCTGCTGGGGGTGGATACCGACCGGACCATCTCGCTCGCCTTCATCATCGGCGCGGCCCTGGCGGCGGTGGCGGGCTGCCTGTACCTCCTGCGCTATGGCGTGATCGATTTCTTCATCGGCTTCGTCGCCGGGGTGAAGGCCTTTACCGCCGCGGTGCTCGGCGGCATCGGCTCGCTGCCGGGGGCGGTGCTGGGGGGGCTGCTGATCGGGCTGATCGAAACCTTCTGGTCGGCCTATTTCTCCGTGCAGTACAAGGACGTTGCGGCCTTTGCCGTGCTGATCGCGGTGCTGATCTTCCTGCCGACCGGGCTTTTGGGGCGGCAGGAGGTCGAGAAGGTATGACCCGCACGACGCTGCGTGACGCGACCATCGCCGCCGCCGTCGCCCTGCTGCTGTTTGCGCCCATCGTCGGCCTGCGCACCGATGTCGGCCCGGCCGGGTCGCTGATCCTGCGGCCGCGCTGGGGGCTGGTGGCGCTGCTGGTCGGGCTGGTTTTTTTCGGACGACTGGCGATCCTGTCTTTTCCGCGCGGGCGCTTTGCGGCCCCGCGCCTGCCGAAGCTCGGACGGTATGTCGCCCCTGCCCTGCTGGGCACGGCGCTGATCCTGCCCATGCTGCCCTTCACCGGGCGGTACGAACTCGATATCGGCATCCTGGTGCTGACTTACGTCATGCTCGGCTGGGGGCTGAACATCGTGGTCGGGCTCGCGGGACTGCTCGACCTCGGCTACGTCGCCTTCTACGCAATCGGCGCCTACTCCTATGCCTTGCTGGCGCAGACTTTCGGCTGGTCCTTCTGGGTCTGCCTGCCGCTGGCCGGTGTGCTGGCGGCCTTCTGGGGCGTGTTGCTGGGCTTTCCCGTGCTGCGGCTGCGCGGCGATTACCTCGCGATCGTGACCTTGGGCTTCGGCGAGATCATCCGCATCATCCTGTTGAATTGGGCCAGTGTGACCGGCGGGCCGAACGGCATCGGCGGCATCCCGCGCCCCTCCTTCTTCGGCCTGCCGTTTTCCGCCGACGGCGGCCCCGGCACCTTCGCGGGCTTTTTCGGCATCGACCCTTCGCCAGTGCATCGGGTGATGTTTCTCTACTACCTGATCCTTGGGCTCGCGCTGCTGACCAACTGGGTGTCGATCCGCATCCGGCGCCAGCCGCTCGGCCGCGCCTGGGAAGCGCTGCGCGAGGATGAGATCGCCGCCCGCGCGATCGGCATCAACGTCACCACCACCAAGCTTTCGGCCTTCGCTTTGGGCGCGATGTTCGGCGGTTTTGCCGGCGCCTTCTTCGCAACGCGCCAGGGTTTCATCAGCCCCGAATCCTTCACCTTCGGGGAATCCGCGATCATCCTGGCGATCGTCGTGCTGGGGGGGTTGGGCAGCCAGTTGGGCGTGGCCATCGCCGCGGTCGTGATGATCGGCGGCTTCGAATTGTTCCGCGACTTCGACGAATGGCGCATGCTGTTCTTCGGCGGTGCGATGGTCGTGATCATGGTGCTGCGCCCGCGCGGCCTGGTTGGCGACCGCACGCCGACGGTGGCCTTGGGCACGCGAAAAAGCATCGGCGGCGACATGGTCGGGCAGGGCCAGGGATGACGGCCCTGGTGGTCAATGACGTCACCATGCGCTTCGGCGGGCTGGTCGCCGTCGATGGCGTGTCGTTCCGCGCCGAGACGGGGCGCATCACCGCCGTCATCGGCCCGAACGGCGCGGGCAAGACCACGCTGTTCAACTGCATAACCGGTTTTTACCGCGCGACGTCCGGCACCATCGCCCTGGGCGAGACCGCGCTGCATCGCCTGCCGGGCCATCGCATAGCGCTGGCGGGTGTCGCGC
Organism: Acetobacterales bacterium; assembly: GCA_038323655.1. Classification (GTDB taxonomy): domain Bacteria; phylum Pseudomonadota; class Alphaproteobacteria; order Acetobacterales; family Acetobacteraceae; genus Humitalea. The sequence goes on along the minus strand of JBBQHE010000096.1, from coordinate 10,279 downwards.
GCACCTTCCAGAACATCCGGCTGTTCGGCGGCATGACGTGCCTCGAAAACCTGCTGGTCGCGCAGCACCGGGTGCTGATGGCGGCCAGCGGCTTTGGTATCGGCGCGATCCTCGGCCTGTCGCGCTACCCGGCGGCCGAACGTGCGGCCATCGCCCGCGCCCGCGCCTGGCTGGTCGCGACCGACCTGCTCGACCGCGCCGATGATGCCGCGGGCGCCCTGCCCTATGGCGCGCAACGCCGGCTGGAGATTGCGCGCGCCATGTGCACCGGCCCGCGACTGCTCTGCCTGGACGAACCCGCCGCCGGGCTGAACCCGCGCGAATCGGCTGCCCTCTCCACCCTGATCCGCGCCATTCGCGACGGCACGGCGGCCGAGGCGCCGGCCTGTTCCGTGCTGCTGATCGAACACGACATGGGGGTGGTGATGGGCATCAGCGACCATGTCGTGGTGCTCGACCATGGCGCGAAACTGGCCGAGGGGCCGCCCGCGGCGATCCGCGCCGACCCCGCCGTCATCGCGGCCTACCTCGGTGAGGATGAAGCCGCGTGCTGAGCCTGGAGGACGTTTCCGCCGGATACGGCGCCGTGGACGCACTGCGCGACGTCTCCCTCACGGTCGCAGCCGGCGAGATCGTGACCATGGTCGGCGCGAACGGGGCCGGCAAATCCACCCTGTTGATGACCATCTGCGGCGATCCGCGCGCGCGGACGGGGCGCATCCTCTTCGACGGGCAGGACATCACCCATCTGCCGACGCACGCCATCATGCGCCAGGGCCTCGCGCAATCGCCCGAAGGGCGGCGCGTCTTCGCCCGCATGACCGTCGCCGAAAACCTGCGCATGGGCGCCGAGGTCACCGGCCAGGACCCAGCCCCCGGCTTTGCCCGCGCCCACAGCCTGTTTCCCCTGCTGGCCGAGCGCGAAAAGCAGCGCGCCGGCACGCTGTCGGGCGGCGAGCAGCAGATGCTCGCCATCGCCCGCGCGCTCATGTCAAAACCCCGTCTGCTGTTGCTGGACGAACCTTCGCTGGGCCTGGCCCCGCTGATCGTGCGGCAGATCTTTTCGGCAATACGCCGGCTGAACCAGGAAGAGGGGCTGACCGTGCTGCTGGTCGAACAGAATGCCTACCAGGCGCTGCGCCTCGCCCACCGCGGCTATGTGCTGGTCAACGGCCGCATCACCCTGGGCGGCACCGGCGCCGAACTGCTGGCGCGGCCAGAGGTGCGGGACGCCTACCTCGGCGGTGGCATCGGCTGATGTACACGCCCCCCGCCTTCCGCATGGACGACGCGGAGGAACTGGCCGCGCTGATCGACCAGGCACGGCTGGCGCTCGTGGTCTGCAACGGCGCCGACGGCCTGCCCGCGGCCTCCCACCTGCCGCTGATGCTGGACCGCGCCGACAACACGCTGCACGGGCACCTGGCGCGGCCGAACCCGCAGGCCCGCGCATTGGCCGCGGCCGGGCGCGCCATCGCCGTGTTCAGCGGGCCGGACGCCTATGTCTCGCCCGGGATGTATGCCTCCAAGGCCGAGCATGGCCGCGTCGTGCCGACCTGGAACTACATTGCCGTGCACGCCCATGCCGATGTCGAGGTCTATGACGACGCCGAGCGCCTGCACGCGCTGGTCTCCCGCCTGACAGACCGGCATGAGGTCCGGCGCGAAAAAGCCTGGGCGGTGACGGATGCGCCCGCCCCCTTCATCGCCGGGCAGTTGAAGGGCATCGTCGGGATCCGGCTGCGGATCACCGCGCTGATCGGCAAGAAGAAACTGTCGCAGAACCGCCCCGCTGCCGACCAGGCGGGGGTGGTCTCGGGGCTGGCCCAAAGCCCCGACCCGCGCGACCGCGACGTCGCCGCCGCCATGGGCGGCTGATCAGAAGGCGACCACCGGGGCGCGCAGCGGCGGCGGTGCCAGGGTCCCGGCGGGGGCTGCGGCCTCCGGCCAGTGCAGGCCGGTCACGGCCCAGCCGCGCCGCGCCGGCTCGGTCATCGACAGCGTCACCCGCAGACGCGGCAGCCCCGCCTGGGCGCCGAGGTCAAGCACCACGCGGTCCGGCGCCTCGACGCGCAAGGTCTGCAGTGCCGCGGGCGGCAGCGCGCGGCCGGCCAGGACGGTGTCGCGCGCCTCAGGCTGTTCCCAGGCCGCGGCCATCTCCTGCGCCAGCCCATCCAGGAAGCGGCGCGCGTCAGGGCCGTGCTCCGGCCCCGCGGCGTCTCGCAAGGCACTGGCCATGTTCGGGGCCAGGCGCACCCAATCCACCCGCGCGGACAGGGCGGTGGCGTCGTGCTGGCCGAGGCCGCGCAGCACCTCGGCGGCCAGCAGCATCGGGCCGGCGAACCAGGCCGCCGGCAGGCCGAGCGCAAGCACCACCAGGCCGAGCACGGCGCCGGGCCTTCTCCGCCCGGCCGCGACCGGCCGCGGTCGCGGCGCCACCATCGGCCGCGAATCGAGGGCAGCCCAGGCCCGATCCCAGCCATCATCGGTCCAGGCGGCGGCGGGGCGGGGCATCGCAGCGTCTCCCGGCACCTGCGGGGGCGGCGGGTGCCGGGGGGCCTGGCCTTCTGCCGTACCGCCGATCCTCCCGCCGCATGCGGCGCCGTCTCATCTATTGAGATTAGCGACGCGCAGATGCGCAAATGGTTAACGCGACGGGTGGCGCGCCCGGTCTTTTTCAGGGCGTGTGAAGGCTCCGCTCGCGGCCAGCGACGCCACGCCCCGCCTGGGACAGGGTGCCGCGGGCTCAGGCATAGACGCGCAGGGCATTTTCCAGCGCGGTCAGCGCCCCGGCCAGTGCCTCCGTGCAGGCAGCGGCAACCTCGCCGGGCGGCGGCCCGTCCAGGTTGCGCGAGGCCGGCAGCGGCGCCCGCCCGACCACGGCCCATTGGCCGATCACCCGCGCGCCACCGCCATCATCCCCGCCGAGCAGCAGCACCGCGACCGACGCCCGGGCCTGGTTGTCGCGCAGATCGGCCTCCAGCGCCGTCACCTCACCTTCCAGCACGAGGTCGGTGCGGGCGCGGGTGCCTTGCGCCAGGATCCCGCTGAACAACCCGCTGGCAGCGAGCCATCGGCGCAGCGACCCCTCCACCAACTCGTTCGGCGGGCCGACCCATTCGGCATAGGGGTCGAGCCTTTCGGTGCCATCGGCGCGGATCACCCGCAAGCCACGCGCCTCCAGCCCCGGGGCGGCGCGCACCGGGCGGATCAGCAGCGTCGGCCGCGGCGGCACCCGTCCGCCTCGCCCCGCCGCGACCCGCAGGGGCGGCGGTGCCCCCTCGGGCCGGGCCGGCTGCAGCGGGTAGCGCAGGGTCTCGACATAGGGCCGGTCCAGCACGGAGCAGCCGGCCAACAGCGGCACGGACAGTAGCGGCAGGGACAGCAAGCCGAAGCGGCGGGAAAAGCGCGTGGTGGTCATGGTCAGCGTCGCTCCCGGTTGGTGGGCGGTGGCGGCGGGCTGCCCCAGAGCGCCTGGGACGGGGTGCGGCGGATCGCCTCGGTCGTGTCGCGCAGGTTCTGCGCCGTGCTGCGCAGATCCCGCAGCAGCGGCCCGAGGTCGGCCTGGGTGTCGCCGACCCCCAGCCGCACCGTGCGCAGGGTCTGGTCCAACTGGGCGATGGTGGCGGGCAGGCGGGCCATGGCCACGCGCAATTCCTGGGCGGCGGCCGAGGTGCTCTGCACCGCGCCGCGGATCTCCGGCCCATCGACCAGCGCGCGGGTGTCGGCGGCAAGGCCCCGGATTTCGGCCACCGTGCCCGCCAGGTCGGCCTTGGTCAGCGCCTCGCGAAGTGCCACCAGCGTGGTCGAGGCCTCGCGCAGGATCACCGCGACGTCGCCGGTGGTGATCATCTCGCGGAAGTCGTTCACCAGCGCCGCGCTGTCCTGCAGGATACGGTCGATGGGCGCCTGTTCGATCCGGGTCAGGATGGCTTCGGCCGCCGATGTCACCTGCGCCACGGTGGAGGGCATCGAGGGGATCGCCGGGAATTGCGGCGTCCAGGGCCAGGTTTCGGCCGGGAAACGGGCGGGATCGACGACATCGGCCTCGATGTACATCACCCCGGTGATGCCCTGGCTGGCGAGTTTTACGCGCAAGCCCTGCTGCACCGCCTGTTGGACGGAGGGCGCGTTGGTGCCGAGGGCGGCGGGGTCGATCGCGAAGCGCACCAGCACGCGGCGGAAGGCGGCTTCATTGTCACCGCCCCCGGCGGGGCGTGGATAGACCGCGCCCACCAGGCGCAGTTCCGTCACGCGTCCGATCGACACGCCGCGGAACCGCACCGGCGAGCCGACATCCAGCCCGGTGACCGATTCGCGCAGGTAGGTCTCGAACACCGCGGTGTTCTGCGAAAACCGGCCGGAGGTCAGGAACAGCACGAAGCCGACCGCAAGCAGCCCGGCCACCACCACGAGCGCGCCGACGCGGGCGTAGAGTTTGCGCGACGTCGCCATGTCAGGCCATGACCTCGCGCCGGAAGAAGGCGCGCACCGTCGGGTGGGTCGCGGTGTCGCGCAAGGTCCGCGGGTCGCCGGTCGCGATGATGCCCTGGGCCTCCTTGTCCAGCATGATGCAGCGGTCCCCTATGGCCAGGATGGATTGCAGTTCGTGGGTGACAACGACGAAGGTGGTGCCAAGGTCGCGCGCCAGTTCCTGGATGGTCTGGTCGAGCCCGGCCGAGGTGATGGGGTCAAGCCCCGCCGAGGGTTCATCGAGGAACAGCAGCGGCGGGTCGAGCGCCATGGCGCGGGCGATGCCGGCGCGCTTGGCCATGCCGCCGGAAATCTCGGCCGGCAGGCGGTTGGCGGCATCAGACAGGCCGACCATGCCGAGTTTGATCCGCGCGGCTTCGCGCCTTGCGTCTTCCGGCATCTTCGTATGCGCTTCCAGCGGCAGCATGACGTTTTCAAGAAGTGTCATCGAACCGAACAGCGCGCCCGATTGCCACATCACGCCGATGCGGGTGCGGACCGCTTCGCGCGCGTCGTCGTCGTCGGTCAGAATATTGGTGCCCAGCATCTCGATGCTGCCCGCGGTCGGCGGGAACAGGCCGATCAGCAGCTTGAGCAACGTGGACTTGCCGCAGCCCGAGCCGCCCAAGATGACGAAGACCTCGCCGCGCTTCACCTCGAAGGACACGTCGCGGAACAGGGTGCGGCTGCCGAAGGCCATGGCGATGCCGGTCGCGGTGACGACGGGCGCACCCGACTCACGCTTGGATCGTTCTTTGGCGAAGTCGGTGGCGATGGTCACCAGCCGAGCCTGAAGAAGATGACAGCGAAGAAGCCGTCGAGAATGATGGTGGCGACGATCCCGCCGACCACGGCCCCGGTCGCGGCATCGCCCACCGCCTGCGGCCCACGGCCGGCGGCAAGACCACAGCGGCAGCCGATGCCGGCGATGGCCAGGCCAAAGACCGCGGCCTTGAACAGCCCGCCCGCCATGTCGCCGACAGACAGCGTCTGGCGCAGTTGGTTCATCGTGGCGGTGGGCGGGAAGCCGAGCCCCAGCATCACCAGCCCCATGCCGATCAGCCCACACAGCGTCAGCAGCAGGGCCAGCGCCGGCATCACCAGCGTGCCCGCCAGCAGCCGCGGCAGCACCAGCATGCGGATCGGGTCGATGCCCATGATCTTCAGCGCGTCCACTTCCTCGTTCACCGTCATGGTGCCGAGTTCTGCGGCATAGGCCGATCCGGTGCGCCCCGACAGGATGATCGCTGCCATCAGCGGCCCCAATTCGCGCAGCAACGACACGCCGACCAGCTGCGGGATGAAGATCTCGGCGCCGAACTGGCGCATCGGGATGGAGGATTGGAAGGCCAGGATCACGCCCAGCAGGAAGCCCAGCAGGATGGTCAGGCCGAAGGCGCGGGTGCCCGCTTCGTCCAGGTGGCGCAGCAGGTCCGACAGCCGCACGCCGCGCGGGCGGATGATGTAGGACAGGGCGGCCAGCATCGTCTCGCCGACGAAGACCACGCGGTCCTGCCCGCGCGCGAGCAGGCCGAAGGCCTGCGCGCCGATGCCGGAGAGGAAGGAATGCGGCCGCCCGCCCTGCGCCGGCCCCGGGGCGGCGGCGGCGGTCACGGCCCGGGCCAGCACCGCGGCCACGGGGGCGGAGGCACCCTCGACCTTCGGCGCCGCCTCGCTGCCGGCGGCGTGCAGCAGCAGGGCGGCACCGTTGGTGTCCAGCGTCTCGACCGCCGTCAGGTCCAGCGTCAGCGCGCCGGTCACCTCGGCCCGCGCGGCGGTGGCCGGGCGCCACAGCAGCGCTGCCGCATCGGCATCCAGCCGGCCGGTGAAAACCAGCCGATCGCCGTCGCGGGTCAGGGTCGGGGCTTCGGAGGAGGACATCGGCTCGTGAGGTTGTGCCGCGGCGCAGCGTAAACCACCCCGGGGTGCGACGCGAACCGCGCGTCGGTCAGCCAAGCCCCAGGATGCGCGCCGCCGCCCGCTGGCCGCTTTCCCAGGCGCCGCCGACGGTGCCGGCCAGGGTCGGGTGGCAGGCCTCGCCGGCCAGCACCACCAGCGGCACCTCGCCGCCATGGGGGAAGGGCCGGGCCAGGGCGCGGCGCGCCCCCGCCTGGCCGGGGCGTGCGTGGCTATAGGCGCCGCGGGCCCAGCGGTCGGTGCCCCAGGCGGTGACCAGGCAGCGCGGCCAGTCGAAGGCGGCTTCGCCCCGCGCGCCGAATCGGGAGCGTATTTCGGCGCGCATCAGGGCGACGGTGGCGGCCGGGGGCTGGCGTGCCAGGTGCCATGCCACCGTCCCACCGACGAAGCCGATCGCATGCGGCCGGGCAAAGGGCCAGAGGAGGAAGCTGAGAAGGGTCTCGCCTTCGGCCACCTGGCGGTCCAGGCGCGAAAACGGCGCGATCCCCAGCCGGTCCTCGCCGGCCGCCGGCAGCAGCACCTTGGTCAGCAGCCCGAGCGGCAGGGCCGCGGCCGCAGCGCGATGGGCGGCGGGCAAGGGCGGCGAAAAGGCAAAGCCTCCCAGCAGCGGCGTCGGCAAGGTGACGATGGCGCCGCCAGCGGCGACCGGCCCGGTGGCGGTCATCGCGACCACGCCCGGCCCATTCCAGTCGAGCGCGGTGACGGGGGCGGACAGTCGGATCGGCAGCCCCTGGGCCAAGCGCCGCAGCAGCGTGCCGAAGCCGGGTTCGGGCAGGTAGTTGGGGTCGTCCAGCGCATTGGCGGCGACGTCGTGCAGGTCCATCGCCGCCAGCGGGGCGGCGCAGATCAGATCGCCCTCCCAGGCGGCAACGGTCGGGCCCCAGGCGCCCTCGGGCATCGCGGCCTCGGCCACGCTGCGCGGCCTGGGGTCGCGCGCAGCGGCCGCGACCCTGGCATGGAAGCGGTCGCGTTCGGCGACCAGCGCGGCGCGTTCGGCCGGCGTGGCCAGGCGGTCGCCGATGAAGGTCAGGCTGTCGCCCAGCGCATCATGATTGGCCAGCGCCATGCCCAGGTCGCGCGCCAGCGGCGTCAGCGGATTGGTCGCCCCGCTGTGCAGCCAGGAGGCCCCGGCATCGAACACCCCGCCCGGGGCATCCAGGCTTTGCACCCGGCCGCCCAGGCGGTTGCGGGCTTCCAGCACCAGCACACTGCGCCCGGCTTCGCGCAGGCTGCGGGCGGCAGCGATGCCGGCCGCCCCCGCGCCGATGACCAGCACATCGGGGGTCATGGGCCGGGGGGCGGCGCCGGCCAGGAACCCCCGCCGGGGGATGTCAATCGAGGCGCGCTCCGCTCAGTTCCACCAGGCGCTTCCACGGCGCCTGTTCGGCCGCGATCAGCCCGGCCAGGGCGGCCGGGCTCGCCGAGGTGACGACGTCATAGCCGAGCGGCCGCAGACGGGCGATGAAATCGGGTTGGACGGCAACCTGCCTGACCGCGGCGAACAGCCGCTCCACCAAGGGGGCCGGGGTATTGGCCGCGGTCAGCAGCGCGTTCCAGGTGATGACATCAAGGCCGCCAAGCCCGAGGTCGGCGAAGTCCGCCATGCCCGGCACAGTCGGCGCGAAGCCCAGGCGCTGGCCGGTGGACACGGCGAAAGCCAGGAACTTGCCGCTTTCGACATGCGGCATCAGCGCCGGCGAGACATCGAACATCATGTCGATGGTGCCCGACAGCAGGTCGTTGATGGCCGGCCCCCCGCCGCGATAGGGCACGTGCAGGATGCGCGCCCCGGTCGCCTGGTTGATCGCCTCGATGTTCAGATGGCTGGAGGTGCCGGTGCCGGAGGAGCCCATTTTTACGCCCTCGGGGTTCGCCCGGGCCCAGAGGATGACCGAGCGAAAATCGGTCCAGCCGCGCCTGGCCGCGGTCTCGGCATTGACCACGCAGAGCAGCCCGCCGGCGGTGATCTGGCTAACCGGCACCAGGTCCTTTTGCGGATCGAAGGGCAGGCTGCGCGACATGTAGGCCGCGGCCGCCAGCGTGGTCACCCCGATCAGCCCGAGGATGCTGCCATCGGCCGGCCCCTTGGCGACCGCATCGGCGCCCAGCAGCCCGCCCGCCCCGCCGCGGTTTTCCACCACCACCGGCTGGGCCAGCACCGGCCCCAGTCGCTCGGCGATCAGCCGGCCCAGGATGTCCACCGCCCCGCCCGGCGGGAAGGGCACGACGAGGCGGATCGGCCGGCCACCGGCGATGGGCTGGGCCCCCGCCCGGTTGGCCAGCGCGGGGGCCGCAAGGGCGGCGAGCAGAAGCGGGCGGCGTTGCATCGGCGGGTTTCCCTGCAGGAAGCGGCAGCCTGGCGCCAGCCGCGCCATGACTGCAACCTTTGGCTTTCGCCGCGCGTCGCCTTGTGCGTCCTGCGGTCCAAACGAAGACCGGATAGGGGACATGAACCGGCGACCCGGAGCGTGTAGGATAGGGCGTGCCCGACCATCACCCCGGCCCCGAGTCGCCACGCATCCGCCTGCTGTCCGCCACCACGGCCGACCGCATCGCCGCCGGCGAGGTGGTGGAGCGCCCCGCGGCCGCGGTGAAGGAACTGGTCGAGAACGCGCTGGATGCCGGTGCGAAGCGCATTTCCGTGGCGCTGGAAGGCGGCGGGGCCACGCGCATCCTGGTCGAGGATGACGGCACCGGCATGGCCCCCGGCGACCTGGGGCTGGCGGTCGAACGGCACGCGACCTCCAAGCTGGCCGAGGAAGCGATGCTGTTCCGCATCGGCACGCTGGGGTTTCGGGGCGAGGCGCTGCCCTCGATCGGCGCCGTGGCACGGCTGGTCATCACCTCACGCACCGCGGCCGGCCAGGCGCACCGCATCGCGGTCGAGGCCGGGCGCCGCGGCGAAGTCACGCCCGCGGCCGGCGCCCCCGGCACGCGGGTTGAGGTGCGTGACCTGTTCTTCGCCACCCCGGCCCGGCGCGCCTTCCTCAAGCAGCCGCAGACCGAGGCGGCGGCGGCGGTGGAGGCGGTGCGGCGCCTGGCCCTGGCCTGGCCTGGCGTCGGCTTCCGGGCCGAGGTCGAGGGGCGCGAGGTGCTGGCCCTGCCGCCGCAAGACCGGGAGGCCAGGATCGCCACCCTGCTGGGACCGGATTTCGCCGCCCAGGCGGTGCCGGTGCTGGCCGAAGGGCCGGGCATGACGCTGGGCGGTCTCGCGGCCCTGCCGATCCATACCCGCGCCACCATGGCCGGGCAGCATCTGGTGGTGAATGACCGGCCGGTGCGCGACCCGTTGCTGCGCGCCGCCCTGCGGGTCGCGTATCGCGACCTGATCGAAAAGGGCCGCCACCCGGCCGCCGCCCTGTACCTGGCGATCGACCCCGAGGCGGTCGATGTGAACGTGCATCCGATGAAGGCGGAACTGCGCTTCCGCGACGCCGACCGGGTGCGCAGCCTGGTGATCGGCGGGCTGCGCCAGGCGCTGGGGGTCGGCGCCGGGACGGCGGGCTGGCGCGCACCCGCGCCGGACTGGACCCCCGCCGCCGCGCCGGCCTGGCCGCCGCCCGGCTTTGCTGAGACCGGAACGGCGCCGCAGCCGGCCCTGGCGCTCGGCTTTTCCCGCCGCGACCCGGCCGTGCCGGAGCCGACCTGGCCCGATGCAGCGATGACAGGGCCCGCCATGACAGGGCCCGCCATGACAGGGCCCGGCATGACAGGGCCCGGCATGACAGGGCCCGCGACGCAAGGCCCGGCGATGCCCAACCCCGGCCCGCTCGGTCGCCCGATCGCGCAATTGCTGGAAACCTATGTTCTGGCCGAAGCCCCGGACGGCGCGCTGGTGCTGGTGGACCAGCACGCGGCGCACGAACGCCTGACGCATGAAGGGCTGCGG
>JBBQHE010000095.1:0-15833 GCA_038323655.1 Acetobacterales bacterium | reverse complement strand
GGTGGGCTGCGATGCGCAGCGCCGCGGCCCAGGTCGGCGGGCGGCAGATCCAGGCGCGCGGCACCATCGCGGGCAACCTGTGCAACGCCTCGCCGGCCGCCGATGGCGTGCCGCCGCTGCTGGTGCTGGATGCCGTGGTGAAATGCGCCAGCCTGCGCGGGCAGCGCTGCCTTCCACTGGCCGATTTCGTGCTGGGCAACCGGCGCACGGCGCTGGCCCCGGATGAGATCGTGACCGCCATCCTGGTGCCGCGCCCGGCGCCCGGTGCGCGATCGGTCTTCCTGAAACTCGGCGCGCGCCGGCACTTGGTCATTTCGATCGTGATGGTGGCCGCGCTGATCGAGGAAGAGGCGGGGGTCATCCGCGACATCCGCCTGGCCGTTGGCGCCTGCAGTGCAGCGGCGATGCGACTGCCGGCGCTGGAGGCGGCACTGCGCGGCCGCCCGCTGGCCGATGTGCGGATCGACGACCTGTCCATGCTGTCCCCCATCGACGACATGCGCGCCGATGCCGCCTATCGCGCCGAGGTTGCGGCCGTGCTGCTGCGCCGCGCCCTGGCGCCGGCCAGGATCGCCGCATGAACGCCGCAACCACGGCCCCCATCCGCCTGCGCGTAAACGGCGCCGAGGCGCTGGTGCTGGCCCCGCCGCAGACGCGGCTGACCGCGGCGCTGCGCGACCACCTCGGCCTGACCGGCACGAAGGTCGGCTGCGACGCCGGGGATTGCGGCGCCTGCACCGTGCTGATCGACGGGCAGCAGGCCTGCGCCTGCCTGGTGCCGCTGGGCCAGGTGGAGGGGGCGGAAATCCAGACCGTCGAAGGCCTGGCGGATGACCCGCAGGGCGCCGCGCTGCAGGCCGCCTTTCTGCGGCACGGGGCGGCACAATGCGGCATCTGCACGCCTGGCATGCTGATGGCCGCGCGCGACCTTCTGGCGCGTGAGGCCGAGCCCGATGCGGCGATGGTGGAGGCGGCCCTGGGCGGCGTGCTCTGCCGCTGCACCGGCTATCTTAAGATCGTCGAGGCGGTGCTGGATGTCGGCCACGCCACCCCGGCCGCATCGGCGGGGGCAGCGGTCGGCAGCAGGCTTGCGAAACTGGACGGGCCCGAAAGGCTGGATGGCTCGGCCATCTTCGGCGCGGATGCGGCGCCGGTGGAAAGCCTATGGCTGCGGGCGGTGCGTTCGCCCCATGCCCATGCGCGCTTCGGGCTGGGCGATTTGGCGGCGTTTGTGGCGGCCCGCCCCGGGCTGGTCGCGGTGCTGACGGCGGCCGATGTGCCGGGCGAAAACAGTTTTGGTATCTATCCCGATATCAAGGACCAGCCGGTGTTCTGCGACGGCCTTGTGCGGTATCGCGGCGACACGGTCTGCGCGCTGGTCGGCACGCAGGCGGCGGTGGCGGCTGTGGACCACGCCAGCCTGCCGATCACCTGGGACATCCTGCCCGCGCTGGCCGACCCCATCGCCGCCCTGGAAGGCCCCGCCGTGCAGCCGCGCTGGGCCGACAATGTGCTGGCCGAGGGCCGGGTCGTGGCCGGCGACACGCCGCCCCCCGCGGCGCACACGGCCAGCGGCGCCTGGGAAACCGGCTTCGTCGAACACGCCTATATCGAGCCCGAGGCCGGCTGGGCGCAGCGCGTCGAGGACGGCATCGAGGTCACCGCCTGCACCCAGGCCCCGGTGATGGACCGGGACGAGGTGGCCCGCGTGCTGGGTCTGCCGCTCGATCGCGTGCGGATCATCCCGACCGCCTGCGGCGGAGGTTTCGGCGGCAAGCTGGATGTGTCGGTGCAGCCAATGCTGGCGGTCGCCGCCTGGGTGCTGCGCCGGCCGGTGCGGATGATCTACACGCGCGGCGAAAGCATGGCCGCCAGCACCAAGCGCCACCCGTCGCGTATCACCGCCAGCGCCGCCTGTGATGCGGAAGGACGGCTGACGTCCTTCGACTTCGAAGGCATCTACGAAACCGGCGCCTATGCCTCCTGGGGCCCCACCGTTGCCGGGCGGGTGCCGGTGCATGCCATGGGGCCGTATCGCGTGCCTTACGTCCGCACGCGCGCGCGGGCGGTCTTCACCCACCACCCGCCGGCCGGCGCCTTCCGCGGCTTTGGCGTGCCGCAGGCGGCGATCGCGCAGGAAGCGCTGTGGGACGAATTGGCCGACCGGGCGGGCGTGGACCGGCTGGAGTTCAGGGTGCTCAACGCGCTGCGGCCGGGCGATACCACCGCCTCGGGCCAGGTGCTGGGGCCATCTGTGGGGCTGTTTGACTGCCTGGAGGCGCTGCGACCGCATTGGCAGGCGGCGAGGGCCTCGGCCAGGCACGCGGGGCCGCTGCGGCGTGGCGTCGGCATCGCCTGCATGTGGTACGGCATCGGCAATACCGGCATGTCCAACCCCTCGACCATGAGGATCGAACTGGGACCGCAGGGGCTGCTGTTCCGCAACGGCGCGGTAGATATCGGCCAGGGCAGCACCACGGTGCTGGCGCAGATCGCAGCCGAGGCGCTGGGCCTGCCGGTCTGCGACTTCGCCCAGGTCATCGGCGACACCGCGCTGACGCCGGATGCCGGCAAGACCAGCGCCAGCCGCCAGACTTTTGTAAGCGGTCGCGCGGCGATGCAGGCGGGGCTGGAGCTGCGCCGAAAGATCCTGCTGAGGGCAAATGCGGGGGAGGGCGCGCGGCTGCGGCTGGAGGGCGCCACGCTCTGGGTAGACGCAACGCCGCTGGCGCTTGTGGAAACCCTGGTGGGCGAGGGGCGATTCGATCCGCCGACCGTGCCGCTCGATGCCAACGGCCAGGGCGTGCCCTATGCGACCTATGGTTTTGCGGCGCAGATGGTAGAGCTGGATGTCGATATCCAGCTCGGCACCGTGCAACTGCGCCGCATCGTCGCGGCCCATGACGTGGGGCGGGCGATCAACCCGACGCTGGTCGAAGGCCAGGTGCATGGCGGCATCGCCCAGGGCATCGGCCTCGCGCTGATGGAGGAGTTCCTCCCCGGCCGCACCGAGAATCTGCACGACTACCTCATCCCCTCGATGGGCGACGTGCCGCCGATCGAGACCATCCTGGTCGAGACCCCCGAACCTCTCGGCCCCTATGGTGCCAAGGGTGTCGGCGAACCGGCGTTGGTGGCGACGGCGCCAGCGATCTTCTCGGCGATCCGGGATGCGACGGGGGTGGTGGTGCGCCGCGCACCTGCCCTGCCGCACCGGCTGCTGGCGGCGCTGCATGGACGATAGGACAGCGATTTTCGGCGCGCGTGAGGCCGATGGCATCGTGCGCTGCGATGCCTGCCCGGTGCTGTGCCGCATCCGGCCTGGTCGCGCCGGGGCCTGCCACCGCTACGCCAATCGCGACGGCGAGTTGGTGCGCACCGACCCGCTGGTGCTGATCGAACAAGGCGGGCCGGTGGTGCCCTTTCTCGGGGCGGTTTGGGAGGGCGCGAAAACCTTCGTCACCGCCATCGGTGCCGGCACGACCTATCCCGACTACAAGCCCGCGCCCTTCATCGTCGGCAGCGACCATGCCGGCGTCGATACCGTGACCGTCGTGACCGAGGGCATTTTCTCATATTGCGGGCTGAAGGTGAAGCTCGACACCGACCGCCACCTCGGCCCCGAATGTGCCGCCGTGCGGGTCGATGGCGAACAGATTGGCCATGTCACCACCGCCGAATACGGCAGCCAGATGCTCTCGCTGGGCGGGGTGCGGCACCTGACCGGCGGGTCCAAGCGCGAAGGCACGGTCACCTGCCGCGCGATGCTGACCCTGTGCAACCGCGGCGCGGTGGAGGTCACTATCGACGGCGGCTCGCGCGTGGTCTTGCAGGCGGGCACCGCACCCATCGTGAATGGGGTGGCCGAACAACGCATGCGCGTCGGTTGCGGCAGTGCCACCATTGGCATCTTCGCGCAGCAATGGCTCGGGCATGTCGATGAGGTCATCGTGCTCGACGACCACATCACCGGCGTGCTGTCGGAACACCAGGCGGGCAAGTGCCTGGATATTCGCCCCGCCGGCATCCGCGTGCGGGGGCGGCGCTCGACACCGGGGCGGTATTTCCAGGTGGCCGAACCGGGCACCGGCTGGGGCGGCACCGATATCACCGACCCGCTGTCGGTGATCGAGGCCATCGACCCCGCCGTCGCTTGGCCCGGGCTGCGGCTGCTGCTGACCAGCACGACGGGGGAGGATGCGCTCTGGGTCGAGTTGGACGAGGCGCTGCGCCCCGTGCCCGCCGCCATGCCGCCCGCGGTGCGCGCGGTAGTGGACCGCATCGGCGAGAATTGCGAACCGGCGCTGACTTCCATCCTGTTCATGGCCGGCGCCGGCGGGTCGCTGCGCGCGGGGGTGACCGGCAACCCCGTGCTTCTGACGCGCCAGGTGCAGGAGGGCGGCGTGCGCGTCACCATGGGCGGCGCGCCCTGCATGCTCTGGCCGGGGGGCGGGATCACGCTGATGGCCGATGTGCTGCGCCTGCCGGTCGATGCTTTTGGATCGGTGCCGACGCCGGCGCTGGTGGCGCCCATCGAGTTCACCATGCGGCGCGATGTGTTTGTGGCGCTTGGCGGCCATGCCGACAGCATCGTGCCCATGGCGCAGGTCATCGCGGCGTATGGCGCCACGGCGCGGCGGGCGGATGGGGGAGGGAACCCCTGGCCGGATGCGCCTTGACAGGCTGCATTTGCAGGACGGCCCGATCGACCTGATCATCGGCGCGGATTCTTCTGCGCACAACGCAGCGCGAATGGCGTTCGATGGGCTGCTGGCGGGGTTAGCGGCGGAGCTGCCGGGCTTGCGCGCGCCCGTCGGCAGTGTCGCGCTGCATCACCCCGTCGCACGCGCCATGGCCGCGGCTTGCCTGCCGCATGCGCAAAACTTCATCACGCCGATGGCGGCGGTGGCCGGCGCCGTCGCCGATCATGTGCTGGCGGCGATGGTGGCCGCGGTGCCGGGGCTGCGCCGCGCCTTCGTCAACAACGGCGGGGATATCGCGCTGCACCTGGCGGCGGGCGAGACGCTGCGCGTCGGCCTGGTCGCGGATTTGGCCCGCGGCACGCCGGATGGCGAGGCGGTGATCGCCGCGGAAAACCCCGTGCGCGGCATCGCGACAAGCGGCTGGCCCGGCCGGTCCTTTTCGCTTGGCATCGCCGATGCCGTCACGGTGCTGGCGCACAATGCCGCTGCGGCCGATGCGGCGGCGAGCATCATCGCCAATTCGGTGGATGCCGACCATCCGGCGGTGCAACGCGCCCCGGCGATAAGCCTCGACCCCGACAGCGATCTTGGTGCGCGGATGGTGACGGTCGCGGTGGGGGTCCTGCCGGGGGATGTGGTGCGGGGCGCGTTGGCGCGCGGGCTGCGGGTCGCCGAGGATTTGCGCGCCCGCGGGCTGATCGCGGCCGCGCTGCTGCGTTGCCAGGGACAGCAGGCGGCGACCGGCGGCTACAGGCTGAGGTAGCGTTCCCGCACATCCTCAGCGGCATCCAGCTCCGCCATGGTCCCCGTCCAGCGCACCCGCCCGGTTTCGATCACCACGGCCCGGTCGGCGACGAGCCTTGCAAAATGCAGGTTCTGTTCGGCCAGCAGGATCGACAGCCCACCCGCCTTGATCGCGCCGATGGCGGCGGCCATGCGTTCGACGATGACGGGGGCGAGGCCTTCCGAAGGCTCGTCCAGCAGCAGCAGCCGCGGATTGCCCATGAGCGTGCGGGCAATGGTCAACATCTGCTGCTCGCCGCCGCTCATGCGTCCGCCAGGGCGTTTGCGCATGCCGGCCAGGTTGGGAAACAGATCGAAGAGTTTTTCGGGGGTCCAGGGCTGCATCCCCGGGGGGGGCGCGCGGCGGCCGACCAGCAGGTTTTCGTCCACCGTCAGGTCGGAAAACACGCGGCGGTCCTCAGGCACATAGCCGATGCCCGCGCGGGCGATGTCATGCGGCGGGTGGCCCGCCAGGTCGCGCCCATCGAACATCACGCGGCCCTGGGTCGGCGGCACCAGCCCCATGATCGCCTTCATCGTCGTGCTCTTGCCGGCGCCATTGCGGCCGAGCAGCACGCAGACTTCGCCGCTCCCAACGGCAAAGCCCACGTCCTGCAGGATATGCGCCCGGCCGTAGAAAGCGGCGATCCCGGAGACTTCCAGCATCAATGCCCCCCCGCCGTGGCACCGGTGCCGAGGTAAACTTCCCGCACCCGCGGATCGGCGCGCACCGCGGCGGGCGCGCCTTCGGCGATCAGCGCGCCGCGGTCCAGCACGATGATCCGGTCGGCATGGGCAAAGACCACGTCCATGTCGTGTTCGGTGAACAGCACGCCGATATCGCCCTCCCGCGCCAGGCGCGCGGTCAGCGCCATCAGCGCCACGCGCTCGGCGGGCGCCATGCCGGCAGTGGGTTCGTCCATCAGCAGCAGCCGCGGGGCATTGGCCAGCGCAATCGCCAGTTCCACCCGCTTGAGGTCGCCATAGGCCAGCACGCCGCAGGGACGATCCATCTGCGCCGCCATGCCGACGCGGTCGAGCAGCGCCTCGGCCTCGGCCCCATACCGCGTGTCCATGGGGCGCCACAGCCCGCCCAGCGCGCCGGCATGGCTGTGCAGCGCCACCTGCACATTCTCCCGCACGGTCATGGAGGCGAAGGTCGCCGTGATCTGGAAGGTGCGCCCCACCCTCATGCGGAACACCCGCCGCGGGGCCAGGCCCGTGATGTCGCGCCCGGCCAGCACCACCCGCCCGGCATCGGGGCGCACCTGGCCGTTCAGCATGTTAAAGCAGGTGGACTTGCCGGCACCATTCGGGCCGATCAGGGCCAGCACCTCGCCGGCTGCGAGCGAGAAGGTGACGCCGCGCACCGCCGCCACCCCGCCCCAGGACTTGGCCAGATCGGTCACCGCCAGCACCGTCATGCCCGGCGTTCCCACCAGCCGCGCGCCGCCCCGGCCAGGCCCTGGGGGAAGAAGATCACCAGCGCGATGATCGTGGCCCCGAGCACGGCGCGCCAATGGTCGGTGAAGCGTACCAACTGTTCCTGCAAGCCAGTCAGCGCCACAGCGCCGACGATCGGCCCCGCCAGCGTTTGCACGCCGCCCAGCAGCACCATCAGCAGCGCATCCACGCTGCGGGGGATGCCCAGCATCGACGGGAAGACACTGCCCTTGCCATAGGCGAAGATCGCCCCCGCAACGCCCGCGAAACCCGCGGCGATGGCAAAGGCGAACCAGCGGGTACGAAACGTGTCGATGCCGATGGCCTCGGCCCGCAGCGGGCTGTCGCGCCCGGCGCGCAGGGCAGCACCAAAGGGCGACCAGATCATCCGCCGCAGCAGCAGCGCGCCCCCCAGGCACAGCACCAGTGCCAGCAGATAGAAGACCGGCTTCGGCCGCGCCCAGGCATCGGGCCAGACGCCGAGGATGCCATTGTCGCCGCCCGTCACCTCCACCCATTGGAAGGCGGTGCTCCAGGCGATCTGCGCGAAGGCCAGGGTCAGCATGGCGGCATAGACGCCCGACAGGCGTACGCAGAACCAGCCGAACAACAGCCCCATCAGCCCCGCCGCCAGGGGGGCCGCCAGCAACCCAGCCAGCATCGGCGCGCCCGCATGCTTGACCAGCAGGGCCGCGGCATAGGCGCCCGCGCCGAAGTAGGCGGCATGGCCGAAACTCGCCAGCCCCCCGGGCCCCATGATGAAGTGCAGCGAGGCGGCGAAGAGCACCGCGACCAGAACCTCGGTCAGCACCGACAATTCGTAGTCGGGCAGCACGCCCGCGGCCACGAGCAGCAACGCCAGCAACACCGCCCCCGCGACGCGCAGCGCCTTCGGCGCGGGGGCCAGCAAGGGTTCGGGCGGGCCCGACACAGCATGCAGCCCCTGCGGCGGCTTGCCCAGCAACCCATAGGGTCGCACCACCAGCACCGCGGCCATCACCAGGAAGACCAGCACCAGCGTGATCTTTGGCAGGATCAGAATGCCGAAGGCCGACAACTGCCCGATCAGGAGTGCGGCCAGGAAGGCGCCAGGCAGTGAGCCCAACCCGCCGACCACGACCACGACAAAGGCCTCGGTGATGATGGAAAGGTCCATCTGCAGGTTCACGCTTTCGCGCGGCAATTGCAGCGCACCGCCCAGGCCCGCCAGCATGGCCCCGAGCGCGAAGACGCCCGTAAAAAGCAGCGCCTGGTTCACCCCCAGCGCCGCCACCATCTCGCGGTCCGCCGTCGCCGCCCGCACCAGCACGCCGAAGCGCGTGCGGTGGAACAGCAGCCAGAGCAGCCCCAGCACCACCGGCCCGACCGCGATCAGGAACAGCTCATACCGGGGAAAGCGCACGCCCATAATCTCGATCGCACCACGCAGCAGCGGCGCCCGCGGCCCCAGCAGATCCTGCGGCCCCCAAAGCCAAAGCGTCGCATCCTGCACCACCAGCACGACGCCGAAGGTCGCAAGCAGTTGGAACAATTCCGGCGCGCGATAGATGCGGCGCAGCAGCGTGACCTCGATCACCGCACCGATGGCGCCGGTCGCCAGGGCGGCGGCGATCACCCCGCCCCAGAACCGCCAGAACGGTCCCAGGAAATCGAAGGCGCCGCGGGTGACGAAGGTCCAGGCCAGGTAGGCGCCCAGCATATACAGGCTGCCATGGGCGAAGTTCACGACGCGGGTGACGCCAAAGATCACCGTCAACCCGGCAGCGACGAGGAAAAGCGAGGAGGCCGAGGCCAGCCCGCTCAACCCCTGGACCAGAAGATCCTCCACCAGGGATCAGACGGGCGCGGGCCGCATGCTTCGCACCACCTCGTCGGATGGCAGGTAAGACCCCCCGGGGGCGTAGCGCCAGTCGGCCATGGTGCCGCGGCCGTTACGCAGCACTGTCTTGCCGACGAAGGCGCCCAGCGTCGATTGATGATCCAGCGCGCGATATTCGACATCGCCGGTGCCGAAGGCGGTCGCAAAGGTGAGGCCGCGCAGGGCGGCGATCATCGCCTCAGTCTCCGGATTGCCCGCCTTCCGGAGCCCCGCGACGATCGAGGTGACGCAGTCATAGGCCACGACCGAGCCGAGCTTGGGATCGGCATTCCAGCGTGCGCGGTAGGCGGTGCGGAAGGCGGTATGGGTCGGATTGTTGATCTGCTCCCAGGGGTAGCCCGTGACGATCCAGCCCTCCGGCGCCTCATCGCCCAGCGGTTCGAGGTATTCGGGCTCACCGGTCAGCATGGAGGCGACGCTGCGGCGTTCGAACAGCCCGCGAGTGTTGCCCTGGCGGACGAAGTTGGTGAGGTCGGCGCCGAAGGTGACGTTGAAGATCGCCTCCGGCCGCGTCCCGGCCAGGGCTTGCACCGTGGCACCGGCATCGATGCGGCCGAGGGCGGGGAATTGCTCGCCCACGAACTCCACATCGGGCCGCGCGCGGGACAGCAGTTCCTTGAACCAGCGGACGGCCGACTGGCCATATTCGTAGTTCGGCGCGACGGTCGCCCAGCGCTTGGCCGGCAGTTTCGCTGCTTCCTCCACAAGCATCGCCGCCTGCATGTAGGTCGAGGGACGCAGGCGGAAGGTGAAGCGGTTTCCGCGCGACCAGACCAGCGCATCGGTCAGCGGTTCGGAGGCAACGAACAGCCGCCGGTTCTGGTTGGCGAAATCCGACAAGGCGAGGCCGACGTTGGACAGGAAGCCCCCGGCCAGCAGGTCCACCCGCTCGTTGTTCACCAATTCGCCGGCATGGCGCACGGCATCCTCGGGGCGCCCGGCATCATCGCGGAAGATGGTCTCGATCGGTCGGCCATTCAGCCCGCCCGCGGCATTGACCTGCTCCATCGCCAGGATCCAGCCGTTGCGATAGGGCGCGAGGAAGGCGGGTTGGGCGGTGTAGGAATTGATTTCGCCGATCTTGATGGGGCCGCCGGCCTGGGCCCGCGCCAGGAAGGGCGTGGCCAGCAGGGGGGCGGCCAGAACGCCGCGCCGAGAAACACCAAGGGTCATCGGAAGCCTCCGTTGCATCAATGTCATGTGAACAGAGGACAGCCCGGCGCGATAGGGTCTAACCGCGCGAAAGCCGCGCCAAGCGGTCGGGAACTGCCGCCAAAGCGGGCGCCGCGACATTGGCGAAGGCAAGCCGCAGGTGGCGGTCGTGGCCCGGGCCGAAGAAGGGGCCGGGCAGGGTCAGCAACCCGTGCCGTGCGGCCAGGGCCTCCGCGGCTTCCATCGCATCGGGCGCCGCATCCGGCAGCTGCACCCAGGCAAAATAGGCGCCCATGGCCCCGACCCGCCAGTCGGGCAGGCCGGCCATGGCAGCGGCGAAAACCCGCGCGCGCTCGGCCATCAGCACGGCATTGCCGCGGCGCCAATCGGCCAGGGCTGGCACCGCCCAGGACAGCGCCGCCTGCGCCGCGCGGTTGGGGCAGATCTGCAAGGTATCCAGTGCCTTCATCAGCGCGGCGCGAAAGGCTCCGCCGGCGATGATCGCGCCCAGGCGGTGCCCCGGGACGCAATAGGCCTTGGAGAAGGAATAGAGATGCACGATCCCGTCCCGCCAATCGGGCTCGGCGAACAGGCCATGCGGAGGACCGGGGGGCAAGAAGTCGCGGTAGGTCTCGTCCAGCACCAGCCAGACCCCACGCTCGCGGCACAAGGCGGCGAAGGCCGCGATCAGCGCGGGCGGGCAGACCGCCCCGGTCGGATTGTCGGGGCTGACCAGCACCAGGGCGCGGATGGTCGGGTTGGCGTCCAGGGTGGCGGCGGCCCTGCGCGGATCGGGCAGGAACGCGTCATCGGCGCCGCGCGGCAGGGGGATGCAGGGGATGCCCGCCATTTCCAGCGCCATGCGATGGTTGAAGTACCAGGGCAGCGGGAGCATCACGGCACCGCCATCGCCGGCCAGGACCGTGGTTGTCATGTGGAAGGCCAAGTTGCAGCCCGCGGTGATGGCGACGTCCGCAGCGTCGATCCGCGTGCCGTAGGCTGCTGTGGCATCGTCCGCCAAGGCCGCGCGCAAGGCCGGATCGCCGTCGATCGGCCCATAGCCCGCATTCTCCGCGCGCCCCGCTTCCAGCGCGAGGCGGGCGAGCAGCGTGTCCGGCGGCGGGTAGCCCGGCACCGCTTGCGTGAGGTCGAGCGCCGGCCCCGCAGCACCATCATAGGCCGCAGCCCAGGCGCGGGCGGTGGGGATGGCGGGGGCGGCGGTGCGCGTGAGTCGTGGGGACAGGGCAGGCATGGCCCTGTTCTTTGCCGGACCGGGCACGCATGGCAACAGCGCCGCTTACGCGGCCTCGCCCGCGGTGCGCCCCGTGCGGTGCCGCCACCAGTGCCACAGCAACCGCGCCGCAACGCCACGCCAGGGTGACCAGGCTGCGGCCATGTTGGCCAGCGCGCGTGGATCGGGGCGGGCGGGCAGGCCGAACAGGTCCCCGGCCGCATTCGCCAGCGCCACGTCGCCGGCCGGGAAAAGGTCTCGCCGGGCTTCGGCGAAGAGAAGATAGACGGAGGCGGTCCAGGGTCCGAGGCCGGGCACGGCCACCAGCATCGCCAAGGCCTCTGCGTCCGGCAGGTGGGGCAGGGCATGAAAATCCAAGCGCCCGTCCAGGCAGGCGCACGCCACGGCCTGCGCATGGCGCAGCTTTGGCCGCGACAGTCCCGCGGCCAGCAAAAGCGCGCCGTCCAACGCCAGCAGAGCAGCCGGGTCCAGGGCGCCGGGCAGGACCGCAACGCGGCCCCAGATGGCCTCGGCAGCCGCCTGGCTGATCAACTGGCCGCAGATTGTTCGCAACAGCCCGGGCAGGCCGGCTGGCCGGGAGCGCCAGACCAGCGGGCCTGCCGTCGGCTCGATCCTGGCAAAGATGGGATGGGCCGCTGTCAACGCCGCGATGTCGTCCCGGGCATGGCCGGGAAGGAAAGGAGGCGGCGGGTTGCTGGGGGACATTTGCACCCGCCGCCTCTAGCCGACGCCGCCCTTGGGGGGGAGTGGAGGGCTGGCGACGCCTTGTGAGCCTAGATTGCCGTTGGCGTGTTGCAGGCGTGCGTCCAAAGGGGGGGGGCTGTGCAACGTTGCGTAACAGATACGGCCTTGGCAAAGAGCGGTAACAAGAATGCCGCGCATCTCCGCGCCGGGCTGCTATGTAACGGGCATGGACAACGCCCCACACATCCTCGTGGTCGATGACGACCGCGAAATCCGCGAACTGCTGTCGAAATTCCTGGAACGCCAGGGCTTCCGGGTGGCTGCGGCGCGCGATGCGCGCGAAGCCAGAAGGCTTTGGCCGCTGGGGCGTTACCACCTGGTGGTTCTCGACCTTATGCTGCCTGGCGAATCGGGGCTGGATTTCGGCCGCTGGCTACGTGGCCAGTCCGATGTGCCGATCGTGATGCTGACGGCGATGGGCGAAGAGACAGATCGAATCGTCGGGCTGGAACTCGGCGCCGATGATTATGTCGCCAAGCCCTTCAACCCCCGCGAATTGCTGGCGCGGATCCGCGCGGTCCTGCGGCGGGCGACCGGCGAGGCCGCCGCGGCCAAGGAACCGCCAGCCAAGGCCATACGCTTCGCCGGCTGGACCCTGGAGCCTGCTCGCCGCCGCCTGCTGAACCCGGAAGGCGTGGAGGTGCCGCTGACGGGTGGCGAATACGAACTGCTGACCGTGCTGGTCGAACGCCCCAACCGCGTGCTGACGCGCGACATGCTGATGGACCTGCTGCGTGGCCGACAGGCCGGGCCCTTCGACCGGGCGATCGACGTTGCGGTCTCTCGTTTGCGGCGAAAGCTGGAGGATGACGGCCGCAATCCCACGCTGATCAAGACGGTGCGCGGCGGCGGCTACGTGCTCGCTGCAACGGTTGATCGCGCCGCGTGATCCGCCGCCTGCTGCCGCGCAGCCTGGCTGGGCGGACCGCGCTCGCGCTGGTCCTGGGGCTGATGCTGGTGCAGACGGCGGGGCTGACGATCCATGCGCTGGACCGCGTCGATCTGCAGCGCTTGGCGCAGGCGCGGGAAGTGTCCTCCCGCATTTTCGGCCTCTGGCGGGCGGTGCTGCTGACGCCGCCGGACCGGCGCGAGATGATCCTCGCCGAGATCGACCTGCCGCAGGGGTTGCATGCCGATCTAGACCCGCGGCCGATCGTGCGGCCGGGCATGATAGCGCCGCCGCCGCCCGCCATCCGCCTGTTCCGGTTGGAGGTACTGCTGAGCGCGCCGCCGCGTTTCCGCCCGCGCGACGTGCTGATGGCCGAGGCGCCGGATGGCGGGGGCATCCTGATCGCCTTCCGCCTGCCGGAGGGGGAATGGCTCAACATGCGAGTGCACCTGGCTCCCCCGCGGCCCTGGCATTCGGAAACCTTCCTCGCCGCCTTTGTCGTCATGACCGGGGCCGCGGTGCTCATGGCGCTCTGGGCCACGCGGCGGCTCACACGCCCAGTGCGGGACCTGGCCAGTGCCGCCGAGCGCCTCGGCCGCGACGTCAATGCCGTGCCCTTGCCGGAAAACGGGCCGCTGGAGGTGGCGCAAGCGGCCCGGGCCTTCAACACAATGGCGGCCCGCATCCGCCGCTTCGTTGGCGACCGCACCCAGTTGCTTGCCGCGATCGGCCATGACCTGCGCACGCCGATCACGCGCCTGAAGCTGCGCGCGGAGTTCATGGATGATGATGAACAGCGCAGAAAGATGCTCGCCGACCTGGACGAGATGGAGGCGATGATCACCGCCACCCTGGCCTTTGCGCGGGACGACGCGGCGACCGAGCCGACCACGGCGCTCGACCTGGCCGCCCTGGCGCGAACCGTGGTGGACGAGGCCGCCGACGCCCGGCCGGAGTTGGCCGACCTCTTGGGCTATGACGGGCCGGAGCGTCTGACTGTGCGGGCCCGACCGGTCGCGCTCAAGCGTGTGCTGGCGAACCTTGTCGGCAATGCCATGGCCTATGGCGGGTCGGCGAAGATCGTGCTGTCACCGCCGGACCGTGGCCAGGTACGCCTCGCGGTCGAAGACGAGGGGCCGGGCATCCCTGAGGACCAGCTCGAAGCAGTGTTCCAACCGTTTCGCCGGCTGGAAACCAGTCGCAACCGCGAAACCGGTGGCGTTGGGCTTGGCCTGCCGATCGCTCGCAACATCTTCCGCGCGCACGGCGGAGACGTCGTGCTGGTCAATCGGGCAGGGGGGGGGCTTCAGGCCCTGGGCACGCTGCCGGCCTGAAGGGGCGTGCGGCCGCGCGGGTCAGGTGACCTTGGGCGGCGGCACCCGTCGCCGGGCAGCGACCGCGGTGATAATCGCGCTGCCAGCCGGCCGCTGCCGCGGCACTGCCAGGCTGTTTCAGCGCGGCATTGAAGGCGTCCCGCCCGGCGCGCCAGGCATGATGCGCCGTGGCCAGGTCCGGGTTGTCGTCCAGCGGCCGAATGTCCGGCATGGTCGCCGCCAGGCGATGCCGGTCCAGCGGCATCATCCAGCAGATCGCCTCGCCTGGCCTGAACGTGACCACGGCATGCGGCCGGGTGAAACGCCAGTTCATGGTGAAGGTCATCGGCGACCAGTCCGTTTCGACCAGCCCTGACAGCGGCACGATGCCGTCGCGCACCGCATTGGGCGGACCGGAAACCCAGAGCGCCACCCCGGGGTCGGTGCGGAACAGCACGTCGATGGGGAAGGTCAGCACGCCCACGCCAAAATGCGCGAGCGGCAGAGGACGGCCGGTGGCTTGCGGGTCATGGCAGCGGATCATTACATCGCTCGGTTGGTCGCCGCCGGTCCACCAGGCGTCGAAGCCGAGGCCGCCGGCGATCTCCCAACCATGGCCATTGGCCATGGTCAGCGGCAGGCAGCGGTTGGCGAAGCGCTGCGGACTGGCCTCCATCCAGTCGCGGCGTGGCGAGGCCGGGCGAAGGGAGGGCAGCGGATGCCCCAGGTCATAGGCGGTCAGGCGCGCTGCGCCATGGGCGGTCAGGCGCGCTGCGTCCTGGGCCGTCAGGCGCGCGGTGCCTTGGGGCTGCATCGGGCCGATCGGCGAATCCGGCATGGTCGCGTCCTTCGAAGAGCGGGTGGTTGGGCGCGGCCACCGCAGCACGGACCCTGTGAACGCTCCGCAAACCAAGACCTGCGACATCGAACCGCGGCATCCGCCGCGGCCCGCAGAACGCGGGGTGCTTGCCACGCATGCCTCCTCTCAGGGGGCGGGGTGTGGCGCAGGCGGCCTGGGGCGTCACGCGCCCCTGCTGTTACAGCAAGCGCAAATCTCGGCGTGCGCCCACGCTGTTTTTTGCGTGGAATTTGCAAAGATAAGCAGAAGTTGAGGATTGTCAGATGCTGCGCCGTCTCCTTCTCGCCCTTCCTCTCGTGGCTGCTAGCGCGATTGCTCCGGCACAGGCGCAGCGTTGCGACACCCGCTTCGAGTTTCAGAACTGAGCTGCACCCGGTTTCCCTGGACACCCATTTGTCTAAGGAAACCGGAATGATGAAGCCGAGCATGAACGAGATCGATCGTCCTGATGCTGTTGATGGGCCGGTGGTCAGCGAGGGCGGGCGCAGCCCGACCACGCTGTCCACGGGCCGCGCGGCCCCGTCGGGCGCAGGCGCGCCGACGCCCGGCCCGCTGGCGCCCGGCCAGCGGTGGAGCGTTGCGCGCAAGCGCGAGGTGGTGCTGCGCCTGCTGCGCGGCGAGAGCGCCGAACTGCTCTCCCGCGAGCTCGGTCTGCCGATGTTCAAGCTGGAGCAGTGGCGCCAGAAGGCCGAGGCCGCGCTCGACGGGGCTCACAAGGAGCGCGAGGCCGACCCCGCCGACGGCCAGCTCGGCGCCGCCATGCAGCGCGTCGGTGAACTCAGCATGGAGGTCGAGCTCCTCCGCGCCAGGCTCGAG
>JBBQHE010000094.1:0-15887 GCA_038323655.1 Acetobacterales bacterium | reverse complement strand
TCCACTCGGCCTGGCCTATCCGCGCGACATGTACTCGCTGTCGCATGTCGCCATGCCGTTCCCGCCGCAGGATGGCCTCTATGGCGCCGAGCCCGATCCGGCCGACGACTTTGGCATCCGCCTGGGCACCATCGCCGCGCGCGGCGAACGCGGGGCGCTGCTGGTGGGGTTGGATACGTTGATGCGCGCATCCTCCAACCCCTTCTTCCCCTGGATCGCTGAGCAGATCAGCGAGGCGATCGCGCGGCCCTGACTATTCCACCGCGACTTCGACCACCACGACCTCGGCGTCCTCGGTCGCGGTGATCACCGCTTCCGCCACGTCGCGGATCGCAGCCCCGTCACGGCTGCTCACGGCGACGCCATTGACCGTGATGGAGCCGCGGGCGGGCACGAGATAGGCGGCCCGGCCAGGGGCCAGCGCCAAGGTCGCCGACTGGCCACGGGTCAGCGTCGTCGCCATCACTGCCGCGTCGGCGTTGATCGGCAACGCCTCGCCGCCGGCATCAGCCGGGCGGCCGGAGGCAAGGACGGTGATGGACCCGTCGCCTGTGGCCTTGGGGAATTCCTTGGCACCCCAGCGCGGATCGGCGCCGCGCACGTCCGGCATGATCCATATCTGGAAGATCCGGGTGGTTCCGGGCTCCAGGTTGTACTCCGAATGGGTCACGCCGCGGCCGGCCGACATGATCTGCACATCGCCCGCACCGGTGCGGCCGACGTTGCCCATGCTGTCCTTGTGCGTGATCGCGCCTTCGCGGACGAAGGTGATGATCTCCATGTCTCGGTGAGGGTGCGGGTCGAAGCCCGTGCCGGGCGCGATCTCGTCATCGTTCCAGACGCGCAAGCGGCCCCAGTTGATCCGCTTGGGGTCGTGGTAGTTGGCGAAGGAGAAATGGTGCTTGGCATTCAGCCAGCCGTGGTTGGCACCGCCGAGGCTGGCGAAGGGGCGAACGTCGATCATGGGGCGATTCCTTTGCCGAGAGCTTTGCCGAACAGATAGGAGCAAGCCTCGCGGGTTTCGATGATGCCACCCGCATCGCCGCCATTCACGGCGGTGATGGCGCCGGCCTCGGCGGCAACGGCGTGCACGCCACCAGGCCGTTCGGAATCTCGACGCAGCGGTGGCCTGTCGCCTCCGCGCCCGGCTCGCGGTCGCCGCAGCCCGCCAGGACCGCAACGGCCAGGATCAGCGCCAGCCGGAATGTCATCGTCGCAGCCCCTCGATGCGGCACCGTGGGATCGCGCACGAACGCCAGGCAACGGGCGCGACCCCGCATTCGCTAATTCCGCGGCAATCTGGTCGTGCCCGGGGCTTCGGGGTTTTGCGCCCGGTGCCGCAGCAGATGGTCAGCCAGCACGCACGCCACCATCGCCTCCCCGACCGGGACCGCGCGCAGTCCGACGCAAGGGTCGTGGCGACCTTTGGTCAGGATATCGACATCCTTCCCCTGCCGGTCCACCGCCTGGCGCGGGGTCAGGATGGAACTCGTGGGCTTCACCGCAAACCGCGCAATGACCGGCTGCCCCGTGCTGATGCCCCCCAAAATCCCGCCCGCGCGGTTGGACAGGAAGCGCACCGTGCCATCGCGTTCCATGCGCATCTCATCGGCATTGTCCTCGCCCGACAAAGCAGCAGCGGCGAAGCCTTCGCCGATCTCCACGGCCTTGACCGCGTTAATCGACATCAGCCCAGCGGCGATGTCCGCGTCGAGCTTGGCATAGATCGGCGCGCCCAGGCCTGGCGGCACCCCAGTCGCCTGCACTTCGATCACCGCGCCGATGCTGCTGCCGGACTTGCGGATGGCCAGCAGGGTTTCTTCCCACCGCGCCGCGGCACCTGGGTCGGGGCAGAACAGCGCGTTGCGGTCCATCTCGGTCCAGTCCCAGGCGGCGCGGTCCACAGCATCGGCGCCGAGTGCCACCATCGCCCCGCGTATCACCACCCCCACGCCCAGCACCTTACGCGCCACGGCGCCCGCGGCCACGCGCATCGCCGTCTCCCGCGCAGACGACCGACCGCCGCCGCGATAATCCCGCACGCCGTACTTCAGGTGATAGGCGAGGTCGGCATGCCCCGGGCGGAACTGTTCGGCGATGGCGCCGTAGTCGCGGGACCGTTGGTCCTCATTGTCGATCAGCAGCGCGATCGGGGTGCCGGTGGTCAGGCCTTCGAACACGCCCGACAGGATGCGCACCCGGTCGGGTTCCTGGCGCTGGGTCACGAATTTCGACTGCCCTGGCCGACGCCGGTCCAGGTACGGCTGGATGTCCGTCTCGGACAAAGCAAGGCCCGGTGGGCAGCCATCGACGACGCAGCCGATGGCCGGGCCATGGCTTTCACCCCAGGTGGTGACACGGAACAGGTGGCCGAAGGTATTGTGGCTCATGCTGCCGCGATCAGGCAGGAGAAACCGAGCACGCGCGTCTCCGGCGTGGGTCGCAGGGTGCGTGTGCGCACGCTGTCCGGCTGGCACAGCCCGCTCATTTGCAGAACGACCGCCTGGCCCGCGATGGTCATGGCCACCTGCAGCCGGCTTCCCGGCGGGCAGGCAGCCTGCTCGACGGCGGCGATCACCTGATCGGCGGTTCGCTGCGTATCGCTGGAGGCTGCGCAGGCAGGGGGCGCCTGCGCGCGGGCGGGGGGCGCAATCAGCAGCAGAAGCATTGCCAGCGTGGGGCCAAGGACGTTTGGGGACAATGTGGTCATCCAAGAGGGTCGTGCGACGCACAGGAACGGTTCGAACATGCTAATCGACCGCGACGCGCACCGTCAGGTGTGGATCGGGGCGGCACGGCCAGTGAGGGGTCCTCGGACGGCCACGGCGCGACGATCGTCGATATTCGCCCCAGGTGGTGACTCGTAACGGTTTGCCGAAGCAGGACATACCTAATGCGAAGCCAGGAAAGCGGCGCCCGGGTCAACCCCCGCCGATCGTTTCGCCGTTCGTGGTCCGAAAAGCCTGCCGCGGAACTTGAGGCGGGCGGCATATCCCGCGGTGATTTCGGACAAGGTGAAGGCTGGCCAGCCGCCAGCCCAGGACCAAACCACGCGCGGTCGCGCCTTACTCCGGCAGGCGCAGTTCCGCGTGGTCGCGGGTCAGCAGGGCATTCCAATCCTCCGCCTGCTGGTCGAGGAAAAGGCGTCGCTTGACGCCTTCCACCAGCCGCGGGGCCACGTATTTCATGGCCGAGATCGATGCCGCGACCGGCCCCAGGCTCAGGCTGGCGTTGCCCGTGATGGTCAGCACCCGCGTCACCCAATCGGCCCCGTCGCGCGGCAGAAAGGCTCCGAACCGGTCCAGATAGGGTTGCCGTGCCAGGCGTTCGTCGTGCTCGCCCTGGGGCGGCGTAAAGCGGTCGGCCCAACGCAGGACCCGAGGTGCCAGGGCGGCGTATTCGGGGCGGCGGTCCAACTCCGACAGGAAGCCGGTCGCCACCACCAACTGGTCGAAGCCACGGGCCTGGCCATGGCTGGTGATGCGGATCTCCGACCCGGTCCAACGCACGTCGTCCCAGGGGAAGCCCGGGGCCAAGGCGAAGCCTGGCTCGGCCACCGCGGCGTCCCAGGTGGGCTGCGGCGGCGGTTGGCCGATGCGGCGCAGGTGGCGAATGGTCGCCCATTTCATGGCATCGGGCAGGTCCACGTAATGGGCCAGGTGCCCGGCGGTCTCCATCCAGCGCCGAGGATTGTCGAGCGGCAGAGCCTGGCGCCGGATGCATACGGTAGCGCTCGCGGCCCCCGCGCCGAGCGCGGCGATCGCGACATCAAAGGCGGCCGCCCCTGCCCCCTGGATTCCAACCCGCGCACCGGCCAGGGCGGACAGGTCGAAGACTTCGTTCGCATGCCGCAGCCGGTCCGGCGGCACGGCTGCCACCAGGGCGGAGTCGAGCGTGTAGCCGCCACCGCCCGTCGTGCCGGTCGCCATGACGACGGTGCGCGCCAGCAGGCTCCGCTCGCCCTCTGGCGCGCTGAAGCCCAGCCGCAGCAGATCGCCTTCGGGTTCCAGCGAAACCAATGTCCAACCATTGTGGACGGGCAGCGCCATGACGCGGCGGAACCAGTTCAGATACGCCATCCATGCGCGGCGCGGCACGCGGTGCATCGCATTCCAGGACTCGGGGCCGTACTGCGCCTCCCAGAAGGCGCGAAAGGACAAGGCGGGGAGGCCGAGGTCCGGTCCGGTCAGATCCTTCGGCGTGCGCAGCATGGCCATGCGGGCAAAGGTTACCCAGGGGCCTTCCTGACCGGCGAGCGCACTGTCGAACAGGCCGATGTTGTCCACCTGTTCGCGCTTCAGCCCGGCTGCGACGCACAGGCCGTATTGCCCGGCGCCGATCACCGCGCAGTCCAGGGGGCGGCTGCCATCGGGTGCGGTGACCGGATGCACCCACGGGACCGCGGGATAGGCCATGAGGTCCATGTCCCGCGCGATGCGGGCTTCGAGTGCAGCCAGGCCGGTGGGGGTGATCGATGTCATGGCAACCGGTCAGGCAATGGCCGTGCCAGCAGGTCAGCCCAGCGGCGGTTCGTGCAGCATCAGCACCTCGCCCCCCGAACCGGGCAAGGCGGGGAACCTTTCGCGCAGCAGCGGGTCGTGGCCCGGAATGACCAGGCTTTCGTCGCCACCAGCCAGCGCCCGGGCGCGGCGCCAGCCCTGCACCATGGCCCCAAGGTCGAAGATGATCGGAAACGGATTCTGGCGCTCCATATTGGCGAAGTAGTGGCTGGCGTCGCCGGCGATGACCAGCGGGCCGCGCGCGGTGGCGATGCGCAGCATCTGCAAACCATCCGAATGCCCGCCGACCCCGTGCAGCGTGACACCGGGCGCGACTTCGCCCTGCCCATCATGGAAGCAGACGCGGTCGGCATAGACGGCGCGGACCATGCGAACCACGTCCTCGACCTCGAACGTCGTGCGCAGGCAGGTGCCGCACATATGCCGCCCCGTGGCGAAGGCCATTTCGCGGTCCTGAAGATGAAAAGTCGCGCCCGGAAACAGGTCCAGGTTGCCGGCGTGGTCGTAGTGCAGGTGCGTGATGACGACATCGCGGACGTCGGCAGGGTCGGTCCCGACGGCGCGCAGGCAGTCGCCAACCGGGCGCAGGATTTCCCGGCCACGCCGTTCGGCGGTGGGGGCGTCAAAGCCCGTGTCCACCACGATTTCGCGCCCGCCCGGCCCACGGAGCAGCCAGATGAAGTAGTCCATCGGCATTGCTTCGTGCGGGTCCGGCACCGGCATCAGAAAATTTGCCTGCGCCTGGCGGGCGTGATGCGCATAGCGCAGGGCAAGAACCTGCCAGACCGGCTCAGCCACGGCGGTTGACCTGCGGCGAGGCGAGTTCGGCGCCGGCCATGTACTCGGAAAGCTTCGCGACGGCCGTATGGTCCTGGCCAGGGCCAAGGCTGGTCGCCGCCGCCGCCCACATCTCTCGGCACAAAGCGGCGAAAGGGGCAGGAGTGCCCGTCTCCCGCCCCAGTTGCAGCGCGATGGTCAGGTCCTTGACCATCAGGTCCAGCCCAAAACCGGAATCGAAGCCGCGCGACAGCACGAACTGGCGGAACTTCTTTTGCGATGAATTGGTCATGCCGGTGCTGCTGTTCAGCACATCCACCATCAGCGCCGGGTCCAGGCCGAATTTCTGGCCCAT
This sequence comes from Acetobacterales bacterium, assembly GCA_038323655.1. Taxonomy (GTDB): domain Bacteria; phylum Pseudomonadota; class Alphaproteobacteria; order Acetobacterales; family Acetobacteraceae; genus Humitalea. Next base: position 10,235 of record JBBQHE010000094.1, on the reverse strand, counting down.
GAGCAGCGCCTCGATGCCGATCAGATAACCCGCGGCGCTGACCAGGTTGTTCAGCGCCTTCATCGCCTGGCCCGCACCGACCGGGCCGACGCGGGTGATCGTGGTGCCCATGGCGCGCAACACAGGGTCGACGCGATTGAGGTCGGCATCGCTGCCGCCGGCCATGATCGCCAATTCGCCGGTGATGGCGCGCGACACGCCGCCCGAAACGGGGGCATCGACCATGGCAACGCCGATGCCCATGAGGTCAGCCGCGATGGCCTGGGTCACGGAGGGCTGGCCGGAAGACATCTCGATGACCAAGCATCCGGGCCGAAGCGACGGGCGCAAGCCTGCGATCACCTCGGTGACTTGCGCGCTGGTCGGCAGGATCGTGACGATGGCATCGGCCGCGGCGAGGCCCGCTGTGCCGCCACCGACCTCGGCGACAAACTTTTCCGCGCGTCCTGGCGCGGCGTCGTTCACGGCGACGGCAAACCCCGCGCCGACCAGCCGGGCGGCCATGGGCCAGCCCATGTTGCCGATCCCGATGAAGCCGATGGTGTTGATAGCCTGGGTCATCAGTCCGCCTGGATCCTGTTGTCGCGCACGACCTGACCCCAGGTCGCGATCTGTGCGTCGAGGAAGACGCGCAGCCCCTCCGGCGTGCCGAGTACCAGGCTGGCATGCTGGGTATTCTCCATCACGCCCCGGATGCGTTCGTCGTTGAAGGTTTCGAGCAGCGCCGCGTGGAACCTTGCAACGACCGGGGCAGGCGTGCCGGTGGGCGCAAAGACGCCCCACCAGGCCACGGCCTCCAGCGGCGGCAGGCCGGCTTCGACGACGGTCGACGTGTCGGCAAGGCCGCTCAGGCGGGTCGGGGCCAGTTGCAGCAACGGCCGCAGGGTGCCGCCGGCGACATGTGGCGCGATCAGCGCGGCACTGCCGATCATGCAGTCGATGTGCCCGGCGACCGCGTCGTTTACCGCCAGCCCGCCGCCGCGATACGGCAGGTGCGTCATTTTCACGCCCGCACGGCCGGTCATCAGGATCATGGCCAGGTGACCGTTGGTGCCATTGCCGGTCGAGCCGTAGCTGACCGCATCCGGCCGCGCCCGGGCGGCGGCCAGCACGTCCTGCATGCTGCGGTAGGGCTTGGCGGTCTGCGTGGCGATCACATAAGGGGCGCCGCCGATCAGCATCACCGGGTCGAGGTCGCGCGTCAGGTTGAATGGCAAGTTGGGCAACAGCGCTGGCAGGGTCGCATGGCTGTCGAAGGTCAGCAGCCAGCTCTGGCCATCCGGCCGCGCCTTGGCGACCGCATCGGTGCCGATCGACCCGGTGGCGCCGGTGCGATTTTCGACCACGATCGGAACGCCGAGGCGCTGCTGCAGCCCGCCCGCGGCCAGGCGGGCCACGGCATCGGTCGACCCACCGGGAGCAAAGGGGACGACAATGCGGATGGGGCCGTTCGGCCACGGGGCCTGCGCGCGGGCGAGGCTTGGGGCGGCAAGCGCCGCGAGGGTGGCGCGCCGGGTCCAGGGCATGGTGGGTGTCCTCCTGATTTTGATGGTAGGTTCGGCCCCTGGGGCAGGCTGGGCAAGCGGTCAGGCGGCAGCGGCTGCCGATTCCTCCGTAAGCCAGTCGCGAAACGCCGCCACTTCCGGCCGCGGCACGCCGGGCGGCAACAGCAGCCAGTAGTGCTGCCCGATCTGCGCCACGCCCGGCACCAGGCGGATCAGCCGGCGCCGACGCACCTCATCGTCCACCATCGGCGGCCCGCAAATGACGGCACCTAAGCCGCCGAGCGCTGCCTGGATGGCCAGCGACGTGTTTTCGAACAGCAGCGGCGCCAGTGGCGGCTGAGCATGGCCCTGGGCCGCGAACCAGATCGACCAGTCGGCCGGGCGAATGCGGCTGCCGAGCAACGACAGCCCCCCCAGGGGGTCGATCGTACGATTGACCCGCCTTGCCGCGGCCGGGCTGGCAAAGGGCGCCACCACGAGCGCGTGCAGCCGCCATGCGCCGCGCGACGGGGCCGCGGCGCTCGGCGCAGACAGGATCACCGCATCCACCGATTCGCGCGCAAAATCGACATCGCGCGAGGTCAATGCCACGACCTCGACCTCCAGCCCCGGGTACCGGGCACGAAACCGCGACAGGCGAGGGATCAGCCAGCGCAGCGCAAAGGTGTTGTACGCCCGGACCCGCAGGGGGGCCGCGCGCCGGGCGCCGAGGGCGGCGGTCGCGGCTTCTATTCTCGCAAAAGCCTCGGACAGAGCGGCGGCGTAATGCGCGCCGCTTTCGGTCAACGCCAGCGCGTTGGCACCGCGGCGAACCAGCATGACGCCCAAGACCTCCTCCAGTTCGCGCAACCGGCGGCTGACGGCCGGCTGGGTGACGTTGAGCCGGGCCGCAGCAGCAGTCAGGCTGCCGGTTTCCGCGACCAGCGCGAAGCAACGCAGGGCGGCGAGGGGCGGCAAGGGGACAGTCATCGAAACCAGCATAACCAGCGCTTGGGCTGGGACAAGCATTTCGCACTGGCGCACGGCCGTCGCTTGCCACAGTGAGGGTGGAACATTCTGGGATGCCGTCCATGCACCGTCGCGATCTTGTATGCCGGGCCCCATTGCTCGCGCTGCCGGGCCTTGCGCGGGCCCAGGGCACCTTCCCGTCCCGACCGATGCGACTGGTCATCCCCTTCACCGCCGGCGGCAGCAACGACGTGGTGGGCCGGCTTGTGGCCGATGGCATGGCGGCCCGGCTGGGTCAGCCGGTGGTGGTGGAAAACCGCGGCGGGGCGGGTGGACTCCTGGGCAATGACATTGTCGCCAAGGCGCCGGCTGACGGCCATACCTTCCTGCTGGCGGGCAGCGGGTCCTTCATCATCTCCAGCCTGGTGCAGCCGCGCCTGCCCTATGACATCGTGACCGGCTTCGCGCCGATCGGCTTCATCGGTGCCTCGCCCAATGTCATCACCGTAGCCCCTCGGCTGGGCGTTGGCACGCTGGCTGAATTGCAGGCGGTGGCGGGCCGCGCGAACCCACCGCTGACCTATGGCACCCCCGGCGTCGGCACCAACGGGCACGCGCTGGGGGCGATGATCGGGGTGGAACTGGGGGTGCAGCTTGAACCCATCCACTACCGCGGCACCGGGCCTGCGCTGAACGACATTCTGGGCGGGCGGCTCGACATACTGACCAATGCCGCAGCCCCGCTGCAGCCGCATATCGCCGCCGGCACCTTGCGCGCCATCGGCATCGCCGGGCAGCGCCGCAGCGCCACCCTGCCCGACCTGCCGAGTTCCGCCGAACAGGGTTTTCCGGGCGTCGATTCGGCCACCTGGTACGCGCTGCTGGCGACCGGCGGCACGCCGCCCGATCGCATCACCATCCTGCATGCAGCACTGAACGCGACCCTGGCCGAGCCAGAGGTGCTGCGCCGCCTGACCGAAAGCGGCGTGGAGGTGGAAACCAGCCCCTCGCCCCAGGCCCTGGCCGAGTTGATGGCCGCCGACCGCATCCGCTGGGCGGCCGTCGTGCGCCGCGCGAACCTGCGCGCCGAGTGAACAGGGCACCCATGACCGCCATTCTTCTCGACCGGCACGGCGGCATCGCCGTCCTCACCCTCAACCGCCCCGATGTGCGCAACGCCATCGACGACGCCATGCGCGGGGCGATGATCGCGGCGCTGGAACAGGTCGCCGCCGATGACGCGATCCGCGCCCTGGTCATCACCGGTGCCGGCTCTGCCTTCTGCGCCGGGGGGGATGTGCGCGGCATGCGCGCGCGACTGGAGGCACCGGCCGACCAGGTCGCGATGAACGGCTGGAAGCGGCAGCAGCGCACGCATCGCGCCGTCTCGCTACTGCATGCCATGGGCAAGCCCACCATCGCCGCCGTGAACGGTGCGGCTGCCGGCCTCGGCTGCGACATGGCGCTGGCCTGCGACCTGATCATCGCCGCCGACACCGCCCATTTCACCATGAGTTTCCTGCAGCGCGGGCTGATCCCGGATGGCGGGGGAATGTATTTCCTGCCGCGCCGCATCGGCATCGCGCGGACCAAGGACCTCGTCTTCTCCGGCCGCCGCGTGGGCGCTGAGGAAGCGCTGCGCATCGGCATGATCGAACGCCAGACCACAGCCGAGGCGCTGATGCCCGACGCGCTGGACTGGGCGCGGCAGATGACCACCGGCTCGGCCGCGGCGCTGGCGCTGGCCAAGGCGACCATTGATGGCAGCCTGGAATCCAGCTTCGAACAGGTCATGGCGATCGGCAGCCAGAGCCAGGCGATCTGCTACACGACCGAGGAACACCGTGTCTCGGTCGCCGCCTTCCTCGCCAAATCCAGCCGCGCATGAACGCTGTCGCACGCCTGCTGAACCCACGCAGCGTGGCCATCGTCGGTGCTTCGGGCGACCCCGCGAAAATGACCGGGCGGCCGGTCGGCTACCTGCAACGCCATGGGTTTTCCGGGCCGATCTGGCCGGTCAATCCGCGGCTGACCGAGGTCGCCGGCCTCGCCTGCTACCCCGACGCCGCCGCTCTGCCGCACGCGCCGGATGCGGCCATCGTGCTGCTCGGCCCCGACCGCGCGATCGAGGCGGTTCGGGCTCTGGCCGCCATCGGCACGGGGGCCGTCATCGTGCTGGCCAGCGGCTTTGGCGAGGCGGGGGCAGAGGGCGCGCGGCGCCAGCAGGCCCTGCGCGACGCGGCAGGACCGATGCGGCTGCTTGGTCCGAACACCATCGGCCTTGTCAACCTGACCGACCGCATCGTGCTGTCGGCAACCGGCGCACTGGAGGCAGCCGACCTGCCGGCGGGGTCCGTTTCACTGGTGTCGCAGAGCGGCGGCATCCTGGGGGCGCTGCTGTCGCGCGGTGCGGCTCGGGGCATCGGCTTCGCCAAGCTGGTCTCGACCGGCAATGAGGCGGACATCGAGATCAGTGACATCCTGGACCACCTGGTCGATGACCCGGCGACCGCGGTGATCGCGCTGTATCTGGAGGGTTTACGGCGGCCGGACGCGTTTCGGCGGGCAGCACTGCGGGCTGCGGCAGCCGGCAAGCCAATCGTCGCGTTCAAGGTCGGGCGTTCGGCCTCCGGCGCGCGGGCCGCGGTGTCCCACACCGGGGCGCTGGCGGGGTCGGACCGGATGTATGATGCGCTGTTCCGCCAATTGGGCGTGATCCGTGCCCGGAGTTTCGCCGACCTGCTGGATATCCCCGCCGCTCTCGCGCTGCCGCGCCGGGCGCGAGGGCGGCGCGTTGCTATCCTGACATCCACCGGCGGCGCTGGGGCCTTGCTGGCCGATGAATTCGGGCTGGCGGGCTTCGAGGTGCCGCCGCCGGATGCCGCCACCACGGCGCGGCTGGAAGCGCTGCTTGGCGCGGGCGAGGCGATTGGGAACCCGGTCGATGTGACGCTCGCGGGCGTGCGGCCGGACATTTTCCTGGGCGCCATCGGCGCGTTGCTCGACAGCCCGGATTACGATGCGCTGGCCGTGGTCGTTGGCAGTTCGGCGCTCGCGCAGCCCGATATTGCGGCCGGGGCCATCGCAGCGGGCCAAGAGCAAAGCGAAAAGCCGCTGCTTGCCTATCTCAGCCCGCACGCCCCCGAAATCCTGGCCTTGCTGAACCGAAGTGGCGTGATTGCCCTGAGTGCCCCGGAAGCCATGGCCGCGGTCCTCGCCGCGCTCGCCCTTCCGCTGCCGGCCGCCGGCGATGCGGCGGCCAGCGTGCCGACGGAAACGCTGGCCGAATTGCCCGCCGGTTCGCTCAACGAGGCCGAGAGCAAGGCACTGTTTGCGCGCTTCGGCCTGCCGGTGGTGGAGGAAGCGACCGCGGCCTCTCCGGCCGAGGCCGAGGCTGCTGCCCGCCGCATCGGCGGCGAGGTGGTGCTGAAGGTCCTTTCCCGCGCGATCGCCCACAAGAGCGACGTGGGCGGCGTCCGGATCGGCCTGCACCCAGAGCAGGTCGCCGCTGTCGCCACCGAGATGCTGGCGACGGTGCAGGCCCGCACCGGCATCGCGGCCGAGGGCCTGCTGGTCCAGCGACGTCTGCGCGGCGGGGTGGAGTTGATCCTGGGGCTGACGCGCGATCCGCACCTGGGCACCGGGGTGCTGCTGGGCATGGGCGGGGTGGCAGCCGAGGTTTTCGGCGATACGGCGATCCGACTGCTGCCGCTGTCGCGCGCCGATGCCCGGTCGATGATCGGTGAACTGCGTGCGGCCCCGTTGCTGCGCGGCTGGCGCGGCGCCCCGCCCTGCGACATCGCAGCCTTGGAAGACGCGATCCTGGCTTTTGCCGCCATGGGCCAGGCCGTGGGTAGCCGGCTGGTGGAGGCGGAGATCAACCCGCTGTTCGCCATGCCGGAGGGGGTGATGGCGGCGGACGGGCTGGTGGTGCTGTCGTAAACCGGGCGTATTAGGACGCCCTCTGCGCGGTCCCTGCTTGCCGACACCTGTCCGGACCTACCCCGCCCAGGCCACCCACGCGCGCGTGCCATGCACCAGATACCGATGCATTTGCGTCCCGTCCCAGCCATAGCGCAGTTGCCGGGCCTGGATGACGGGTGGGCCGATACAGTCCGGCCAGAACAGGGCGGCGGCCATGCCGGCCGGGTGGCGCACACTGGGCGCGATCACCCCATCGGCCCCAGCGTCGCGCAGGCTGCGGCCGAAAGCCTGAGCGGCGGACCAGTCGTCCGGGTGAAGGTGCGCAGGGTCCCGCGTGTCAGCGACGCGGCCGTGCAGTGGCGCGGTCAACTCGCGGAAATCGGCGCTACCAGGCGGTTGGTTGGTGGCGCGCATGAAGCGGCAGAAATGGTGGGCCGTTTCGGCCAGCGCTACGGCAAACCGGTCCCCGGCATACCAGACGCCAAAGCTGCCGTCGGAAAAGCGCCCTGGCCGGTCGCGCGAGGCATGGGTGAAGGCGCCCATCACCAGCGACGCACCAGGGCCGGAAATGCGACGGGCAGCGGGTACCAGCGCCAGGTTGCCGACCGTGTCGCGGATGCGTGGGTTTGTCTTGGCCTCGGCTGCCACCAGCAACTCCCAGTCGGCAGGATCGGCGATGTCCTCAAACAAATCGATCGGCGGGTAGATCGTGCGGATGATGCGGTGCGAGGTCGGCCACTGGAACGGCCGCATCACCAACCGGCGCGCTCCGCATCCAGATAGGCGCGGACGGCAGCCAGATCCGTGGGGGCACCCTGCAACATGCGATCGAGCGCCGATGCGCCCCCGAAGGCCGTGTTGGCCGCGCGCACCCAGGCATAGCCGCGCGCCGGGTCGGGAAACATGTACCGGAGCGCTTTGTGAATGCCGAGCAGGGTACCGAGGCGGAACGCCGTGTCATGCGGGATGGCCGCAACCGCCCCGCCTTTCCAGCGCTGGAAGGTCCGCAGCGAGGGTTCGCCAAGCAACCGCCGCGCCTCGGCCACGGACAACCCCCAGCGGTCGAACAAGGCCAGCACTGCGCGCAGCATGGCCGCAGCCTCGTCCGGGGTCAGTTCGTTGCTGGCAGGAAAGGGGGAGAGAGCGAGCGACATTGGAAAAGACTAGAGGATAAAGCCATTTGGCGTCAAATCACAAATTACTGCCATCTGGCGCACCCCGGGCACCTCGCAGGGCAAGCTGGGCGCCCAGGCCGCAGCCAGCCATCACGGCCATGGTGGCGATGCCAGCCCCACCTTCGAGCAACCCCACCAGCAGGGTCATCGCGGCGCCAAATCCCATCTGCATGGCGCCGAGCAGTCCGCTGGCCGTACCGGCATAGCCTGGTCGAACGCTGACCGCGGCGGCGATGGCGTTCGGCTGGCCCATGCCGTTGCCGAAGCCAACGATGGCCATGGGGACGAAGACGCTCCACAAGGCCAGCGGCATCGCCAGCACGAAGACCAAGCCCGCCAGCGCCCCGCCGGTCGTGATGACCAGGGCGATGCCGATCATCCGCATCGCGCCCAGCCGTGCCGACAGCCGCCCGGCCGAGAACGACCCCGCCATGAACATCACGGACACCATCAGAAAGGCCATGGCGTAGTCGTGCGGGCTGCGACCCATGCCCTGCACGACCACGAAGGGCGCCCCGCCCATAAATCCGAAGAACACGCCGGCGGTGCACATGTTGATCGCCGCCAGCGCCCGGAACTGCGGCAGCAGCAGCAACCCGCCGTAGGCGCGCAGCACGCCGGCGACGCCACGCATCGCCACGGGGCTGCCCAGGGTCTCGGGCAGGCGGAACAGGGTCGCGGCAAGTACCAGCCCGCCAAAGCCGAGGCAGACCAGCATGGCCGCGCGCCAGCCGAAGGCGGCATCGAGCCAGGCACCGAGCAAGGGTGCCACCATCGGCGCCACGCTCATGGCCATCAGCACATAACCCAGCATGCTGGCCGCCTGATCGCGAGGATAAGCGTCGCGTACGATGGCCCGCCCAAGCACCAGTCCGGCGCAGGCGCCCATGGCCTGCACCACTCTCCCGGCCGCGAGCCAGCCGATCGAGGGTGCCACCACGCAAGCCAGCGTGCCCAGCATGTACAGCACCAGCCCGCCCAGCAGCAGCGGGCGACGGCCGAATTGATCAGACAAGGGCCCGTAAAACAACTGACCCGAAGCGACGCCCGCCAAATACAGCGTCAGCGTCGACTGCACCGCCGCATTGCTCGCCCCGAACTGCGCCGCCATGCCAGGGAGTGAGGGCACCAGCACCTGCATGCTGAACGGCCCCAACCCCGTCATCGCCACCAGCAACCAGATGGCGGGCGCCCGGGTCACAGGATGGATTGACCGGTCTTTGTCCAATCAGCGAGGAAGGCTTCCAGCCCACGGTCGGTCAACGGGTGCTTGTACATCTGCCGGATCACCGCGGGCGGCAGGGTCGAGACATGGGCGCCGAGTTTCGCCGCCTGGATGAGATGGATCGGATGGCGGATGGAGGCGACCAGCACCTCGGTTCGCAAGGCGGGGTAGTTGCGGTAAATGGTCAGGATGTCCGCGATCAGGCCCATCCCGTCCTGCGCGATGTCGTCCAGCCGGCCGACGAAGGGCGAGATGAAGGTCGCCCCCGCCTTGGCCGCCAGCAGCGCCTGGCCGGGGGAAAAGCACAGCGTGACATTCACCGGCGTGCCTTCGCCCGACAGGGTCTTGCAGGCGCGTAAGCCCGCTTCGGTCAGCGGCACCTTGATGCAGACGTTCCGGGCGATGTCGCGCAGGTACCGGCCCTCGGCCAGCATGCCGGCGAGGTCGGTCGCGGTGACCTCGGCGCTGACCGGGCCGTCCACGATGGCGCAGATCTCGGCGATGACCTCCGTCATCTTGCGGCCGGACTTGGCGATGATGGAGGGGTTGGTGGTGACGCCATCGACCATGCCCGCTTCGTTCAGCGCGGTGATGTCGGCGATGTCGGCGGTGTCCACGAAGAATTTCACAGTCTGTCTCCGGTTGTCAGGCGCCGCATAGCGGATGGGGCGGGTACCGCGAACCCCTGCCGGCATGACACCTGGGCTGCCGCTCGGCGATGACAGCCCCCGGCGGGTGCGCGTGCTGCTGCCGCTGCCGCTTTCGGGGGCCTATGACTATCGCGTGCCGGAGGGGCTGGCGGTGCCGCCGCCCGGCACCTTCGTCGAAGTACCTTTGAGCGGGCGAGAGGTCGCAGGCGTGGTCTGGGATGGCCCGGCCGATCCCACCCTGCCGGCCAACCGGCTGAAGCCATTGCGGCGCGTGTTCGACTGCCCGGCCATGCCCGGAAGCCTGCGGCGCCTGGTTGACTGGGTCGCGGGCTACACCCTGTCCGCCCCCGGCGCAGTGCTGCGCATGGCGATGAGCGCGCCCGCGGCGCTGGAACCGGGCCAGCCCACGGCGGGCTGGGTGGCGGCCGTGGCCCCCGCCCGCATCACCCCCGAACGCGCCCGCGTGATGGCGGTGCTGGCCGACGGGGTTCCGCGTGCCGGCGGCGTGCTGGCGGCGGAAGCCGCGGTCAGCCCCGCCATCCTGCGCGGCATGGCCAATGCCGGGCTGCTGGCCCCGGTGCTGCTGCCGGCCACCACGCGCTTCGCCCGACCCGACCCGGACCACCCTGGGCCACGCCTGGGCGCCGAACAGGCCGATGCTGCCCGCGCCCTGGAAGACGCGGTGCGCGCCCGGGCCTTCTCGGTGACGCTGCTGTCGGGCGTGACCGGTTCCGGCAAGACCGAGGTCTATCTGGACGCCATCGCCGAAGCCCTGCGCCACAACCGCCAGGCGCTGGTGCTGCTGCCG
>JBBQHE010000093.1:0-15937 GCA_038323655.1 Acetobacterales bacterium | reverse complement strand
AGCGCGCATCCAGGATCGCCTGGGAGGCACCGTTGGAGCCCACCGGATACATCGGGTGCGCCGCATCGCCCAGCAGCGTCACGCGCCCCTGCGTCCACCAGGGCAGCGGGTCGCGGTCGCACATCGGGTATTCGAAGAATTCCTCGGTCGCGCGCACCAGCGCTTCCACGTCGAGGAAAGGCAGGCGGAAGCGCCGAACATGCGGCAGCAGGTCGTCCAGCGTACCGGGGCGGGACCAGTCCTCGCGCCGCGGCGGCGGCTGGCTGCCGTCGCCCTGGCGCACGCAGACCACCCAGTTGGTCAGGCGCGTCTGCGGCGTCCGCCCGGCGGCGATCGGGTAGAGCACCAGTTTTTCGGCCATGTCGCCGGCGATGGCCATGGTGTCGCCGCCCTCATACACCGGCCAGTCGGTCGCACCGCGCCACATCTGGATGCCGTTCCAGCGCAAGCCGCCGTCGTCCGGGTGCAGGCTGCGGCGGATGACGGAATGGATGCCATCAGCCCCGATCAGCGCGCTGCCGGCAGCGCTGCGCCCGTCGGCGAAATGCGCGGTGACCGCGGCGTCGGTCTGCGAGAAAGCGGTCAGCCGCGCGCCGGTGACCAGCGCCGCATCGCCCAGGCGTTCGCGCACGGCCTCCCACAACAGCCGGTGCAAATGGCCGCGATGGATGCTGAACTGCGGCACGTCGTGCCCGGCGTGCATCCCGCGCGCCTCGGTCCAGATCGGCTGGCCGAAGCGGTTGAGGTAGCGCAATTCCCGCGTGCGTATCGCGCAGGCATCCAGCGCCGGCAGGAGCCCCAGCGCTACCAATTCGCGGATCGCATGCGGCAGGGTGTTGATGCCGACACCGAGCGAGCGCACTTCCTGCGCTGCTTCGAACACCGTGCAGGACATGCCGCGTTCGTGTAGCGACAGCGCGAGCGTCAAGCCGCCGATGCCGCCGCCGGCGATCAGCACGCTCATTCCGCGGCCTTGGCGAAGCTGGGGACGCTGGGCTTGGGCCGCGCCTTGCGACGCAATTCGCGCAGGTCTTCCTGTTCGCGCGCCGCCGTGCGCAGCAGCGCCAGGCGGCCGTATTCGTAGGGCGGGGGCACGCGCACCGATTTTTCGCCGTATTGCGCCGCGGCATGCAGGGTGAAGGCCGGGTCCACCAGATGCGGCCGCGCCAGCGCCACCAGATCGGCCCGCCCCGCGGCCAGGATGGTGTTCACCTGATCGGCCGAGGTGATGGAACCCACGCACATGGTGGCGACCCCGGCCTCATTGCGGATCATATCGGACCACGGGATCTGGAACATGCGGCCGTAGCGCGGTTCGGCGTCCGCCACCGTCTGGCCGGTCGAGACATCGACCAGGTCCACCCCCGCGGCGGCGAAGGCGCGGGCGATGGCCAGCGTATCGGCATCGGTGATGCCGCCTTCCGCCCAGTCGGTCGCGCTGATGCGCACGGACATCGGGCGATCGGATGGCCAGGCGGCGCGCATGGCGATGAACACCTCCAGCGGATAGCGCAATCGGTTGTCGATGCTGCCGCCGTAGGCGTCGTGACGCGTGTTGGTCAGCGGCGAGAGGAAGGACGCGAGCAGATAGCCGTGGGCACAGTGCAATTCGAGCATGTCGAACCCACAGGCGGCGCCGCGCTGCGTGGCGGCGACGAATGCCGCCGTCACCTGGTCCATGTCGGCGCGGGTCATGGCGCGCGGCACCTGGTTCTCCGGCGTGTAGGGAATGGCGGACGCCGAGATCGCGGGCCAGGCGCCGCTCGCCAGCGGCTGGTCCATGCCCTCCCACATCAGCCGCGTGCCCGCCTTGCGCCCGGCGTGGCCAAGTTGCAGCGCAATCTTCGCGGGGGCGTTGGCGTGGCAGAAAGCGACGATCCGCGTCCAGGCAGCCTGCTGTGCGTCGTTCCACAGGCCGGTGCAGCCGGGGGTGATACGGGCATCGGGGCTGGGGCAGGTCATCTCGGTAAACAAAAGCCCGGCGCCGCCCACGGCGCGGGCGCCGTAATGCATCAGGTGCCAGTCGCCCGGCATGCCGTCGGTCGCGCTGTACTGGCACATGGGCGAGACGACGACGCGGTTCGGCACGGTCATGCCGCGCAAGGAAAAAGGTTGGAACATCGGCACGCGCCCGCCGGGGCCGAAGGCCGCCTGCGTCGCCTGCACGAAGCCGGGCGCGCGCAGCGACAGGTTGTCCCAGGTGATCGACTTGCTGCGCGTCATCACGCCGAAAGCAAAGCGCGTCGCATCCATGTGCCAGAAGCGCTTCACCTGTTCGAACCAGACCAGCGAGACATCGGCCGCGTGCTGGGTCTTTTCCACATCCTCGCGCCGGCCGTTTTCGAAGCGCGCGAGCGCGGTCTTGATGTCGCCGCCGGTCATGATGGCGGCATGCAGGGCGATGGCGTCCTCCATCGCGAGCTTGGTGCCGCTGCCGATGGAAAAATGCGCCGTCGCCTTGGCGTCGCCGAGCAGGACGATGTTGTCCTTCACCCAGCGTTCGCAGCGGATCATCGGGAACTGGCGCCAGAGGCTGCGGTTGGTGACCAGGCCGTGGCCCTGGAGTTCGTCGGCAAAGACGCCTTCCAGGTAGCGGGCGCTCTCAGCCTCATCCATCGCGTCCAGCCCGGCGCGGGCAAAGGTTTCGGGGTCGGTCTCCAGCACCCAGGTGCTGGCGTTGGCTTCGTACTGGTAGCAATGGGCGATGAAGATGCCGACCGGGGTTTCCTTGAAGAAGAAGGTGAAGGCATCGAAGGGCCTGGTGCTGCCCATCCAGGTGAAGCGATTCGGCCGCAGGTCGGTGTGCGGCCGAAAATGGTCCTCATGCGCGCGGCGGATGGCGCTGTTGATGCCATCGGCGCCGATGATGAGATCTGCTTCGGGAAAGTCGGCGGGCGAGGCATCGGTGCGGAAGACCAGTTCGATACCGAGCGACCGCGCGCGCGCCTGCAGAATCATCAGCAAAGTGCGCCGCGAACAACCGCAGAAGCCGTTGCCGGGGATGCGGGTGGTGGCGCCCTTGGCCTGGATTTCTATGTCGTCCCAGTAGGCGAAGGCATCGGTGATGGCGCTGAAGGAGATGGGGTCCGCAGCCTCAAAGGCCGCCAGCGTCTGGTCGCTGAAGACCACGCCGAAGCCGAAAGTGTCGTCCGGCTGGTTGCGTTCGACGACGGTGATGCACGACCCGGGGCGCGACACCTTCATCAGGATGGCGAAATAGAGCCCGGCCGGTCCGCCGCCGATCACCGCAATGCGCATGTTCTGCCCTCCGAGGGAACTGTGCCGCAAACGCTTGCGGCGCGTCCAGATAATGTTTTAGGCTTCAAGTATTCCGCAAGGGGGCATGCGTGCTGACAGGTCGCACAGCGCTGGTGACGGGCGGGGGCACGGGCATTGGCCTGGCCTGCGCCGCCGCGCTGACGGGCGCGGGGGCGCGGGTGACCGTGCTCGGGCGCCGGGCGGAACCCCTGGCGGCCGCCGTCGCGGCAGGGGCGGCGGCCGAGGCGCTCGCGGCCGATGTGCTGGCGCTGCCCGCCCTGCCCGCCTTCGACATTCTGGTGCACGCCGCGGGGGCGGCCGAAAGCGCTGCCTTCCTGAAGTCGGACGACGCGCTCTGGGCGCGGATGCTGGACGCAAACCTGCATGGCGCCGTGGCGGTGACGCGCGCCGTGCTGCCGGGGATGCTCGCCGCGGGCCGGGGGCGCATTGTCATGGTGGCCAGCACGGCGGCGCTGAAGGGTTATGCCTATGTCAGCGCCTATGTCGCCGCGAAGCACGCGCTGCTCGGCCTGACGCGCGCCTTGTCGCAGGAGGTTGCCGGGCGTGGCGTCACTGTGAACGCCGTCTGCCCAGGCTTCACGGATACCGCCATCGTCGCCGACAGCATCGCCCGCATCATGGCCAAGACCGGCCGTGACGAGGCCGCCGCACGCACCGAACTGACGCGCCACAACCCCCAGGGCCGCCTGGTGGACCCGGCCGAAGTTGCGGCAGCGGTGCTGTTCCTGTGCGGCCCGCAGGCCGGTGCGGTGCATGGCCAGGCGATCGCTGTGGATGGGGGGGAGACGGCGTGAGCGACGCCGAGACCCTCCTTGCCGACGCCCCGGCCGGGCATAAGGACGAATTGCGCCTGTGGCTGCGACTGCTGACCTGCACCAACCTGATCGAGGCGGAAATCCGCCGCCGCCTGCGGGCGGACTTCGACACCACCCTGCCGCGCTTCGACCTGCTGGCCCAGCTTTTCCGCGCGCCTGACGGTCTGACGCTGGGTGAAGTTTCGCGCCGCATGATGGTCAGCAACGGCAACCTGACCGGCCTGTCCGCACGGCTGGAAGCCGAAGGCCTGGTTGAACGCCGCGCCCTGGCGACCGACCGCCGCGCCACCACGCTGCGCCTGACCGCGCGCGGGCGGCGCGCGTTTTCCGCCCAATCCACGGCGCATGAAGGCTGGGTGGCGGAACTGCTCGGCGGGCTGTCGGCGCCGGAACGCGCGACCCTGTTCCGCCTGCTCGCGCGAACCAAGACATCGGCCCGTGCCGCGACCGAGGACACAAGCCCATGATCACGCCCAAGCACGTCCGGCTGACCATCGCCGACGCCGTCGCCACCGTCATATTGGACCGGCCCGAACGGAAAAACCCGCTGACCTTCGAGTCTTATATCGAACTGGCGGCGATCTTCCGCGGTGCCGATGACAGCCTGCGCGCCATCGTGGTGACCGGCGCGGGCGGCAATTTCTGCTCCGGCGGCGATGTGCATGACATCATCTCGCCGCTGCTGGAACGTGACACCAAGGGGCTGATGCAGTTCACCGCCATGACCGGCGAACTGGTCAAGGCGATGCGCGCCTGCCCGCAGCCCATCATCGCCGCCGTGGACGGCGTCTGCGCCGGGGCAGGGGCGATCATCGCGATGGCGAGCGACCTGCGCATCGCGACGCCCTCGGCGCGTACCTCCTTCCTGTTCAACCGGGTGGGGCTGGCGGGCTGCGACATGGGGGCCTGCGCCATCCTGCCGCGGATCATTGGCCAGGGGCGGGCGTCGGAGCTGCTGTACCTCGGCCGCGCCATGACCGCCGATGAAGGTTTGGCGTGGGGCTTCTTCAACGCGATCCATCCCGCCGAGGCCTTGCAGGACGCCGCTGCCGCCCTGGCGGCGCGCATCGCCGCCGGCCCCGGCTTCGCCAATGGCATGACCAAGCGGATGCTTGGCCTGGAATGGGCCATGGGCGTGGAACAGGCGATCGAGGCCGAGGCCGTCGCCCAGGCGCTGTGCATGACCACCGCCGATTTCCGCCGCGCGCGCGATGCCTTCGTCGCGAAGCAGGCGCCGGTCTTTGGGCACAACTGATGGCCGATCGCGATTTTCTCGACTGGCCCTTCTTCGAGGCGCGTCACCGCGACTGGGCCGCCGAGGTCGAGGCGTTTGCCGCCACCCTGGCGCCGCATGGCGAGGACACCGATGCCGCGACCATCGCGCTGACCCGGGCGATGGGCGATGCCGGGCTGCTGCGCATGGCGGTGCCCGAGGATGGGCGGCTGGATGTGCGGGCGCTGTGCCTGGCGCGCGATATTTTCGCCCGCAACGCGGGGCTGGCTGATTTCGCCTTCGCCATGGCGGGCTTGGGCACCGGCAGCATCACCCTGTTCGGCGATGCCGCGCTGAAGGACCGCTACCTGCCGAATGTGCGCGCCGGCCGCGCGCTCGCCGCCTTCGCGTTGAGCGAACCCGAAGCCGGCAGCGATGTCGCGGCCATGGCCACGACCGCGGTGCGCGATGGTGCGACCTGGCGCATCGACGGGACAAAAACCTGGATCAGCAATGGCGGCATCGCCGGGCACTACGTGGTCTTTGCACGCACCGGCGAGGCACCGGGCGCACGTGGCCTGTCCGCCTTTGTCGTGCCGGCCGACGCACCGGGGCTTAGCATCGCCGCGCGGATCGAGGTGGCCGCCCCGCATCCGCTGGCGACCTTGCATTTCGACAGCGTACCCGCGGCATTGCTGGGCCAGCCTGGCGAAGGCTTCAAGGTCGCCATGGCAACGCTGGATGTTTTTCGCGCGACCGTGGGCGCCGCCGCGTTGGGCTTTGCGCGACGCGCCTTGGACATGACGGTGGAACGCGCGGCGACCCGCCATCTTTTTGGCGGCCCGCTGTTCGACCAACAGATGACCCAGGCCGCCATCGCCGACAGTGCGACCGATGTCGAAGCCTCGGCCTTGCTCGTCTATCGCGCCGCCTGGTTGAAGGACCAGGGGCGTCCGCGTGTCAGCCGCGAAGCCTCCATGGCCAAGCTGCATGCAACGGAAGCCGCCCAACGCGCCGCCGATCGTGCGGTGCAGATCTTTGGTGGCCTCGGCGTCACCAAGGGTCACAAGGCCGAAGAACTCTATCGGGAGGTGCGTGCGCTTCGCGTCTACGAAGGTGCGAGCGAAATCCAGCGCGTGGTGATCGCCCGCGCCGAACGCGACCGATGGGGGAAGGCATGAGGTTTTCTGGCGAAGGCGAGACGCTCGAACCCAGCGCGCATGTCGATGATTTCGCACGACAGAACCTGCCGCCGCGCGACCAGTGGCCCGTGCTGCGCTTCGACTTGGCCGCGGTGCGCTATCCGCTGCGGCTGAACTGCGCGACCGAACTGCTGGACGCGAACATCGCCGCCGGACGCGGCGATCACCCGGCGCTGGTCACGCCAGCGGAAAGCCTCACCTACAGCGAACTTGCCGCGCGCGTAAACCGCATCGCCCATGTGCTGACGCGGCAGATGGGGCTGGTGCCAGGCAATCGCGTGCTGCTGCGCTCGGCCAACAATGCCTGGATGGTCGCGGCCTATTTCGCGGTGCTGAAAGCGGGCGGCATCGTCGTTGCCACCATGCCGCTGCTGCGCGCCAAGGAACTGGCCGAGATCATCGATCGCGGCCGTATCACCCATGCGCTCTGCGATGCCCGGCTGCGGGCGGAGTTGGACCGGCTGCCGCCGCTGCAGACCGCGTTCTGGGGGGATGGGGATCTCGAAACCCGCTGCGCGGCCGAGCCCGATGCCTATCGCCCCTGCGACACCGCGGCCGATGACGTCTGCCTGATCGGCTTCACCTCGGGCACCACCGGGCAGGCGAAGGGCACCATGCATTTCCATCGCGACATGCTGGCGATCTGCGATTCCTATTCCGCGCAGGTGCTGAAGCCGCTGCCGACCGACCGCTTCATTGGCTCGCCGCCGCTGGCCTTCACCTTCGGCCTGGGCGGGCTGGTGCTGTTTCCCTTCCGCGTGGGCGCCACGGCGATCCTGCTGGAACGCGCGGGGCCCGAGGATCTGCTGCCTGCCATCGCGCGGTATCGCGGATCGGTCTGCTTCACCGCGCCCACCGCCTATCGCGCCATGGCGCCGCAGGTCGCCGCGCATGACATCGCCTGCCTGCGGCTTTGCGTCAGCGCCGGCGAAACCCTGCCCAAGTCGACCTCTGATCTTTGGAAGGAGGCCACGGGCATCGCGCTGATGGACGGTATCGGCGCCACCGAAATGCTGCACATCTTCATCGCAGCCCCGCTGGAAGCGATCCGCCCCGGCGCTACCGGCCTGCCGGTGCCTGGCTACGAAGCCTGCGTGCTGGACGATGACCTCAACGAAGTGCCACGCGGCACGCCGGGACACCTGGCCGTGCGCGGCCCGACCGGCTGTCGGTATCTCGCCGATAGGCGTCAGGCGACATATGTGCGCGGCGGCTGGAACATCACCGGCGACACCTACGTCCAGGATTCGGACGGCTATTTCCACTATGTCGCGCGCAGCGACGACATGATCATCTCCTCCGGCTACAACATCGCGGGGCCGGAGGTGGAGGTCGCCCTTCTCACCCACCCCGCCGTGCGCGAATGTGGCGTGGTCGGCGTGGCCGATGCTGAACGCGGCATGATCGCCAAGGCTTTTGTCGTGCTGCATGACAGCCACGAAGCCGGCGATGCCCTGGCCAAGGTCTTGCAGGACCATGTGAAGGCCAGCATCGCCCCCTACAAGTATCCGCGCGCCATCGCCTTCGTGGAACGCCTGCCGCGCACCGAGACCGGTAAGCTGCAACGTTTCGCCCTGCGCCAACCATGACGCGCCCGCGGCCACTGCCCTTCGCCGATCTGCCACCGCGTGCCTGGCACGGCCAGGCGCGTGTACGGTTTTCCGATTGCGATCCGGCGGGCATCGTCTTCTTCGCCAATTTCTTCACCTTCGCCAATGCCGCCATCGAGGACTGGTTCCACGACGCCCTGCACATCGACTTCCACGACCTGCACGGCGCCCGCCGCACCGGCACCGGCTTCGCCCATGCCGCGGCCGATTACTTCGCCCCGGGGCTGATGGGCGATCGGATCACGCTGACCCCGATCGTCACGCGCGTCGGCGGCGCGTCCTATGCGCTGACGCTGCATATCCATCGCGCCGAGGACGAACTCGTGCGCCTGTCGCTCATCACCGCCACCACGGACCTCGACGCGCGGCGCGCCATCCCGATCCCGGCGGATCTGCGCGCCGCCCTCGTCGCCTATCAGGAAGCCTGCATCGCATGACCCAGCCGCTGATTGCCCTGCAACCGCCTGGATGGCCGGCGCCGCGCGGCTATTCCAATGGCATGGCCGGGTACGGCCGCGTGGTGCTGGTGGGCGGGCAGATCGGCTGGGACGCCGCTGGGACATTCGCGACAGGCTTCGTGCCCCAGGTGGCGCAGGCGCTGGCCAATATCCTGGCCGTGGTGGCCGAGGCCGGGGGTGGCCCCCAGCACATCGCGCGGCTGACCTGGTTCGTGGTGGACATGGACGAATATCGTACCAGCCTGGCCGCCCTCGGCCCCGCCTATCGCGCCGTCATGGGCAAGCATTTCCCGGCGATGTCGCTGGTCGCGGTCACGGCGTTGGTGGAACCTTCTGCCCGCGTCGAGATCGAGGCCACGGCGATCATTCCTGACTGACACGCGGCGCAGGCTTTGCCATGCTGCGGCACCATCGCCGGAGCCACCCCCATGCAGCGCCGCACCTTCCTCGCCACCACCGCCGCGACCCTGGCCGGCCCCGCGCTGGCGCAATCCGCAGGCCAGACGCTGCGCTACGTGCCGCAGGCAGACCTGGTCATCCTCGACCCGCTGACCACCACGGCCTATCCCACACGCAACCATGGGCATCTGTGCTGGGACACGCTCTACGGCATCGATGCCGACTTCATTCCGCGCCCGCAGCTCGCCGAAGGGCACATTGTCGAGGATGACGGCAAGCGCTGGACGTTTACGTTGCGCAGCGGCCCGACCTTCCATGACGGCGAACGTATTTTGGCGAAGGACGCCGTCGCCTCGATCCGTCGCTGGATGCTGCGCGACACCCATGGGCAGACTCTGGCAACACGCATGGCCAGCATTGCGGCGCTTGATGACCGGCGCTTCGAAATCCGCCTGAACAAGCCCTTCGGCCCGATGCTGGATGCGCTGGGCAAGGCCTCGTCCTACCCCTGCTTCATCCTGCCCGAACGGTTTGCCACCATCGACCCGAGCCGCGGTTTCAACGAAGTCGTGGGCTCCGGCCCCTATCGCTTCGTCGCCGGCGAACGCGTCTCCGGCTCGCAGACCGTCTATCGCCGCTTCGAGGCCTACCAGCCCGTGCAGGGGCCGCCGCCCAGCATGATCGCAGGGCCGAAACTCGCGCATTTCGAACGCATCGAATGGAAGGTGATGCCGGACCCCGCGACCGCCGCGGCAGCACTCCAGGCCGGCGAAGTCGATTGGTGGGAACAGATCGCGGCCGACCTCGGGCCGTTGCTGCGGCGGAACCGCGCGATCACCGTCGATCGCATCGATGCCGGCGGCACCATGGCGATGCTGCGTTTCAACCACCTGCATCCGCCCTTCGACGACCCGGCCGTGCGCCGCGCCATCCTGCCCGCCCTGGCCCAGTCCGATTTCATGCAAGCGATCATGCCATCGCGCGAATTGTGGAAGGATGGCGTGGGCTGCTTCCCCGATGGCTCGCCGCTGGCCTCGGACGCCGGGCTCGCCGCCGTCACCAGCCCACGCAGCATCGATGCCGCACGGCGGGCCCTGGCCGCCACGGGCTACGCCGGGCAGCCCGCGGTGATGCTGCATGCGACTGATGTGGTGAACAACAACGTGCTCGGCACGGTCGGGGTCGATCTGCTGCGTCGCGTCGGCTTCACGGTGGATGATGCGGTGTCGGACTGGGGCACCGTGCTGCAACGCCGCGCCCGCCGCGAACCGCCCGCCCAGGGCGGTTGGGGCTGCGTGGTGGTGCTGTTCGGCAGCATCGATCTCGGCAATCCCGGTGCGCATCTGCTGCTGCGCGCGAACGGAAACGACGCCTGGTTCGGCTGGCCCACGGCCCCCCGGCTGGAAGCACTGCGCGACGACTGGTTCGAGGCCCCCAACCTGCCCGCGCAGCAGCGCATCGGCCGCGATATCCAGACGCAGTTCTTCCAGGACCTGCCCTTCCTGCCGCTCGGCCAATACCTGATCGACAGCGCCTATCGCCGCGATATTTCGGGCGTGCGGCGCGGCATCACCCTGCCGCTGAACGTGCGGCGGGGTTGAGCGCCGACCAGATGCGCGCCGGGGTGGCGGGCATGTCCAACTCGCCTACGCCCAGCGCATCCAGGATCGCGTTGATGATGGCGGGCGGGGCGCCGATGGTCCCCGCCTCGCCCCCGCCTTTTACGCCGAGGCGGTTGGCGGTGGAGGGATGCGGATTGTCCAGCATCTCGAAGGCGGGCAGGTCGGCCGCCCGCGGTATCGCGTAGTCCATGAAGGACGCGGTCAGGTTCTGCCCGCCCTCGGGATCGTACAGCAGGTGTTCGCCCAGCGCCTGGCCGATGCCCTGGGCCACGCCGCCATGCACCTGGCCTGCCAGCATGGTGTGGTCCACGACGGTGCCGACGTCATCGGCGACCAGGTAGCGCAGGATGGCGACCTGGCCTGTCTCGGGGTCCACCTCCACCTCGCAGACATGCGCGCCATTGGGATAGGTGGGGGCGGCGGTCGCATGGGCCACGGCCTCGTCCAGCCCGGCTTCCATGCCTGGTGGCAGGCGGCCGGGGGTCAGCGAGGCGCGCAGGACGTCGGTCAGGCTCAGTCCGCGATCGGTCCCCGCGATGGCAAACCGCCCGGCGTCGAAGTCGATATCCGCCTCGGCCGCTTCCAGCAGATGCGCTGCGATGGCGCGGCCCTTGGCGATGACCCGATCGGCGCCGATGGCGATGGACGACCCCGCCGCCGCCGCCGAACGTGACCCGAAAGTGCCGCGGCCGAAGGGCACCAGGTCGGTATCGCCCTGCACCACGCGGACCTGGTCGCGGTCCATGCCCAGCCGGTCGGCCAGCATCTGGGCGAAGATCGTCTCATGCCCCTGGCCGTTGGAATTGGTGCCGACCAGCAGGGTCACGCCGCCTTCCGCGTCGAAGCGGATGTCGGCGCGTTCTTCCAGCGGCGTGCCGATCGGCCCGCCGGCCTGTTCGATGGCATTGATCAGCGCGATGCCGCGCCGTTTCCCGCAGGCCGCGCTCTCGGCACGGCGGGCGGGGAAACCGGCCCAGTCGGCGGCGGTCAGGGCCATGTCCATGCCGGCGGCGAAGTCGCCGGTGTCGTAGGTGAAGAGCAACCCGGTGCGATAGGGCATCGCACTGGCCGGGATCAGGTTGCGCCGCCGCAGGTCGATGCGGTCGATCCCCAACTCACCTGCTGCGCGGTCGATCAGCCGTTCCAGCAGATAGGTCGCCTCCGGCCGCCCCGCCCCGCGATAGGGCGCGGTGGGGGCAGTATTGGTGAAGACCGCGCGCACCCGCGCATGGATCGCGGGGGTGGTATAGACGCCCGCCAGCGAGCCCAGATTGTTCACCGGCGAATGCGCCCCGCGAAAGCCGACCTGCGCACCGATGGCGGCGATGGTCTGCACCGACAGCGCCAGAAACCGCCCATCGCGGTCCAGCGCCAGGACGCCATCGGTGACATTGTCGCGCGCATGTTCGTCGGCCAGCAGGGATTCGCTGCGCGTCGCGGTCCAGCGCACCGGCCGCCCCAGCCGCCGCGCCAGCCACAGCACCAGGCCGTATTCGCGGAACAGCACGCCTTTCATGCCGAAACCGCCGCCGACATCGGGCGAGGTCACGCGCAGGTCGCGTTCGGGAATTTTCAGCACACGCGTCGCCAGGATGTTGCGTATCTGATGCGGCGTCTGCAACGGCGCGGTCAGGTGGTAGCGCCGGCTGGACGGATCCCATTGCCCCAGGGCCGCGCGTGGTTCGATGGGGTTCGCGCTGATGCGCTGGTTCACGACGGTGATGCGCGTGACGTGATGCGCGGCGCTCATCGCCGCCGCCACCGCGGCCTCATCGCCAATATCGAACGTGTAGCAAAGGTTGCCCGGTGCCTGCGGCCAGAGCTGCGGCGCATCTGGGGCCAAGGCCGCGGCCGTGTCGGTCACGGCGGGCAGGGGTTCTTCGTCCAGCAGGATCGCCTCGGCGGCGTCGCGCGCCTGGGCCGCGGTCTCGGCGACCACGGCGGCGATGGCCTCGCCGACATGGCGCACGCGGTCAGTCGCCAGCAGCAACTGCGGCGGTTCGATCACCTGGTGCAGCCGCCCATCCGCTCCGCGCGGCAGGCTGACGCAGGGAATGGCGCCGAGGCCAGCCGCCAGGACGTCGGCGCCGGTGACGATGGCGCGCACGCCGGGCATGGCGGCGGCGGTGGTGGTGTCGATGCCATGGATCGCGGCATGGGCATGGGCCGATCGCAGCATGACCATATGCAGCGGCCGCTCGGCGCCGATGTCATCGGTGAAGCGGCCAAGGCCGGTCAGCAGGCGGCGGTCTTCCACGCGGGGGCGGCGGTGGTGTCCGAAGTGGTCCAAGCCTGCCCCCTGCCAGCGTGGCTGGGAGTTTCGGCGCCAGGGTGCTTCGCGTCCAGTGGGCCGCGCGCGCCCTCAACCCAGGCCGAAGGCCGTCGTTTCGGCCATCTGCGTGCCCAGGCTGGCGCTGATGCCGGCCTCGCGCCGGCCCAGGCGCTGGGGCTGGCCCTGCCCGTCCAGGATCATGGTCAGGTCGTGGCCGCAGATCAGTCGGGTGCCGGGGCGCTGGCGCCACAGGGCGTTGATCGCGCGCAGGCTTCGGGCGCTGGCGGCGGCGTCCATCGTCAGGTCGGCGGCTTCCTCGGTCAGTTCGGCCAGGTTCTTCGCGGCATCCCCGGCGAAGATCGTGTCGTGGTCGGCGCCCCGCAGAAGGAAGGTCAGGTGGGTGGGTGTGTGGCCGGGCGTCAGCAGCGTGGACAGGCCGGGCAGCGGGTCCCGCCCCTGGCTGATGCGGCAGAGGCGCTGGCTTTCGGCCAGGGTGCGCAGGTCGGGCACCAACGGATCGTCGATCGGGCGGGACAGCGCCCAGTCCAGCTCCTCGGTGCCGATATGGATGCGTGCCCGGGGGAAGATCTGCCAGTTCAGGCTGTGGTCGTAGTGCGAATGGGTGAGCAGCACGTCGGTGACATCGGCAGGCGTAACCCCGGCCGCGGCCAGGCGCGCCACCAGCGTGCGGCGCAGGCCAAAACTGCCGGTATCGAGCACCGCGACATGGCCCGGGCTGCGCGCCAGGGCTACGCTGCTCCAGCCCAGGCCGCCGTTGCCGAGGGACTTGCCCGGATAGCCCTGGACCAGCACATCGACGGCCCAGGCGTCAGTCAGGCTGGGGTTCCCGTGCGCGCGCGATCAGCCGGTCCAGCAGATCGATGAAGACTGTGGCTTCATGGGGGGCGAGCGCGGCAAGCAGGTGATCTTCCAGCGCCCGGTCCTGCGGCCCCATGACGGCGCACAAGGCCTCGCCCTGTGGCGTGGCCGACAGCGCCTGGCGACGGACGTCGCCCGGGGCGGCGGTGCGGGCGATGTAGCCGGATTTTTCAAGCACGCGCACAGCGCGGCTGATCGCCATCTTGTCGAGACCGAGGGACAGGCTGAGTTCGCTGCCGGACACGCCGGGGCTGTGGCGGATGCCGATCAGCACGCGCCATTCTGGCAGGCTGATCGACCAGCGGTGTTCATGCACCCGGACGAAGGGCTTGGCGGCCAGGCTGACAAGCAGGAACAACCGGGCCAAGGCCGGTGCTTCGACAGATCCCAAAGGGTGCGGCGCGCCATCCACAGCCCCTTGTGGCACTGTCTGAATAATCTGTCCGCGAGCATGAAATGAAACTTCTGTCATAAAAAATCTATCCCGCTCAGACCGCCGTTGCACCCGGCGTCAGGGAGGCGCTGGCATTGAGCGCCGCGGGTTCAAAACCCGCTATCATCTTATACTCTTGCGCCGCCATTTCCAACGTATCAAGCGGTATCACGTCGGCGATGTTGGTAAAACCGTCCGGCGCGCGGTCCTGGGCCATCTGCATCACCTTCTCCGGCCCGTTGCGGCGATTGGCGAGGACAATCGCGGCGGTGGCAGGGCGGCGGGCGGCGTCATAGGCCGCCAATGCGGCTTCCGGCGTGGCGGCGCTGGCCAGGTGCCAGGCAAGGACCCGCGCATCGACGATGGCCTGGGAGGCGCCATTGCTGCCGATCGGATACATCGGGTGGGCGGCGTCGCCGAGCAGGGTGACACGCCCCTGCGTCCACCAGGGCAGCGGATCGCGGTCCACCATCGGGAATTCATAAACGGCCTCGGCCCCGCGGATCAGGGCCGGCACGTCCAGCCAGCCGAAGTTCCAGTCGGCGAAGCGGGGCAGGAAGGTTTCGCGGTCGACAATGCGGTTCCAGTCCTCCCGCGGGAAATCATGCGGGGGCACGCGCAGTTCCGCGATCCAGTTCACCAGGGCGCGGCCGTCGGGCAGGCGGTCGATCGGGTAGCAAACGAATTTCTGGTCCTGGTGCCCCGCCATCACCATGCTGGCCCCGGTGAGGTAAGGCGGGGCGGCTGCCGTGGCGCGCCACAGGATGCAGCCAGCCCAGGCGGGCGGGCCTTCGTCGGGGAAGAAGGCGGCGCGGACCGCGCTGTGGATGCCATCGGCCGCGACCAGCACGTCGGCCATGGCCGTGCGCCCATCGGCAAAGGTGGCGGTGACGCCGGCGGCATCCTGCGCCACGGCGACCAGGCGCCGCCCGGTGCGGATCGCGCCAGGTGGCAGGCGCGCCTGGGCGGCCGCCAGCAGCAGCATCTGCAGGCGCCCGCGATGGATGGAATACTGTGGCCAGCCGTAGCCTGCGGCGCGGCCGCGATCTTCCTGCCAGATGCGGCTGCCGAAGCGGTTGGCGTAGATCAGTTCCCGCGTCTCGATGCCGGTCTGCGCGAGCTGGGCCCCGAGGCCGAGTTCGGTCAGTTCGCGCACGGCGTGCGGCAGGATGTTGATGCCGACGCCAAGCGGGCGCAGCGATGAGGCGGCCTCGGCCACTTCGACCGTGATGCCGGCGGCGTGCAGCGACAGCGCCGCGGTCAGCCCGCCGATGCCGGCGCCGATCACAAGAACCTTCATGCCGTGGCCTCCCTGGCGCCGGATTCTGCATAGCATGGACAAAGCCCGCTGCTGGAGCCTGCGGGGCTGGCGCGATAGGCTGCCGCGAACAAGCGGGAGGCAGCGATGGCGCGCATCGGTTTCGTGGGGCTGGGCAACATGGGCGGGCCGATGGCGCGCAACCTGGCGAAAGCCGGCCACGATGTGCGGGTGTTCGACCTGGCGCCGGCGGCGATCACGGCGGCCACGGGCTGCGTGCCGGCGGCCTCGGCCGCCGAAGCGGCGATGGGGGCTGCCTTCGTCATCACCATGCTCCCGGCCGGGCGGCATGTGCGCGACGCCTGGATTGGGGCGGGCGGCATGGCCGCCGCAGCCGGGGATGCGGTGCTGATCGACTGTTCCACCATCGACGTCGCGACCGCGCGGGAGGTTTCGGCCGGGCGGCGGATGCTGGATGCGCCCGTTTCGGGCGGCAC
>JBBQHE010000092.1:0-16086 GCA_038323655.1 Acetobacterales bacterium | reverse complement strand
CCACCAGGCGCACCCCTGCCATTCCTTGCGGCGGCCCGGGGTTTCGCCTATGCGCAGGCGCAGTTTCGTCAGTGCAGGAGCAGGGTCATGGGCTACAGGATCGCCGTCATGGGCGCCACCGGGGCGGTCGGGCGCGAGACGCTGAAGACCCTGGCCGAGCGCAATTTTCCGGCCAGCGAGGTCATTGCCTTGGCGTCGGCCCGTTCGGTCGGGCGCGAGATTTCCTACGGCGAGAAGACAGTTCTCAAAGTGCGCAATCTGGAGACCTTCGATTTTGCCGGCACGGATCTCGTGTTCGGTGCGGCCGGGTCCTCGGTGTCGGCGGTGCATGCGCCGCGAGCGGCGGCGGCGGGCGCCATCGTGATCGACAAGACCAGCCAGTTCCGCATGGAACCCGACGTGCCGCTGGTGGTGCCGGAGGTGAACCCCCAGGCGCTGGCCCAGGTGCGTCGTCGTGGGATCATCGCCGTGCCGAATTGTTCGACCATCCAGATGGTCCTGGCCTTGAAGCCTTTGCACGCGATCGCCCGGATCAAGCGCGTGGTCGTGGCCACCTACCAGGCGACCTCCGGCGCCGGCAAGGATGGCATGGACGAGTTGTTCAACCAGACGCGCGGCGTCTTCGTGAACGACCCGCCGACGATCGAACAGTTCACCAAGCCGATCGCCTTCAACTGCATCCCGCACATCGACAAGTTCATGGACGACGGCCAGACCAAGGAAGAGTGGAAGATGGCGGTCGAGACGCGGAAGATCCTCGACCCCGACATCCAGGTCATCGCCACCTGCGTGCGCGTGCCGGTCTTCGTCGGCCACGCCGAGGCGATCCATGTCGAGTTTGAGACCCCGATCACCGAGAAGCAGGCCTGGGACGCCTGGCGCGGGCAGGAGGGGCTGACCGTGCTCGATCACCGCGAGGACGGTGGCTATGCGACGCAGAGTGAGACGGCAGGCGAGGACCCGGTCTTCGTCTCCCGCTTGCGGCGCGACCCGACGGTGCCGCATGGCCTGGCCTTCTGGTGCGTGGCTGACAATCTGCGCAAGGGTGCGGCGTTGAACGCCGTGCAGATCGCCGAGGCGTTGGTCGCCCAGGGGCTGATCGGCACCTGGAAAGCCGCCGCCTGACCGGGGCTATTGGGGCTGGATATTGCCCAGTCGCGCCGTCTCGATCCACTGCGCCATGTCGCGTTCCAGGAAGGTCCGGAACGCGGCGGGCGTCAGGCTCGGGATGTCGCCGCCGGCCGAGGTGATGCGTTCGATCGCGCGCGGGTTGGTCAGCACGCTGGCGATGGCGGCGTGCAGGGTCGCGACCAGCGGCGGCGCCATGCCGGCGGGGCCCAGCACGCCGAACCAGGCGATGGCGGGCTGCACTTCCGGGGCGGCGCTGCGCAGCGGCGGCAGGTTGGGCAGCGCGGCAAGTGCTGCGTCGGACGTCACGGCCAAGCCCCGCACCCGCCCATCGGCCAGCAGCGGTCCGGCGACGTCCAGGGGCACGAACATCGCATCCACATGCCCGCCCACCACATCGACGAGCGCAGGGGCGGTGCCGCGATGCGGGATCTCGGGGCCAGTCAGTCGCAGGGCGGCGCGGAACATCACCGTCTGCATATGCAGCGACCCACCCACGCCGCCGATGGCGAAACTGTATTTGTCGGGGGTGGCCCGGGCGGCGGCGATGAAGGACGCGAGATCGGGCTCGCGCACCGAAGGCCCGACCACCAGCACGCTGGCGGTCAGCCGGGCGAGCAGGGTGATGGGGGTGAAATCCTCGATCGGGCGATAGGGCAGGCTGCGCATCAGGGCGGCGTTCAGCGTATGGCTGGTGAAGGCGACCAGCAGCGTGCCGCCATCGGGGGCGGCACGGGCAACCAGGCTTGCCGCGAGATTGCCCCCGGCGCCGGCGCGATTGTCCACCACCACGTTGCGGCCGAGTTTTTCGCGCAAGGCCTCGGCCGCTTCGCGCGCCAGGGCGTCGGTGGTGCCGCCCGGGGCCGCGCCGACGACCAGGGTTATTGTCGCGGGCTGGGCCAGCACGCGGGTGCCGAGGAAAGGCAGGGCCAAGGTTTGCAGCGCAAGGGCGGTGCGGCGAGGGATTGTCACGGCTGGGGTCTCCTGACGCTGCGCGCTGGCCGCGGGCGCGCCATCTTGCCCTTCCCCTCCGAGGGCGCAATCTCCGCCATGACAGACCGGAGCCGCCCATGAAAGCCGTCGCCTACACGCACAGCCACCCCATCACCCATGAAGATGCGCTGCTCGACCTGCTGCTGCCCGACCCCGCCGCCCCCCAGGGCCACGACCTGCTGATCGAGGTCCGGGCGGTGGCGGTGAACCCCGTGGATACGAAGATCCGCCGCGCGGCCGACCCCGCGGGCGAACCCCGAACCTTAGGCTTCGATGCCGCCGGCGTGGTGCTGGCGCGCGGCCCGCAGGCGACGATGTTCCATGTTGGGCAGGAGGTCTTCTACGCAGGCTCCATCGCGCGGCCCGGCAGCAATGCCGAGAGGCAGTTGGTCGATGAACGCATCGTCGGCGCAAAGCCGAAAACCCTGTCCTTCGCGCAGAGCGCGGCCCTGCCCTTGACCGCGATCACCGCCTGGGAGGCGATGTTCGACCGCCTGGGCATCCTGCGCGGCAAGGCCGCCGACGGCGCGGCCATACTGATCATCGGCGGTGCCGGCGGGGTCGGGTCCATCGCGGTCCAACTCGCTCGCCGTCTGACGGGGCTGAAAGTCATCACCACCGCCAGCCGGCCCGAAACCCGCGCCTGGTGCGAAAGCCTCGGCGCACATCATGTGCTCGACCACAGCAAGCCCCTGGCGCCTCAGGCCCGGGCGCTCGGGCTTGCCGTGCCCTACATCTTTTCCACGACCCAGACCGAAAGCCACTGGGCCGACATTGTTGAGATCGTGGCCCCCCAGGGGCGGGTCTGCCTGATCGATGACCTCGGCGCCGCCCCGGTTCAGGCGCTGAAGGCCAAGTCGGCCAGCCTGCATTGGGAATACATGTTCGCGCGCCCCGTGCACGGCACCGCCGACCTGATCGCCCAGCACCGGCTGCTGGACGAAGTCTCGCATCTGATCGACGAGGGCGTGCTGAAGACCACGCTGGGCGAACACTTCGGCCGGATCACGGCGGACAACATGATCCGCGCCCATGCCCTGCAGGAAAGCGGCACCGCCCGCGGCAAGATCGTGCTGGAGGGGTTTTGACCATGCTGGCGCTGATCACGGGCGCGTCCTCGGGCTTCGGTGCCGCCATAGCGCGGCGTTTTGCCGCCGACGGGGCCAGGCTGATCCTGGCTGGGCGGCGGGAAGCGCGGCTGGCGGCGCTGGCCGACGAACTGGGCCGCAGCCACGTCCTGGTCCTGGATGTGCGCGACCGGGCGGCGGTGGAATCGGCCATCGCCGGCCTGCCCGCCGATTTCGCCGCGATCGACCTGCTGGTGAACAATGCGGGGCTGGCGCTGGGGCTGGGGCCGGCGCAATCGGCCGACCTGGATGATTGGGACGCGATGGTGGACACCAACATCAAGGGGCTGATGTATGTGACCCGCGCGGTGCTGCCGGGCATGGTGGAACGCGCGGCCGGCCATGTGGTGAACATCGGCAGCACGGCGGCCGAGTTTCCGTATCCCGGCGGCAATACCTATGGCGCGACCAAGGCCTTTGTCCGCCAGTTCAGCCAGAACCTGCGGGCAGACCTGTGGGGCACGAAGGTGCGGGTGACGGATGTGGAACCGGGGCTGGTGGGGGGCACCGAGTTCAGCACGGTGCGTTTCGGCGGCGACAGCGCCAAGGCGGCGGCGATCTATGACGGCGCCGATGCGCTGACGCCCGAGGATATCGCGGACGCGGTGCATTGGGCGGCGACACGCCCGGCGCGGGTGAATGTGAACCTGTTGCAGGTGATGCCGGTCTGCCAGGCCTTTGGGCCGCTCAGGGTGTTCAAGCCGGGGGGGTGAGCCTGCCTGCACTTGTTGCAGCGTGGCGCGACACCGCGGGCGTGATTGGTAGCAAAGCCTTGGAAAAGCTGGTGTCGCCGCGCAGCACGCCATTTGCATACCCCGGTGCAGTGCCGACCGGAGACCCGCATGCGCCTGCCCCTTGCCCTCGCCTTGCTCGCCAGCCTGGCCGCCCCCGCGGTCGCCCAGCAACAGCCGCGCACCCTGCGCATCGCCATGACCGCGGCCGATGTGCCGACCACCACCGGCATGCCGAACAACGGCTTCGAGGGCATGCGCTTCCTCGGCTACCCGATCTTCGAATCCCTGGTGTTGTGGGACCTGTCCGATCCCTCCCAGCCCGCCGGTCTGCGGCCCGGGCTGGCGCAGTCCTACGCCCAGGACCCGGCCGACCCGAAGACCTGGATCTTCCGGCTGCGGCCGGACGTAAAATTCCATGACGGCACCGCCTTCAACGCCGATGCGGTGATCTGGAACCTCGACCGGTATTTCCGCAACGACAGCCCGCAGTTCGAACCCGCCGGCAGCGGCATCACCCGCGCCCGCGTCACCATCATGGAAAGCTACCGTAAGATCGACGACATGACCGTCGCGATCACCAGCACGCGCGCGGCCTCCTACTTCCCCTTCATGATCACCTATATCCTGATGACATCGCCGCAATCGTTTGAGACGGCAGGGCGGGACTGGGCGCGCACCGCCGCCCTGCCGCCGGCCGGCACCGGGCCGTTCCGCCTGACGCGCTTCGTGCCGCGGACCTCGGCCGAACTCACCAAGAACGCGGGCTACTGGGACCAGGCCCGTGTGCCGCGGCTGGACCGCATCCTGCTGCTGCCGATGCCGGAGGCGAATACCCGCCTCGCCGCCCTGCGCGGCGGCCAGGTGGACTGGATCGAGGTGCCGCCACCCGATGGCATCGCCTCGCTGCGCGCCGCAGGCTTCCAGATCACCACGGGGTCCTACCCGCATGTCTGGCCCTGGCTGTTCGCGCTGGGTGGCGAGACCACGCCCTTCCGCGACGTGCGGGTGCGCCAGGCGCTGAACTACTGCGTCGATCGCGGGGGCCTGGTCACGCTGCTGAACGGCACGGCGGAGCCCTCGGTCGGCTGGCTGAAGCCGGGTGACCCGGCCTTCGGCAACCCCACCAACCGCTATTCCTTCGACGCCGCGCGCGGCCGGCGCCTGCTGGCCGAGGCAGGCTTCACCGCGCAGCGGCCGCTGGCCTTCAAGGTGCTGATCTCGCCATCCGGGTCGGGGCAGATGCTGCCGCTGCCGATGAACGAGTTCCTGCAACAGAACCTGCGCGAGGCCTGCGGCGTGAACGTGACCTTCGAGGTCGCGGAATGGAACACGCTGCTGACCGCGGTGCGCAGCCCGCCCAGCGCGCCGGTGCTCTCGGGCGCGACGGCGATCAACCCTTCCTCGCCTTCGTCGGACCCCTCGGTCGCGGTGCGGTATTTTACCCGCGCGGCTTTCCCGCCGAACGGCTTCAACTGGATGCAGTGGGAGGACCCGCAGTTCGAAGCGGCGATGGCCCGGCTTGAAGGCGCGACGACGCCGGCCGACACCACCGCCGCCTTCGCCGCCGCGCATGAGCGCCTGGTGGACAATCCCCCCTGGCTCTACGTCGTGCACGACCTGAACCCGCGGGCGATGAGCCGCCGGGTGACCGGCTTCCGCTCGGCGCAGTCCTGGTTCCAGGACCTGGTCCCGGTGGACCTTCAGTAACGGCGGGACCATGCTGCGGGGCGTCCCAACCACGGAGCCCCGCGCATGATCATCGACCACCGCATCTACACCTGCTTCCCCGGCAAGCTGAATGCCTTCGTCAAGCTGTACGAGGAAGCCGCCTGGCCGTTGCAGAAGAAGTATCTGGTGAACTGCCTGGGCTGGTACACGACGGTGGAGGGCGAGTTGAACACCGTGGTCCATCTCTGGGGCTACGAGAACCTGGCCGACCGTGACGCCCGGCGCGGCGCCATGGCGGCCGATCCGGCCTGGGGCGAGTACCTCGCCAAGTCGGCGGCGGCCGGGCTCCTGATCCGCCAGGAAAACCGCATCTGCAAGCCGACCGGCTTCTTCGAAGCCTACAAGGCCTGACAGGCCGCGCCGGCACCGCTTCGATCTCTGAAGGATCCCCGGATGCGCCTGGCGTTGCTGCACACCGCGGCGAGCAACATCGCCGTCTTCGCAGCGGTGGCGCCGCCCGGTGTGACGCTGACCCACATCCTGCGCCCCGACCTGCTGGCCGAAGCGGAGGCCGCGGGCGGTGCCACGCCCGACATCCTGGCCCGCACCGCCGCCGTGGTGGCAGAGGCCGCGCGGTCGGCTGATGCGGTCTTGGTCACCTGCACGACGCTGGGGGCCGTGGGCGGCCCGCGGCTGGACGCGATTCTGGCCGCGGAGATCACACGGCGCGGCGGCGGGATCGTGCTCTGCACCGCGCCTACCACCCTGGCACCGACCCGGGCGGTGATGGGGCCGCGCATCGACACCCGGCTGATTCCCGGTGCCTGGGCGCTGTTCCAGGCGGGCGATCACGCCGGCTACCTCGCAACCATCGCCGCCGCCGCCGATGCGGCCTTTGCCGAACAGCCTGTGGTGGCGCTGGCCCAGGCCAGCATGGCCCCCGCCGCCGCCCTGTGCCGCCACGGCGTGCCGCTGACCGCGCCGGCCGTGGCGCTGGCCCACATGACAGGAGCCGCCAAGTGAGACCCGTCCTGATCGCCGGCGCCGGCCCGGTCGGCCTGGTCGCCGCGGCCAGGCTGGTGCAGCAGGGCATCCCGGTCGTGGTGCTGGAGGCCGGGCCCGTCACCTCGGACGAAATGCGCGCCTCGGCCTTCCACGCGCCCAAGCTGGACATGCTGCACCGCCTTGGCGCCGCCGAACCGATGATCGCCCAGGGCATCATCGGCCCCCGCGTGCAGTACCGCGCGCGCGACCAGGGCCTGATCGCCGCATTCGACTTTGACCTGCTGGGCGATGTGACGCGGCACCGTACCGGCTGGGGCCGAGGACCTGACCGCCTTCCTGGCGCTGCTGCGCGCCCGGCCCGGGGCACTGAACTATGCCTCGGGCGGGGCGGGGTCATCGAAGCACCTGGCCGTGGCGCTGCTGCTGTCGCGCTCCGCGCTGTCGGCCGAACACGTGCCCTATCGCGGCGACCTTGGGCAATCCGTCCGCCATCATCCCCTAAGCCGGCGGCGGGGCGATGCGGGTGATCGGCGTGGTGAGGCCCGTAGGCATGCAAGCCCTGCCGGGCGTGCCGACCATCGCCGAACAAGGCTTTCCGGGCTTCCGGGCCGAGACATGGAACGGCATCGCCGCCCCCGCCGGCACGCCCGATGCGGTGGTCGCGCGCCTGGCGGCGGCCCTGGGCAGCGCCTGCGCCGATGCGGCCTTCCGCGCGGGGCTGGAGCACCTGGGCACCTTGCCAGTCTGCTCGACCCCGGCGGATGTCCGTCAGGCGATGGCCAGCGACGCTCCGCAATGGGCCGAGTTGGTGCGCGTGCCCGGCATCAGGCTGGAATAGGTCAGCCCACCACCTCGACCCCGCGCAGCCCCGCTGCGAGCACCGCCCGCAGGTCGCGCTCGGCCAGGGCCACGCAGCCCTCGGTCGGCGACAGGTCGGGCCGGGCCAGGTGTAGGAAGATCGCGCTGCCCCGCCCGCGCACCACAGGCGCGTCGTTCCAGCCCAGGATCCCGATCACGTCATACAGCGCATCGGCCCGCCACAAAGCCTCATGTCGGGCCGGATGCGGCAGCAGCACGCGGGTGTTGTAGGCAGGATGGGCGGGGTCGTCGCACCAGCCATCCTCGGGCGCCAGCGGTTCCACGAACACGGCAGCGCGGGGGATCGCGCCGCGGTCGGCGCGGTACAGCACGCGGCGCAGCGGCAGCAGCCCGGTGGGTGTGGCGCCGTCGCCTTCTTCCTTGTCGGCACGGATGCCGCCCCGGCCGAGGGCACAGCGCAGCACAAACCCATCCAGCC
This sequence comes from Acetobacterales bacterium, assembly GCA_038323655.1. GTDB lineage: Bacteria > Pseudomonadota > Alphaproteobacteria > Acetobacterales > Acetobacteraceae > Humitalea. The sequence continues at coordinate 8,134 of JBBQHE010000092.1, read as the reverse complement.
GGAGCAGCCCGTCGGGGGTGACGCGGGCGAAGCCTGCTTCAGGCATCGCGCGGCCTTGCCGCCGCGGCGGCATAGCGCGCGGCGGCGGCAGCGGGGTCGGCGCGGTCGGTCGCCGTGCGGGCCGCGCTCAATTCGCCGATCGCGAGCCATGCCGCCGTCGCCAGCGCCATCACCGGCCCGCCGGTCAGCCCCGCGCCCAGGATGCGGGCGGCGGGCAGCACCGTCTCACCGGTCACGGCCCGGTAGATCATGCCGACCCCGGGCAGATGATGCAGCGGGTTCAGCGAGCGCATGACGTCGCTGAAACTGGCATTGGAGGCCACGGGGGCGGCAGAACCCTCAGGCAACGGCGGCCCGCCGTCGGCCGGGGCCGAAGGGCGGGTGCCATACAAGATCGTCGAAACGCCATCGGTCAGCATGATGGACCGACAGACAGCAAGCCTCGCGCCACTACCCCAGCAGATGGCCGAAACGGTCCTGCTTGGTCGCCAGGTACTTGTCGTTCACCCCGTTGCCGGCGAAGGAATGCACCTCACGCCCCAGGACCTCGATCCCGCAGGCCGCCAGCCCGGCCAGCTTGTCAGGGTTGTTGGTCAGGAGTTTTACGCGGGGGATGCCCAGCTGCTGGAGCATCGTTGCCGCCACCAGGAACGACCGTTCGTCGGCGCCATAACCAATCGCCCGATTGGCGTCGAGCGTGTCCAACCCGGCATCCTGCAGCGTATAGGCGCGCAGCTTGTTCACGAGGCCGATGCCGCGGCCCTCCTGGGCCAGGTACAGCAGCACGCCCGCCCCTTCGTCGTTCATCTTGGCGATGGCGCCGCGCAGCTGCGGGCCGCAGTCGCACTTCAACGACCCCAGCAGGTCGCCGGTGAAACATTCGGAATGGATGCGCGACAGCGGCGCGCCGCCGGCCGCGACCAGGGCTTCCACGTCGCCCACCAGGATCGCCAGGTGCTCGATCCCGCCATCGGCGGCCCGGAAGGCGACGATCCGGCTGTCGGGCGCGTCTTCCAGCGGCACCCGGGCCTCGGCGACCCGGGTCAGGCTGGTGGCGGCGGACAGCGGATAGGCCAGGACCTCCTCGGCCTCCACCGCCAGGATCGACAGGCGCTGGGCCGCGGCCTCGGACGCCTGCGCGACCACCAGGGCGGGCAGCAGCCGGCCCAGCTTGGCCAGGGCAATGGCGGTGGCACCCAAGGCTGGGGTGGTGGTGCGTTCGGGCTGCTCGGGCAACAGCCGCTCGGCGACCGGGTCCGCCAGGGAACGCAACACGGCCGGGTCCAGCAGCGCCGGCGGCAGTCGCAGGGCGACAGCCCCCTGTTCGGCCCCGCGGCCCTGCGGCACCGGGCGCTGCAACACGGCAGCCGCTCGCACCGGGGCCAGCAACAGCACAGCGGGCGTCACCGCCACGGCGGCGAGTTCAGCCAGGCCGCGGGCACCCACAGTCTCGGCCGCGGCCACCACCAGCGGCCCCTCTGCCCCGCGCAGCACGACGGGCGTGCCACGGCGCAGCTCGCTTACCGCGCGATGCACCAGCCGCATCGACAGGGCGCGGGCATCGGGCAAGGCGAAGCTGGTGGCATTGTCCGGGTGCAGGCCGGGCGCGCGTTTGCCGGCTGTGTTCATGCTGACGATGGTCATGCGTGGGGCGTTCCGTTCTGATCTTGCCGGATGGGCGCGGTTAGGCGCTGCGAGCGTGATGTGGCGTTCATTGACGTTCCTGACACCCCCCAGAATGGCCCGGATCATGGCGATCCCAAGGCGATCGCGTCGCAACACGGTGAATACGTTCTACCCGGCCCTCGGATGCGGCCCTTGCGAAGTTGTGATGCCGGCTGCAACATCACGAAAGGTTACCGGCAGGGCCGGACGGACCTTCACCCACGTCCAGACCCCCGCCGTCGAGGGAGTGCCGCTGCCCATGTCCGCTCGTCCGATACTGATCGTGGATGACGATCCGGCCCTACGCGCCACACTGACCGAACAACTGGCCGTGGACGGGGAATTCCTGCCGGCCGAGGCGGGCACAGCGGCCGAAGCCCACCGCATGCTGACCCTGGACGGCGCCCGCTACGACGCCGTGCTGCTGGACATCGGCCTGCCCGACGGCGACGGACGCGACCTCTGCGCCCGGCTGCGCCGCGCCGGGGTGAAGGTACCCATCGTGATGCTGACCGGTGCCGACGCCGAGGCGGATGTGGTCAAGGGCCTCGACGCCGGGGCCAACGACTACATCGCCAAGCCCTTTCGCCTGAACGAACTGCTGGCCCGGCTGCGCGCGCAGCTGCGCGTCTTCGACAACAGCGAAGACGCCGTCTTCACCATCGGGCCCTATATCTTCCGCCCGGCTTCCAAACTGCTGCTGGAGCCGACCAAGAACCGAAAAATCCGGCTGACCGAAAAAGAAGCCGCGATCCTGAAATACCTCTACCGCGCCGGCGCCCGCCCGGTACCCCGGCAGATCCTGCTGAACGAAGTCTGGGGCTACAACGCCAATGTCACGACCCATACGCTGGAAACCCACATCTACCGACTGCGCCAGAAAGTGGAACCGGACCCGGCCAATACCTCGCTGCTGCTGACCGAGGCCGGCGGCTACAAGCTCGACCCGCGGGGCGGCAAGCTGTAGCGCATGGCGGCTTTTCCGGCGGGGGCGGTCCCTGGGTAGGGCTTTGCCCTGCCTCTTTTTCGTCAGCCGCCAAGCTGTCTGCGGTCGTGTCCCCGGGGGTGGTGTACGGAGGCCGCCGCTGTGATGGTCGCGGCCATCGTGATGAACCTCGGTAGGGTTTGGTTGCTGAGACCAACAACCCGAACCTTGGGACACCACGATGACCGACGTCACGATAGCCGACGTCACGATGGCCCTGCGCGCGCTGCTGCAAATGGGTTCTGACGCGAGCCTGCTGCGCGAAGTGATCGGCTTTGCCGCCCGGCGCCTGATGGAGATGGAGACCGAACCGCTGGGTGGAGCCGCCCATGGCGAGCGCAGCACCGAGCGGCTGAACCAACGCAATGGCTACCGCGAACGGGACTAGGAGACCCGCGCAGGCAACGTCGAACTGCGCAGCACCAAGCTTCGGCGCGGTTCCTACTTTCCGACCTTCCTGGAGCCCCGGCGCACGGCTGAAAAGGCGCTGACCGCGGTGATCCAGGAAGCCTATGTCCCGGGCATCTCCACCCGTTCGGTCGATGCCCTGGTCCGCGCCATGGGCATGGAGGCGGTGTCCAAAAGCCAGGTCAGCCGCCTCTGTGCCGAGATCGACGGCCGCGTGCACCCGCCCCATCGAGGGCGACTGGCCCTATCTGTCACTCGACGCGACCTATGTGAAAGTCCGCGAGGCCGGGCGCATCGTCAACGTCGCCGTCGGGGTGAACAGCGACGGGCGGCGCGAAGTGCTCGGCATGGCCGTCGGTCCATCGGAGGCCGAGACACCCCAGGGTGGAAACTTTTGGACGCTGTTTTGCCCGGGAGTCTGGAAACTTTTGCACGCTGGTCCGCAGGTCGGTTGCGGGTTCCCTTCCCTACGCCATCCGCCGCCCGACAAGCACCCGGCTCTAATTTGCCCCCGTCGGCCGCCGAGCCACCTGCACCGAAACCTCCTGCGACCGCCCTTCCCGCTGGAAGGTCAATCGCACATTCTGTCCCGGCGCCGTGCCGGCGACTGTGCGGATCAGCGCCCGGCTCGTCTCCAGATTTTCGCCGTTCAGCGCGGTGACCAGGTCGCCCTGGCGCAGCCCGGCACGGGCGGCGGGGCTGTTGCGCTCCACCCCCTGCACCAGCACGCCGCGGCGGCCGCGCTGGCCGGGTTCAGGCACCTGGTCCTGTACCGCAACGCCCAGCCAGCCGCGTTCCACCCGCCCGTCGCGGCGCAACTGCTCCACCACACTGCGCGCGAGGTCCGACGGGGTGGCGAAGCCGATCCCCGCACTCGCGCCGGAGGGCGAGTAGATCGCCGTATTGATGCCGATCACCTCGCCGGCCAGGTTGAACAGCGGCCCGCCGGAATTGCCCGGGTTGATCGCGGCATCGGTCTGCAGGAAGTCGTCGAAGGGGCCGGAATTGATGTCCCGCCCCCGGGCGGAGATGATGCCGGAGGTGATGCTGCCCCCAAGCCCAAACGGATTGCCCGCCGCCAGCACCCAATTGCCGACCCGCATGGACCCGCTATTGCCGAAGCCGACGACGGACAGGGCGCCCCGCGCCTCCACCTTCAGCACGGCCAGGTCGGTCAATTCATCCGATCCGACCACGCGGGCCGGCAGTTCGGTGCCGTCTTGCAGGACCACCATGACGCGGGTGGAACTGCCGACGACGTGGTTGTTGGTGACGACGAAGCCGGACGGGTCGATGACGAAGCCCGATCCCGCGCCGCTCATCTGCTGACGCCCGCGGCGGTCGCGGAAATAACGTTCGAAGGGCGTGCCGCGCAATTCGGGCGGCACCTGGCCGGCCTCGCCCTGTACCTGGATGCTGACGACGGCGGGCAGCACGCGTTCGGCCAGGTCGGCGAAATCGGGCAGGGGCACGCCGCCGCTGGCCGAAAGGCCGCGCTGGGCGCAGCCGGTCCCGGGAAGCGCCAGGGCGACAGGCAAGGCGAGAAGGAAGCGGCGCGGCAGCGGCGATGTCATGGGAAACTCCGGTCGTTCCCTTGTTTGGCCCCGTCGTGCCATTGCTTCAACCGGTCAGACCGCACTGCGCACGGCGGCGCAGACGCGATCCACCTGTGCCATGTCGAGGTAGGGGTGCATCGGCAGGGCCAGGACCCGGCCGCAGAGGCTTTCGGCCACCGGCAAAGGCGGCAACTGCCCGATCGAAGCCAGGTGCCCCGCCGCATAGGCCGGCTGATGATGCAGGGGCTTGGGGTAGTAGATGCCCGAGGGGATGCCCCGCGCCTGCAGGCTGGCCTTCACCCGGTCGCGCTCTGCCTCATTGGCCAGCAGAATGGTGTAGATGCCCCAGGCCTGTTCGGCGCCTTCCATCTCGCTCGGCGCCTGTACCGCATCGCCGAGCCCCGCGGCATAGCGCGCGGCGATGGTGCGGCGCGCGGCCAACTCGCCCTCGAACAGCGGCAGCTTGGCCAGTAGGATAGTCGCCTGCAACGTGTCCAGCCGGCCGTTCATCCCGGTGCGCAGCACCTCGTAGCGGCTGCCGCCCTCGCCATGGGTGCGCAGCTGGCGATATAGCGCGGCGCGGTCGGCATCTTCGGTCAGCAGCGCGCCGCCATCGCCGTAGCAGCCCAGCGTCTTGGTGGGGTAGAAGGACAGCGCCGTCGCGCCGGCCCAGCGGCCGAGGCGCTTGCCGTGCAGCCCGGCGCCAAAGGCCTGGGCGGCGTCATCCAGCGCGAACATGCCCTTCGCGGCGCAGATCGCCTCGATCGCCGGCCAATCGGCCGGGCGGCCGAACAGATCGACGCCGACCACCGCGCGGGGGCGGAGCCGACCCTCGGCTTCGACCAGCGCGATGCGGCGTTCGAGGTCAGCCAGGTCGAGGTTGAAGGTCGCTTCCTCGACATCCACGAAGATCGGCGTGGCGCCAAGCACCAGCGGCACCTCGGCCGTCGCGGTATAGGTGAAGGCCGGCAGGAAGACCGCATCCCCGCGGCCGATGCCCTCGGCCATCATCGCGATCTGCAAGGCGTCGGTGCCGGAGGAGACGCCGACGCAATGCGCCGCACCCGAAAACGCCGCCAGGGCCGCTTCCAACTCGGCGACTTCCGGCCCGTTCACGAAGCGGCCGCTGTCCAGGACCGCTGCGATCCGCCGGTCAATGTCGGTGCGGATCAGCGCCTGCTGCGCCGCCATGTCGAACAGCCCGATGGGGCGCGTCACCACAGTCATGCATCACTCTCTGGAAAATTTGCGACAGTCCTACGCTCGGGGCACCGCGTCGCCCAAATCACCCCATGTGTCATGCTGCAACGCAGCAGTCAGGCGACGGAAGCGGCGGCCCGCAGCCCCGCGATCATCGAGGACCGCAACAGGTGCGCCCGTGCCCGCACCTGATCGCCGGCGATGGCCTGCATTTCGGCCAGCATCTCGGCGCGCCGGGCGGGGTCGGTCTCGCGCATCCGGGCGCGGTTGCGGTCGGCCTGGGCGATGATCTCGCGCTCGGCGACCGGACGGCGGCGGCGGGTGTAGCGGTCGAGGCTGTCTTCCGCGGCCCCTTCCAGCACCGGCACCAGATGGGCCGCGAGTTCGAAGGCGTCATGGATGCCGCCATTCATCCCCATGCCGCCGGCGGGGGAGTTCAGATGCGCCGCATCGCCCGCCAGCAGCAGGCGGCCGCGGCGGTAATCCTCCACGATGCGCTGATGGACGCGATAGGGGCGCAGGTCCGGGACGTCATAGGCGCCGTCCTTCGGATGCACGGCCTGGAGCTTGCGTTCGATGGCGGCAGGGGCCAGCGCGTCTTCCACCGTCTCGCCCGGCGCGGGGTAGAGCGAGGCGCGCCACTTGCCCGGCACCCGAAGCAGCGAAAACGTGCCGGAAAAAGCCGGATGCTGCGTCCAGATGTAGTTGACGTTGGAAAGGCCCGGCAGGACCTCGTGGAAGGGGAAGGGCGTGGTCGCGAGGATCACCGTCTCGGGATAGGTCTCGCCGCCGAAGCCAAGGCCTGCCGCGCGGCGGACGACGCTGCGGGCACCGTCGCAGCCGATCACCCAATCGGCGCGCAGCGGGTCCATGTCCGGCCCGGTCAGGGTCACGCCATCGGCGTCTTGCGCCACAGCCTCCACCAGGCAGCCGAAGCGCACCATGCCGGCGGGAAGGCGGGCCAGAATCAGCCGGGACAGCTTGTGCTGCTCGGCCTGCAGGCGGAAGGGGTGGGCTGTGTCGGGCGCGATCACCGACAGGTCGAAAACGGCGCGGGCGCCGTCCTCATGCCGGCGGATCTGCCAAGTGGGCGTGACCAGGCCCAGCGCGATCAGCGGCGCGGCCAGGCCCAGGCCATCCAGCATGTCCAGCGTCGGCGGATGCAGCGTGCTGGCGCGCAATTCCTCGGCAATGTCGGGGGCGGCTTCCAGCACGACGGCGTCATGGCCCGCGCGATGCAGCAACAGGGCGAGGGTCAGCCCGACGGGGCCGGCGCCGATGATGGCGATTGTCATGTGGCGATCCAGCGCGGGGGTTCGGGGGGGGCTTCGATCGCCAAAGGCACGCTGTAGCGGAAGCGGTCGGGGCGGTAGCAGGAGCGGCTGATCTCGATGACGCGGCCCGAGGCGTCGCGCGCCACGCGTTCCAGCAGCGTCAGCGCCGCACCCGTGGCCAGCGACAGGGCGCTGGCCACCTCGGGCGGGGCGGCGATGGCGGTCAGGTACTGGTCGGCTTCGGCCATCACCGCGCCGCGTTCGGCCAGAATGTTCTGCACCGTCTCGCCCCGGACCAACCGCCGGCGCGGCAGGTTGCGGCCAAGCACCAGCGGCAGCCAGGTCAGCGTATGCGAAAAGGCCCCGCGCGCATCGGCGCGCACGCGTTCCATGCGCATGGCCCGTGCCTCACCCAGCAGCAGCCCGGCCTGGGCCGGGGGCACCGCCGCGCCAAGGGACAGGATGGTGACGCGGGACGACGCCGCGAAATCCCGCATATCCGCGGCCCAGCCGGCAGAATTCCCCGCCGGATAGGTGCCGCGCCCGGCCTCCCGCCGCAGCAGGCCTTCGGCTTCCAGCGCGCCCAGCGCCCGGCGCAGGGTCATGCGCGCCGCGCCGAAGCGCGCCGCCAGCTCATGTTCGCCCGGCAGCGGCGCCGAGGCGGGGTAGAGCCCGGCCGCAAGATCAGCCCGCAGCACCGCGGCGATGCGCTGCCAGAAGGGAGCCGGGCGGGGGGTCGCGATCTGCACGTCCGTTGGTTACGGCGCCGTGGGCTTGCAGGCAACGGGGGAAGGGCGCCACCTGTCTAACCTGTCCATGTGGGGAACCCAATGACGCGCGTGCCTGTTCTGATCGTGGGCGGCGGACCGGTCGGGCTGAGCTTGGGCATCGACCTGGCCTGGCGCGGCGTGCCGGCGCTGCTGGTCGAAGAACGCCAGGATGTCGCCCCCCACCCCAAGGCGACGCTGCTGGGCGCGCGGTCGATGGAATTGTTCCGCCGCTGGGGGCTGGATACGGCGGTGTATGACGCCGGCATCCGCCAACAC
>JBBQHE010000091.1:0-16300 GCA_038323655.1 Acetobacterales bacterium | reverse complement strand
AAGAACAACCCGCTCTACGTCGGCGACCCCGGCGTGGGCAAAACCGCCATCGCCGAGGGCCTGGCCAAGCGCATCTTCGAGGGCGAAGTGCCCGAGGTGCTCGCCAAGTCCACCATCTTCTCGCTCGACATGGGCGCGCTGCTCGCCGGCACCCGCTACCGCGGCGACTTCGAGGAACGCCTCAAGGCCGTCATCACCGAACTCGAAGCCCACCCCAACGCCATCCTCTTCATCGACGAGATCCACACCGTCATCGGCGCCGGCGCCACCTCGGGTGGGGCCATGGACGCCTCCAATCTGCTCAAGCCGGCGTTGGCCCAGGGCACGATGCGCTGCATCGGCAGCACGACCTACAAGGAATACCGCCAGCACTTCGAGAAGGACCGCGCCCTGGTCCGCCGCTTCCAGAAGATCGACGTGAACGAGCCCTCGGTCGAGGACGCGGTCAAGATCCTGCAGGGGCTCAAGACCAACTACGAAAAGCACCACAAGGTCCGCTATACGCCGGAGGCCATCCGCGCCGCCGTGGAACTCTCCGCAAAATACATCCATGACCGCAAGCTGCCGGACAAGGCGATCGACGTGATCGACGAAGTCGGCGCTTCCCGCATGCTGGTGCCCGAAGGCAAGCGGCGGAAGACGGTGACGTTGAAGGATGTCGAGGACATCGTCGCCAAGATCGCCCGCATCCCGCCCAAGTCGGTGTCGTCCGACGACAAGGAGACGCTGCGGACCCTGGAGCGCGACCTGAAGTCCATGGTCTTCGGCCAGGACAAGGCGATCGAGGCCCTGTCGGCCGCAATCAAGCTGTCTCGCGCGGGCCTGCGCGACATGGAAAAGCCGATCGGCAATTACCTGTTCAGCGGCCCCACCGGCGTCGGCAAGACCGAGGTCGCCAAGCAGCTGGCCAAGGTGCTGGGGATCGAGCTGATCCGCTTCGACATGTCAGAATACATGGAGCGCCACAGCATCAGCCGGCTGATCGGTGCGCCCCCGGGCTATGTCGGCTTCGACCAGGGCGGGCTGCTGACCGACAGTATCGATCAGCATCCGCACGCCGTGCTGCTGCTGGACGAGATCGAAAAGGCCCACCAGGACCTGTACAACATCCTGTTGCAGGTGATGGACCATGGGAAGCTGACCGACCACAACGGCAAGATCGTGGACTTCCGCAACGTCGTCCTGATCATGACGACCAATGCCGGTGCCGCGGACATGGCCAAGCCCACCATCGGCTTCGGTCGGCCGACGCGGGTGGGTGAGGATGAGGATGCGATCAAGCGCATGTTCACCCCCGAGTTCCGCAACCGGCTGGACGCCGTCGTACCCTTCGGCGCCTTGACGCCCGAAGTGGTCGGGCATGTCGTGGACAAGTTCGTGATGCAGCTGGAGGCGCAGCTCGCCGACCGTAATGTCACAATCGAACTGTCGTCGGCGGCGCGCGAATGGCTGGCTGAGCGCGGCTACGACCCGATGTATGGCGCGCGCCCCCTGGCGCGGCTGATCCAGGAGACGATCAAGAAGCCACTGGCCGAGGAATTGCTGTTCGGCCACCTGGTCAAGGGCGGCTCGGTCAAGGTGCAGTTGAAGGACGGCAACCTGGCCTTCGACTACACTGAGGCCCCGGCGCCGGCCTTGCCCAAGCCCGAAGCAGGGCCGGATGGCGAACCGGAAAAGGAAGGCGAAGCGGTCGAGTAGTCGGGCGAAGGGCGGCTTTGGCCGCCCTTCGGCTTGTTCAGCGCAGCGCGAGCGTGGCCAAGTCCACGGCATTCGCCATGGCGACATAGCCCGCCCGGTTCGGATGCAGCCGGTCGCCCGGCCCGCCGGTCGTCGAATCCGGCACAAAGACCGCGCGCATTCCCCCGGTCGCCGGGTCCAGCGTCGCGGCATCAAAATCGATCACCGCATCGAACACGCCGCTGCTGCGGATGAAGGCGTTCAGCGCCTGGCGCTTCTGGTCCTGTTCGGCGAAGCCATGGGCCGCGCTGGTGCTGCCCAGTGCCGAGACCACGGTTGCGCCGATCACGCGTATCCCCGGCACGGCGGTGCGCAGCCGCGCGACGCCCTGGCGCATGCCGGCCTGCACCGCCTCACTGGTCGCATTGCCGTTGCGGCTGAAGTCATTGGTGCCTTCCAGCCAGATTAGATGCGTGACGCCCGACAGGCTGGTCACATCCCGTTCCAGCCGCATCAGCGCCGAGGGCCCGCCGGGAAAGGGCTCCTGCGGGGAATAGGCCGCGGGGCCGATCACCTGGTTGCCGCCGATGCCGGCATTGACCACGGCGACCCGGTTCGCCGGTAGGCGCCGGGCCAGCACATCGGGCCAGCGGTCGTCGCCGTTCATGGTGCTGGCGGTGCCATCGGTGATGGAATCGCCAAAGGCCACGATCACGGGCGTACCCGCCGGCGCGGCCATGTCCAGCGCATCCAGGAAGAACCAGGAGGCGGTGGGATGGGGGAAGGCAGCCTCGGCTTCGTCAGCCCCACGCGCCCCGGCGCCGGGAGCGGTTGCGTAGGAGGTTTGCAGCGCCTTAGCGTGCCAGGTCATCGGCCCGGAAGCACCGACGACGTGCAGGCTGACCGCCAGTTTCCGCCCGTTGAGCAGCGGATTTGCGGGCTCGGCGGCAAAGGGCAGGGCGACGGGGTCCGTCCAGACCTGGCCGCCGGGCGGAAGGGTGACCCGCGATGCGCCGGCAAAGCGCACCGGCTGGTTGGTGCCGGCCAACACGGCCGCACCGCCCTGCTGCAGGCCGACGAAAACCCCGTCCAGCGTCAGCGGCTGTGTGCCAAACGCGTTGGAAAAGCGTAAGCGCGCAGCGCTGCCCCAGATCGATGGCCGGACAATCAGCCGCAGGCTTTGGTCATTCGCGCCGGCCGCCGGGGTCGGGAAGATCGCGCTCTGGTTCGGCTGGGCCGAGGGGTTGCCGATCGGATAGGGGCCCTGCGCCGAGGCGGCCCAGGCTGTGACGAAATTCGGTGTGCCCGGGGTCTGGGCTTGCGCCTGGACCTGGGTCGCGGCCATGGCCGTGAGGGCCGTCAGCATGGCGTGCCTGCGCTGCATTGTCCTGTCTCCCCGGGCTGTTGCATCACCCTTGGGGACAGCATGGCGCTAATCGCCGGCGCGATCCAGCACATGCAGCGCATAGGTGAAGGCCGCGCCTGCGTTCAGCGCGATCGCGACACCCAGCGCCTCGGCCATCTCGGCCTTGGTCGCGCCCGCGTGTTGCGCCTTGCGCACATGCGCATCGATGCAGCCGTCGCAGTGGGTTGTGACGGCGACGGCGAGTGCGATCAACTCGCGCGTCTTGGCATCGAGGAACTGGGTTTTCGCGGCCCCGGCCGAGAGCGCCGAGAACCCCTTCACCAACTCCGGATGCAGCGCCGACAGCGCCTTGCCCTGTTCACGCAGCCCCGCGCTGTAGGCGGGCCAGTCCTTGATGTCGGTCATGCCAAAGGCTCCTTAGCGAAACACGAGATGCGGCAGGCTCAGCGTGATCCAGGGCACATAGGTGATCAGCATCAGGCAGCAGAAGATCACGCCGATGAAGACGGCCAGATACTTCATCATCTGGTCGACGCCGCAGCGCGCCACCTGGGCCGCAGCGAAGAGGTTCACGCCAAAGGGCGGGGTGATCATGCCCAGGGCCAGGTTCACCACCATGATCGTGCCGAAATGCACCCCGTCGATGCCGAAGCGCTGCGCGGCCTCGGCCAGGATCGGGGCAAGCACGATGATGCTTGCGGTGGTTTCGACGAACATGCCGACCATGAACAGGAACAGGTTCACGCCGAGCAGGAACCAGCCCGCGCCATCGAAGGTTTCGACCAGCCAGGCGGCGGCAAGATCCGGCACGCCCTGGCGGTTCAGCAGGAAGGAGAACACCGCCGCACAGGCGATGATGAACATGATGACGGCGGAGGAGATCACCGACTTTCGGAAGATCGGATACAGGTCCCGCAAGCCGATTTCCCGGTGCAGGAAGACGCCGACGATGATGGCGTAGAAGACCGCGATGACGCTGGCCTCGGTCGGCGTGGTGACCCCGCCATAGATCCCACCCAAGACCACGACCGGCATCAGCAGCGCCCAGCCGGCCTTGCGGGTCGCGACCAGGAAGGGCAGCCGGCCATCGCCGTCGCGCTTGCCCCAGCCGGCGATACGGCACCAGACCAGCACGGTCGCGATCAACGCGCCGCCGATCAGAAACCCCGGGCCGAAGCCCGCGATGAACAACTCGGGGATCGAAGTCTGGGTGGTGACGCCATAGAGAATCATTGGGATGGAGGGTGGGATGATCACCCCCAATTCCGCCGCCGTCGCCTGCAAGGCCGCGGCGAAACCGACCGGATAGCCATGCCGCACCAGCGCCGGGATCATGATGGTGCCGACCGCAAAGGTGGTCGCGACCGACGAGCCGCTGATTGCCGCGAAAATCATGCAGGTGACGACGCAGGTGGCCGGCAGCCCGCCCTGCACGCCACCCACGATGGATTGCGCGAACTGCACCAGGCGGCGGGAGATGCCGCCGACATCCATCAGATTGCCGGCCAGGATGAAGAAGGGAATGGCGGCCAGCGGAAACTTGTCCAGCGCCACGTAAAGCTGCTGGGCCGCGACGATCAGCGGGAAGTTGGTCCAGCCCTGGATGCCGATGATGGCGGCAAGCCCGATGGCGACGGCGACCGGCACGCTGGCGGCAAACAGCACCAGCATGACCGTCAGCATGGCTCCGCTCATACGGCGGCTTCCAACTCTTCCGATTGCCGGTCAAGGAACTGCGCGATGGCGCCGATGATGGCGAAGGCCGCTCCGATCGGGACGGCGGCGTAGCCCCAGGAGATCGACACCTCCAGACCCGCCATTTCCTGAAACTTGACGCGTTCGGCCATGGTCCAGCCGAACCAGAACAACACGCCCATGAGCGAGACGGAGGCGGCGAGGGATGCGGCCTCAAGCCCCCGGCGCAATGCCCCGCGGCTGAAGCGATGGGCCACGTCGATCGACACCAGCGATCCAGTGCGAAGCGCGACCGCAAGCCCCAGGAAGGCCATCCAGATCAGCGCCGTGCGGACCAGCGCCTCAGACCAGGCGGAGGGCGTTTCGGTGGCGAACCGCGCCACGACCTGCCAAAGCCCCGCGAAACAGGCGACGGCCAGGGCGGCACAGGCCCCGGCCGCGGCCAGCCCCGTCAGCCAGCGGTCGGCGACCAGCATGGGCCCGCGCAGACGCGCGCCCGCCACCAGCAGCACCAGCACCAGCAACACCGTCGCGGCCGCAATGGCCTGCAACGGTGCCGTGTTCATCGCAGACCCCATCAGTTCGGCGGCTGCCAGTCACGGATGCGGCGCAGCAGCGCGCCGTCCAACTCGCGCTCATAGACCGCGAAGGCCGGGGCGAGGGCGGTCTGGAAGGGCGCGCGATCCACATCCACGGTGACGGTCATGCCGCGGCGGCGCAGTTCGTCGATGCCGGTGGTCTCGTCCGACGTCACGCGCGCGCGGTTGGCGTCCCGGCCGGCCACGGCTGCGGCCTGGAAGGCGGCGCGGTCGGCCGCGTTCATGCGGGCCAGTGTCGCCGGATTGCAGATAAGGATCGCGGGCGAATAGACGTGGCCCGTCAGTGTCAGGAAGCGCTGCACCTGGTTCAGGTTGTTGGCCACGATGACCGGGATGGGGTTTTCCTGGCCATCGACGGTGCCCTGCTGCAAGGCGGGGACGAGTTCGGAAAAGGCCATGGGTGTCGGCAGCGCGCCCAGCGTCTGGAAGGCGCGCATATGCACCGGATTTTCCATGGTGCGGACCTTCATGCCGCGCACATCGGCGGGCACGTTCACCTCCCGCCGCGAATTGGTCAGGTGACGGAAGCCGTTTTCCATCCAGACCACGCCGATCATGCCGCGGGGCGTGAAACGGGCCAGGACGCCCTGGCCAATGTCGCCATCCAGCACGCCGCGGGCGTGGACCGTGTTGCGGAACAGGAAGGGCACGTCAAAGACGCGGCTTTCGGGCACGAAATTGCCGACCGGGCCGGTGGAGGTCATGGTGCAATCCAGCGTGCCGATCTGCACGCTTTCGATCATCTCGCGCTCATTGTCGTTACGCTGGATGGTAACGCGGTACCGACCGCCGGTCGCGGCCTCGAAACTATCCTTCAGCGCCGAGACACCGGCGCCATAGTGGCTCGCCAGCGGCAGCGGATGCATGATGGTGATCTGTGTCTGGGCAGCGGCGGCCCCTGCGAAGAGGGGAGCGGCCGCAAGGGCCAGGGTGGCAAGGCGGATCATTAGGGCGTTCCTCCAGCTTAGGCCGTTAGCCGGCCACTGACGAAAGCCCCTAGAGAAACCTCAGCGAAAACACAATCGGGGGACGGCCGAAGCCGCCCCCCTGTTCGTCAGGCCTTGTCGATGACGTTCTTCACGGCATCCTTAGCCCGGCCTTCGGCCTGCTGGGCCTCGCCCTTCTTTTCCTGCACGGCGCCCTTGATGCGCATTTCGTCGTTGCCGATGGCCTTGCCGACGCCCTGCTTGATGTTGCCGGCCGCTTCATTGGCCAGGCCCTTGACCTTGTCTCCGGTGCTGCCCACGGGTCTCTCCTGCTCGTATCCATCCGGCTTCAGTGCCGGCGTAAAAGACGAACGCCTGGCCAAGGCCCCGGTTGCACCGATCAAGCCTGTGCTGCCAGCGCCTCTTCGCGATACGCGTCGAGCACGCGCAACCCGCCGCCGGCCGTCTCCACATGCCAGAAGGTCCAGCCATTGCAGGACGGCGCTTCCTGCACCGCCGCCCCTACTGCGTGGATGGAGCCCGTGGCCCGGCCGCAGCGCAGCGTGCCGTCGGCGCCGACTTCGGCCGTCCAGCGGCGCTGCCGGTCGGTCAGCCGTGCCCCAGGTGGCAC
The DNA here is from genome assembly GCA_038323655.1 of Acetobacterales bacterium. Lineage (GTDB taxonomy): Bacteria > Pseudomonadota > Alphaproteobacteria > Acetobacterales > Acetobacteraceae > Humitalea. The sequence continues at coordinate 9,406 of JBBQHE010000091.1, read as the reverse complement.
CAGGCCGCGTTCGACCAGGTGGCCGAAGGGCAGGCGCGGTTGTTCGCGCTTGGTGGGCAAAGCCAGGGCTGCGGATTCCGCGACCGGGGTGACGCCTGCAATGCGGGCGCGGGCGGCCTCGGCATAGGCAGGTTCGCGCTCGATCCCGATGAAGCGGCGGCCGAGGCGGCGGGCGACCGCGCCGGTGGTGCCGGTGCCAAGGAAGGGGTCGAGGATCACTTCGCCCGGGGCGGTGCAGGCCAGGATCACACGATGCAGCAGCGCTTCCGGCTTTTGCGTCGGGTGCAGCTTGGCACCCGCCTCGTCGCGCAGCCGCTCGTGGCCGGTGCAGAGCGGGATGAACCAGTCCGACCGCATCTGCGTGTCGTCGTTTAGCGCCTTCATCGCCTGGTAGTTGAAGCGGTACTTGCTGGTCTGATCGCGCGACGCCCAGATCAGCGTCTCGTGCGCATTGGTGAACCGCCGGCCCCGAAAGTTCGGCATCGGGTTGGCCTTGCGCCAGATCACGTCATTCAGGATCCAGAAGTCCAGGTCCTGCAGGGCGACGCCCAGTCGGAACACGTTGTGATAGGCACCCATGACCCAGATGGTGCCATCCCGGCGCAGCACGCGGCGACATTCGCCAAGCCAGGCGCGGGTGAAAGTATCGTAGGCGGCCAGGTCGTCGAAGCGGTCCCAGGCATCGTCCACGCCATCGACCAGGCTGTCGTCAGGGCGGCGCAGCGTGCCCTTCAATTGCAGGTTATACGGTGGGTCGGCAAAGACGGCATGGACCGAGGCGGTGGGCAGGCAACGCAGGACCGCCAGGCTGTCGCCGCACAGGACCTGGTCCAACGGTGCTTCGATGGCGATGCCCAAAGTCCGGAACCCCTTGATTCACCGATGCGAATCGGTCGGACCGACCATGAGTCGCCCGAGTCGTCGCGTCAAGCAGAAGCTCTTTCCCAGGCGACCTCCACCGGGGCGAAGCCGCGACGATGATGCGGGCACGGGCCGAGCCGCGCGAGCGCCGCCCGATGCGCCGCCGTGGCGTAGCCCATGTGCGAGCCAAAGCCGTAGCCCGGCCAACGCGCGCACAATCGCGCCATGCAGCGGTCGCGCGCGACCTTGGCCAGGATCGAGGCCGCTGCGATCGACAAGCTAAGGCCGTCGCCGCCGACCACGCAGCGCATGGGAAGGGCCAGCACCGGCGCCCGGTTGCCGTCGATCAGCACGAGGTCGGGGCGGAGCCCCAGCCGCACCACTGCGCGCGCCATGGCAAGATGCGTCGCGCCCAGGATGTTGCGCCGGCCGATCTCTGCCGCCGAAGCGGCACCCAGGGCCGCATGCAGCAGCCCCGCGCGCGCCGCGGCCCAGAGGGCGGCGGCGGCTTCCTCGCGCTGGGCGGAGGTCAGTCGCTTGCTGTCGTCCAGCAGCCCGGCCAAGCCGCTGGCGGGGGGCGCAAGGAACAGTACCGCGCCGGCGACAACCGGCCCGGCCAGCGGACCGCGCCCCGCTTCATCCACCCCCGCGACCCGGCCGCCCGCGGCGGATTCAAGCACGTAGTCGGGCAAGGGTCAGAGGCGGCGGAGGTCGGGGGTGAAGCCGAAGCGCTCGGCCACGTGCTCAACCGCGCTGTCGCGCACAACCAGCAGCAGCCGCGGCGCATGGTCGGCGATCCAGCCGGAAAGCCAGGGGGCGAAGCCCAGGCCGCGCAATTCCAGCGGACCGACCTCATCCAGCACGATCGTGCTCAGTCGTTCGTCGGCCAGCGCATCCTCCAGCCGCACAGCGGCCCAGCGAAAGGCACTTGCGCGGAAGCGGAAGCGGCCGACCAGTTGCACGGCGGACTCGGGCGCCTCGGCCGAGGCATCCATCGGCACGGCAGCCAGGTCACGCAGGTCGCGGAACCAGCGGGTGGCTTCCTCCTGCGGGCTGACCACGCCGCCGATGCGGCGGTCGCGCGCCGCGATGTCCAGCAAGCGGGTGGACTTGCCCGTGCCGATCGGCCCGGACACGACCGCTACCATCGGCCGCACGGCCAGACCCGTGGGCGCCAGGCGATCGAGAAGGAGGCTGCTGGTGCTCATGACAACATTGTGCGGCGCAGCAGCCCGCGACGCCAGTCTTTGTTGCGTCGCCTAGCGGAAAGTCAGCCGCCCCAAGGCCGCCAGTGCCGAATACAGCCCCGCGACATGCGTGGCACTGCCGATGCCGCCACCGGTGGCCAGGGCCGCCACGACCTCGGCCAAGGGGGTCACCTGCACGCTCAGCGTCTCGCCCAGTTCCAGATGCGGCGCCGCGACACGGGTCGCCCCCAGTACCAGCACGGTATGGATGGCGTTGCTGAACTTGGAAGGTTCGGGCGCCCGCGCGCCCAGCCAGCGCACCTCCTGCCCCGCAAAACCCGTCTCCTCCAGCAACTCGCGTGCGCCCGCGGTCGCGGGATCCTCGCCGGCGTCGATCGCCCCGCCTGGCAGTTCGGTCAGCCAAGCGGAAACCCCCTGGCGCCATTGGCGCACCAGCACCAGCCCGTCATCGGGTGTCAGGGCGACCACATGCACCCAGTCCGGGTGCTTCTGGACGTAAAAGGGATCGAGCACGGCGCCATCCGGCGCCAGGCACCGCTGGGCCCGCAGGTCGATCCAGCGGTCCTGGAGGAGGATGCGCTCCTCCAGGACCTGCCACCCGGGCGCCTCGGCCATGCTATTCGGCCGCGGCGGCGTAGGCTTCCAATGGAGCGCAGGTGCAGACCAGGTTGCGGTCGCCGTGCACATTGTCCACGCGCTTCACCGGCGGCCAGTATTTCTGGGCGCGCAGGTAGGGCAGGGGGAAGGCCGCTTCCTCCCGCGTGTAGCCGTGAGGCCAGAGGCTGGCGGTCACTTCGGCCGCAGTATGCGGCGCGTTCTTCAGCGGGTTGTCGGCACGCGCCAGGGCGCCCGATTCAATGCGCGCGATCTCGCCCCGGATCGCGATCATGGCGTCGCAGAAGCGGTCGAGTTCGGCCAGCGGCTCGCTCTCGGTCGGCTCGATCATCAGCGTGCCGGTCACGGGCCAGGACATGGTCGGCGCATGGAAGCCATAGTCCTGCAGGCGCTTGGCGATGTCCTCGACCAAGATGCCCGTGTCGACCTGGAAGTCGCGGCAGTCCAGGATGCACTCATGCGCCACCATGCCCTGCGCGCCGCGATACAGGATGGGGTAATGCGCGGCCAGCCGATGGGCCATGTAGTTGGCCGAAAGGATCGCGACCTGCGTTGCCTGGCGCAGGCCCTCGGGGCCCATGAGCCGGATATAGGCATAGGGAATGGGCAGGATGGCAGCCGAACCGTAGGGAGCGGCTGAGACGGGACCATAGCCCGTTTCCGGCCCCGCATCGGCGAGGCAGGGATGGTTCGGCAGATGCGGCGCGAGGTGGGCTGCGACGCCGATCGGCCCGACCCCTGGCCCGCCGCCGCCATGCGGGATGCAGAAGGTCTTGTGCAGGTTCAGGTGGCACACGTCCGCGCCGATTGCCGCCGGGCTGGTCAGCCCGACCTGGGCATTCATGTTGGCGCCGTCCATGTACACTTGGCCGCCATGGGCGTGGATGATGGCGCAGGCCTCGCGGATGCCTTCCTCGAACACGCCATGGGTGCTGGGGTAGGTGACCATCAGCGCCGCCAGCCGATCGGCGTTGTGCGCGGCCTTGGCGGCGAGGTCGGCCAGGTCGACGTTGCCGTCAGTGTCGCAGCCAACGACGATGACCCGCATGCCCGCCATCACGGCCGACGCCGGGTTGGTGCCATGCGCGCTGGACGGAATGAGGCAGACATCCCTTTGCCGGTCCCCGCGCGCAAAATGCCAGGCGCGGATGGCGAGCAGCCCGGCATATTCGCCCTGGCTGCCGGCGTTGGGTTGCAGCGACACCGCGGCAAAACCGGTCGCGGCGCAGAGCCAGGCCGATAGCCTTTCCACCAGGATGCGGTAGCCGCTGGCCTGATCGGCTGGCGCGAAGGGATGCATATTGGCAAAGCCGGGCAGGGTGATCGGCATCATCTGCGCGGTTGCGTTCAGCTTCATCGTGCAGGACCCCAGCGGGATCATGCTGCGGTTCAGCGCGACGTCGCGGTCCTCCAACCGCTTGAGGTAGCGAAGCATGCCATGTTCGGACCGATGGCTGTGGAACACGGCCGCGGTGCAGAAGGCGCTGTCGCGCGACAGGGCGAGCGGGCCGGGGGCCGAGAGGCTGTCCATTGCCGGCGCCGCCACGCCCGCGACCTCGGCCAGGGCGTCGACCAGGCGGGCGATGACGGCCTCGGTCACCGTCTCATCGGTGGTGATGGCGACGGTCGTGTCATCGATGCGGCGCAGGTTGATGCCGCGGGTGAGGGCGGCCTGCATCAGCGGCTCGGCCCGGTCGCCCATCGGCAGGGCGACGGTGTCGAAGACCGTGTCGTGCAGCGGCACGATGCCCATGCGCCGCGCGGCTTCGGCCAGCATGGCCGCGGCCAGGCGCGTGCGTTCGGCGATACGGCGGAGACCTTCCGGCCCATGCCAGACGGCATACATCGCCGCCATCACCGCCAGCAGCACCTGGGCGGTGCAGATGTTGGAGGTCGCCTTTTCGCGCCGGATATGCTGTTCGCGGGTTTGCAGCGCGAGACGCATGGCCGGCCGCCCGGCGGCATCCAGGCTGACGCCGACCAGCCGCCCCGGCAGCAGCCGCTTCAGTGGCTCGCGCACCGCCATGTAGCCGGCATGCGGCCCGCCGTAGCCCATCGGCACGCCGAAACGCTGGGTCGAGCCGACCGCAATATCGGCCCCCATTTCCCCAGGGGGCGTCAGAAGGCACAGCGCCAGCGGATCGGCTGCGACCACGGCCAAGCCCCCAGCGTCATGCACCGCGGCGATCTCGGCCCGCAGGTCACGGAGCTGGCCCGTCGTGCCCGGGTATTGCAGCACCAGGGCAAAGGGCTTTTGCGCCGCACAGGCGCCGACGATGGCCTCGGGCTCGGCGACGACCACGGTGATGCCCACGGGCTCGGCGCGGGTGCGGATCACGGCCAGGGTCTGCGGATGCAGGTCGGCGGCAACCAGCAGTGTGTCGGACTTGCCCTTGTGGGCGGCATGGGCCAACGCGACCGCCTCGGCGACTGCGGTCGCCTCGTCCAGCAGCGATGCATTGGCGACCGGCAGCGCCGTCAGGTCGGAAATCAGCGTCTGGAAGGTGACCAGCGCCTCCAGCCGCCCTTGGGCGATTTCGGCCTGGTAGGGGGTGTAGGCCGTGTACCAACCGGGGTTCTCCAGCACGTTGCGCAGGATCACCGGGGGCACATGGGTGTTGTGGTAGCCCTGCCCGATCAGCGACAGGATGTCGGAGCGGTTGCGCGCCGCCAGCCCCGCGAGTTCGGCCAGCACCTCGGCCTCGTTCGCCGCGGCTGGGATGGCGGAAAGGTCGGCGCCCATGATGGCGGCCGGCACGGTGCGGGCAGACATCTGCTCCAGGCTGTCGCAGCCGATGGCGCGCAGCATGGCGGCCTGGTCGGCCGGGCTGGGCGCGATGTGCCGCGCGATGAAGGCGTCATGGTCCGACAGGGCGGCAAAGCGCGACAGGGCGGCGGGCAGGATGGCGTTCATCAGAGGGTCTCCACCAACGCGTCATAGGCCGCGGCATCCATCAGCGCGTCGAAGGCCGCGGGGTCGGCCAGTTCCATCTTGAAGAACCAACCCGATCCCACGGGGTCGCTGTTCACCAAGGCCGGGTCGTCCGACAGCGCCGCATTGTGTTCGGTGATGCGGCCGGCGAGCGGCGCATAGACATCCGACGCTGCCTTGACGCTTTCGACGACCGCACACGCCTCGGCCTCGGACACTTCGCGACCGGGTTCGGGCAGGTCGACGAAGACGACGTCGCCGAGCGCGGTCTGCGCATGGTCGGTGATGCCCACGGTCGCGATCCTGCCGTCCAGGCGGACCCATTCATGATCCTTGGTGAAGCGCAGCATGGTGGGGCCTTTCAGCGAAGATAGCCGTGGGGATGGAATGGCAGGGGTGCGACGGTCGCCGGCACGGGTTTGCCCCGCACCATCAGGTGCAGGGCCGTGCCATCGACCCCGATGGCGGGGGGTACATAGCCCATGGCGATGGGCCGGTTCACCGAAGGGCCGAAGCCGCCGGAGGTCACGACCCCGATCTGCGGCCCGTCGGGCAGATGGACCGGCGTGCCGGCGCGGGCCGGCTGGCGGTTGTCGATGGCGATGCCGATGCGGCGGCGTGGCGCGCCATTTGCCAGTTCGTCGCGAACCCGGGCCGCGCCGGGAAAATCCCAGGCGGTGCGGCGGCGCTTGCCCATGGTCCCGACCAGCCCGGCCTCGACCCCGCTGGTCGTCTCGTCCAGGTCCTGGCCATAAAGGCAGAGCCCGGCTTCGAGCCGTAGCGAATCCCGCGCCCCGAGCCCCGCCGGCACGACCCCCGGCAGCGCCAGCAGCCTGCGCGCAAAATCCTCGGCGCCGGTGGCGGCGACGCTGATCTCGAAACCGTCCTCGCCGGTATAGCCGCTGCGGCTGGCGATGATCTCCTGACCAAAGAGCGTGGTTTCGGCGACGCCCATGAAGGTCAGCGCCGCCAGTGCCGGCGCATGGGGCGCCAGCAGGGCGGCGGCCTGCGGCCCCTGGAAAGCCAGCAGCGCGCGGTCGGCTGCCGGGGTCAGCGCGACATCGGGGGGCAGGAAACCCGCGATGCGAGGCATGTCCAGGTGCTTGCGGCTGGCATTCAGCACCAACAACAGCCGGTCGGGCGCAAGTGTGGCCGCCATGGCGTCATCCAGCACCCCGCCGTCGTCGGTGGTCAGCAGCAGGTAGCGCTGACGGCCGGGCTTCAGCCCCTGGATATCGGCGGGTGTGGCGCGTTCCAGCGCCGCCGCGGCCCCCGGGCCTGTCAGCAGCGCCTGGCCCATGTGCGACACGTCGAACAAGGCGGCGCCGGCGCGGGTGGCCAGGTGTTCGGCCATGATGCCGGCCGGGTACTGCACCGGCATGGCATAGCCCGCGAAGGGCACCATGCGGGCGCCCAGGCTGCGGTGCAGCGAATCGAGCGGGGTGGTCAGCAGGTCGGTCTCAGAATCGGCCACGGTCGCTCCATCGCCACCGGCGACTGCCGGTGTTGGTCCGTGGCCCCCCTCTGTCCGTGTACCTGAGAGATGCGGCCCATCCGTTGGGATGCGGCCTTGCTCCGTCGGTGCCGCCCGGCTTGCGCCATGCGGGCTTTCCAGAGTCCCCTGTTCCGCGCGGTCCTTCTGCCTGAGCGTTTCCGGGGGCCGGTTGCGCCTTCGGCGGGGGTGGCGGGCACCCCTCTCTCCCGCGCGGTGTCAGCGGGTGCGATCCGGTGTGCCAGAGGGGGGCCTGCCGCGCAACGGCCATTCAGCCAAGGACTCTGGCGGATGACGGCATCGTGCTACCGGCATGCCCATGGCCCGACCTGCTTTGCCCCATTCCGAAACAACCCGTGCGCTGGTGGGCCGTTTGTGGCGCCACTATGTCCGCGCGCATCCGCGCGGGATCGCTGCAGCCATCGGTTGCACCGTGGCGGTCGCCGCCCTTACCTCGCTCTATCCCCTGGCGATCCAGCAATCCTTTGACCTCTTTGCCTCGGGTGACCAGGCGGTGCTGTGGCTGGTGCCGCCGGCCATCATTCTGCTGACCAGTGCCAAGGCCATCGCGCAATACGGCCAGGCGCTGGCGGTGCAGGCGGTGGTTCTGCGGGTGATCGAGGCGCTTCAGAACGACCTGTTCCGCGCCCTGACCCGGGCCGATTTCGGCGTGGTCGCCGCCGAGGCCCCGGCCCGCAACGCCGCCCGCTTCACCGCCGACGCCGCCGCGATCCGAGAGGCCCTGGGCAAGACCGTGCAGGGTGTCGCCGACATACTGACCGTGGTCGGGCTGGTCGCCTCCATGATCTGGCTCGACTGGCAGATGAGCCTGATCGCCGCGGCGCTCTATCCCTTCGCTGCCGTGCCGATCATGCGGCTGGGCAAGAAGATCCGCCGCGCCTCGGGCGGCATGCAGGAACGGGTGGGCGAGACGGCGGCGCTGCTGACCGAATCCTTCGCCGCCGCGCGCGTGGTGCGCGCCTACCGCCTGGAAGCGGCCGAGGAAACCCGCGCCGCCCGCGCCTTCGCGCAGTTGCGAGAGGCACTGTTTGCCATCGGCCGCAACCGCGCGCGGCTGGACCCGATCCTGGAGGCCTTGGGCGGTGTTGCGGTCGCTGCCGTGCTGGCCTTCGTTGGCTGGCGGGTGTCGGCCGGGGTCGGCACGGTCGGTGAGTTCACCGGGTTTGTTGCCGCCCTGCTGATCGCCTCCCGCCCCATGCGCGCGTTGGGCAACCTCAACAACGCATTGCAGGAGGGGCTTGCGGGGTTGTCGCGCGTTTTTGGGGTGATCGACCGGCCCGCGCTGGTGGTCGATGCCCCCGCTGCGGCCGCTTTGCCGGCAGGGCCGGGGTTTCTGGTCTTCGACGACGTGCGCTTCGCCTATGCCGGCGGTGAGGCCCAGGCGCTGGATGGCCTGTCCTTCATTGCCGAACCAGGGCGGACCGTGGCGCTGGTTGGCCCCTCGGGCGGCGGCAAGTCCACCGCCATCCAGCTGATCCCGCGGCTGTTCGACCCGACCGGCGGGGCGATTTTGCTGGATGGCGCCGACCTGCGCAGCGTCGCGCTGGAAAGCCTGCGGGACGCCATTGCCTATGTCGGGCAGGAGGCCGTTATTTTCGATGATACGGCGCTGGCCAACATCGCCTGCGGCCGGGCGGGGGCGAGCCGGGCCGAGGTCGAGGCCGCCGCCGCCGCCGCCCAGGCGCATGGTTTCCTGGCCGCTCTGCCGCAGGGCTATGACACGCCGCTCGGTACGGGCGGCGGGCGGCTGTCGGGGGGGCAGAAGCAGCGTGTGGCACTGGCCCGCGCGCTGCTGCGCAATCCACGCGTGCTGCTGCTGGATGAGGCCACGAGCGCGCTCGACGCCGAGAACGAGGCCGCTGTGCAGGCGGCGCTGGCGACACTGAGGGCGGGGCGCACCACCATCGCTATCGCGCATCGCCTGGCGACGGTGCGGGATGCCGACCTGATCGTGGTGCTGGAGGCCGGGCGTGCGGTCGAACAGGGCAGCCACGCCGAACTGCTGGCGGCCGACGGGCTTTACGCGCGGCTGATCCGCGCGCAGGCCTTTTCCGCCTGAGCCATTCGGGGGAGTGTGACGGAGACGGAGGAACGCCCATGCCGGCCTATGCGCTCGACGACCATATCCCGATCTTCGGCGACACCTACTGGATCGCCCCCGACGCCCACGTGATCGGCCGCGTCACCTTGGGTGAGGAGGTCGGCATCTGGTTCGGCGCCGTGCTGCGGGGTGACAACGAACCCATCATGATAGGCGACCGCACGAACATCCAGGAA
>JBBQHE010000090.1:0-16416 GCA_038323655.1 Acetobacterales bacterium | reverse complement strand
TGGGGGGTCGAGGCGGTCGGTGTCGATCTTGCGCAATCGGTGATCGATGCCTTCGGTTTCTTCCATGCCGATGCCGCCGCAGTCGCGGCCGATCCGCGCATGACGCTGATCGCCGACGACGGGCGGCGCTTTCTGCAACGCGCCGGGCGCAGCTACGACGTCATCGCGGTGGACCCGCCGCCGCCGCCCGAGGCCGCGGGGTCCAGCCTGCTTTATTCCACCGAATTCTACGCGGCGGTGAAGGGCCGGCTCGCCCCGGGCGGGCTCGTGCACCAGTGGCTGCAGACCGGCAACCAGGCGATCCTGCGGGCCACCTTGCGGTCGCTGGCAGAGAGTTTTCCGTATGTCGAAATCTACTGGTCGGTGGAAAACTGGGGCCTGCATGTGCTGGCGTCGATGCGGCCGATCCGCGTGCTGACGCCGGAGGAATTGCTGGCCCGCATGCCGCAGGCCGCACGCGAGGACCTGATGGAATGGTTCCCGGGCCGCACGATCGAGGATGTGACCACCGCGATCCTGGCGCGGCGCGTCGCGGTCGCCGACATCCTGGCCGACCCCGCCGCAACACCGCGCATCACCGACGATCGGCCCTACAATGAATACTACCTGCTGCGGCACCGTGGCCTGATGCCCTGACGCCGGGCTGGCCGGTCAATACGCGTTGCGCCCGAGCACCATCGCGGTGCAGGTGCGCGCCATGATCAACAGGTCCAGACCCACGGTCCAGTGATTGATGTACCAAAGGTCGTGCTCGACGCGGCGCTGCAACTTCTCAAGCGTATCCGTCTCACCGCGCCAGCCGTTCACCTGGGCCCATCCTGTCATGCCCGGGCGCACGCGGTGCCGGGCGGAATAGGTCGCGACGGCATCGTGGAACGGCAGCCCCGCGGCGCGTGTCTGCAGGGCATGGGGGCGTGGGCCGATCAGCGACATGTCGCCCAGGATCACGTTCAGCAACTGCGGCAGTTCATCAATGTTCGACCGCCGCAGCATCGCGCCCACGCGCGTCACCCGCGGGTCGTTGCGCACCGTCTGCAGGCGGCCTTCCGCATCCGCGCTGGCGTGGTGCATGGTGCGGAACTTGAACATGGTGAACTGGCGCTCGCCGACCCCGATGCGGCGCTGGCGGAACAGCATGGGTCCTGGGGAGTCGAGCTTGATCGCAACCGCGGTCACCAGCAGCAGCGGCGACAGCAGCAGCAACAGCAACGGGGCCAGCAGCAGATCCTCGGCCCGCTTGATCGCCCGCGACCAGAGTGTCGGCGGCGGCGCGCAGATCACCGCGATGGGCATGGCCGAGCGTGTCTCGATCTGCTGCATCGGCATGCCGCGCAGCGGCAGGTCGGCCACCAGCTTCATGGCGACTGGCAATGGCGCCAGCAGGCGCGTCACCGCCTCCATGTCCATGCCGGCCGGCATATGCCAGGGCAGCAGCACGCAGTCGGCGTGCAGCGCGCGAAGCCGGGCGGCGGCGGTGCCGCCCAGGCACATCACCGGCAAGCCATCGAGCCTGGCCGGTGCGCCCTGGTCGGGCATCACGGCGAAGCCGACCACACTGAGCCCCGAGGCGTCGTTCTGTGCCAGCGCCCGGGCCAGGCGCCGCGCCGCCTCGTCGCTGCCGAAGACCAGCGTGCGGGAGGCTGCGCGCGCCCGCAGACCGGTTCGCCCGCACAGCACCAGCAGCAGCGCACGGCCGGCCACCACCAGCGCCGGTGCCAGGAACAGCAGCACCACCAGGCTTTCACGCTCAAGCAGGATCGCTTTCAGGTCGCCGATGATGGTGGACAGCATGCCGGGCGAGGCGACTTCCAGCAGCAGCGGCAGCAACGCGGCGAAGCCGCAGGTCTGGATCCACGCCCCCAGCACGTCGCCGGCCGGCAGGTCGTGCAGCATCGCCACTTCGTCGCGGTACAGCCCGCGCGCGCTGGCGGTGACCAGGAAGACCGCCGGCAGCCCGAGCATGACCACCGGCTGCAAGCTCCCGGCCCAGGTTGCGGGATGGCTGGCGAAGCGCTGGGCGATCAGCAGCGAGAGCAGCACGGATAGCGTGTCGGCCGCGCGGAACAGCGCCTGCAGCAAAAATCGTGGGCGCGGCAGGCGCAGCGGTGCCGAAGCGGTGCCGGTATGGGAGAAGCCGGCGGTGGTCTCGATGATTATCGGTTCGGACACGGCACGACATCCTGCTTCCCTGCGCCATCGCCGCGTCATGTAAGGAACAAGCGAACACGGCAATCGATACGCATAATGCACTGCAACATAACTTCACGGACGTTATGTGATCGCCGGTGCGGTTACAACGCCACGTTTTCGTGCATTGTCTCACCCATGGGGCGGTCGTGCCGAAGCCGTCGCGCGAAGGAGCCCATGGCCGTGTCGACAACGCCGCCTGCCACGACTGCGGTCATGTCGAGCCGGGCGACGCCGCCGCGCCTTGCCATCCTGGGCACGCGCGGCATTCCCGCGGCGCACGGCGGCTTCGAAACCTTTGCCGAGCGTCTCGCCCTGCATCTGACGGCGCAGGGCTGGCATGTGGACGTGGCTTGCCAGGCCGACGATCCCGGCCCGCATCCGCCCGCCTGGAACGGCGTGTCGCTCACCCATATCCGCCCCGTCACCAAGGGGGCGCTGGGCACGATGGAGACGGATCTGCGGGCCACGCGCGCCGCCCTGGCTCACAGCGACGTGATTCTGACACTCGGCTACAACACCGCGATCTTCGGCCTGCTGGCGCGTATCGCGCGCGTGCCGCACCTGATGAACATGGACGGCATCGAATGGCGTCGCGACAAATGGTCGCGCCCGGTCAAGGCGTGGTTCTGGCTGAACGAACGTCTCGCGCGCATCACCACCGACCACATGATCGCCGACCATCCGGCGATCGCGGCGCACCTGCAGCGCCATACCCCGGCCGGTCGCATCACGGTCATCCCCTACGGCGCCGATGCTTTGGCCTCGGCCGACCCCGCGCCGCTGGCGGGCCTCGGCCTGGGCGGCCGGCGCTTTGCGACCTTCATCGCCCGGCCGGAGCCGGAGAACGCCCTGCTGGAGGTGGTCGAGGCGTTTTCGCGCGCGCCACGCGGGGTCGATCTGGTCGTGCTCGGCCGGTTGGGCGACAGCCGATACCACGCGGCGGTCCGTGCCGCGGCCTCGGCCGAGGTGCGTTTCCCGGGTGCGATCTATGACCCAGCAACCGTGCGTGCGCTGCGCGCCCATACGGTGCTGCATGTGCATGGCCACCGTGTTGGTGGCACCAACCCCTCGCTGGTCGAGGCGCTGGGCGCGGGCAATCCGATCCTGGCGCATGACAATGTCTTCAACCGCTGGGTGGCCGGGCCGGCGATGGCGTATTTTGCCGACACGGATCAGTGCGCCGAGGCATTCGCCCGGTTGCTGGCACCCCATGCCGACCTGGCACCCCTGGCCGCCGCGGCCCGCGCCCGGCACGCCGAGGCCTTCACCTGGCCCGCGGTGCTCGACGCCTACGAAGCCCTGCTTGCCGGCTGGCTGAAGAACGAGGCGCCCGGCGTTACGGACGGGCCACGACCATCGCCGGCAGCGGGTTGACCGGCAGCGCGCGCATCAGCCCGAGCAACCCGAGGAAAACCGCGACACCGGCCAGGGCCCCGAGCGGGCCCGGGATCGGCGCGAAGCAGACCCCGATCGCCGGCAGCGCTGCCAGCAGCAGGCGCCCCCACCAGCCGGGTTCCAGCGTGCGCCCCAACGCCCGCTGCGCCATGATCAGGTTCACGGTGAGCTGCAGCACCTCGGAGACCAGGGTGGCGATGGCGGCCCCCTCGCCACCGAACATCGGCACCAGCAGCCAGGACAGCGCCGCGGTGACCACCAGCGCCGCCAGCATGTTCCACACCGAATAGCCGATGGGTGCCACGGTCATGACCAGCGCGAAGACCGTGAGGTTCACGAAGGCGAAGCCGATCCGCCAGCCGAACAGCGCGAGCGTGGTCGATGCCGGTTCGAAGGCGGCGCCATAGACCAGCGTCAGCACGGGGCCGGCGAAGCCGATCGCCAGCAGGCCGCACAGCACCGACGCGGTGGCGATCAGCCGCATGATCGCATCGAAGGCCAGCAGCAGCCGCGCCCGGTCACCGGCCAGCGAGGCGAAGACGCCGACCAGCGGCGTCAGCACCGTGACCATGGCCGCGACGCCGAGGTCGAGGAACCGCCCCGCGGCGCCATAGAGGCCGAGCATTTCGGCCGTGCCGACCTCGGCCACGATGAACAGGTCGATGCGCGACGCCAGTGCTGCGACCAGCGCCGACAGCGCCAGCGGCAAGACGGCGCGCACGACGATGGTCATGCCGGAGACGCTGACCGCGCCGAAGTCGGGCGGCATCAGGCGGAAGGTGAGCACGAGCCCCGCGGCGCCATACAACATGCCCGATGCGACATAGGCCAGCACGGTCATCGGCAGCGGATCGGGCGCCTGGACGGCCACCAGCGTGGCCGCGATCGCCACCACGGCAAAGCCCGCCGCCACCTTGAACGACAGCCAGGGACGGCCGATGACCTGGAACACCGGGTCGAAGAAGCGGGCCGCCAGCAGCGGCAGCGCCGGCAGGCAGACCAGCAGGACCGTGCGCACGGAGTCCGGCGCGAGCAGCACCACCGCGATCGCCACGATGACGCCCGCCAGCAGCCCCACCACCAGCCGCAACACCAGGAAGTTGGCGAGGTAGGCCTGCCGTGTGTCGCCGGCGGTCACAAGGTCGCGCGACAGGATCGGCGTCATGCCGAGGTCCGCCAGGGTGCAGGCGACCGACAGCAGGGTCACTGACCAGGCATAGGCGCCCAGGTGCTCCGGCCCCAGCAGCCGGGCCAGCAGCACGAAGACCAAGGCACCCGCCAGGATGTAGACGATGCGGCTGATCGCCTGGGCGCCGACGCTGCGGCCGAAGTTCATGGCGGGTCAGCCGGTACACGCGATCCAGAACGAACCGGGCGGGGTCACACCCGGCCGGCCCTGCGGTGGGCAAAGCCGCGCCGTCACCTCCGGGTGGGTCGTGTGCAGGTGATGCAGCGGCATCACCACGCCGAACCGTGCGTTGAAGGCCAGGAAGGCCTCGACGAGGTATTGTTCATTCCAGAAGAAGCGGTACTTGCGGATCATCTCATCCGGATAGTCGCGCGGAGTGAAGACGTCGTGAATGTGCACCAGCACGCCCGGGCGCAGACGGCCGAGCCAGAACAGCACCTCGGTCAATACATCGCCCTGCGGGCGGATCATGTGGCTGCTGTCGATGAACAAGATGTCACCGGCCTCAAGCTCATCGATCAGGCCGAGGTCGGCGGTCTCGGCCGTGTTGCGGACGAGGCGGACGGGCAGGTCGGCGAGCCAGGGGTTCTCATAGGGTTCGATGCAGGTGTGCACGCAGGGGGCGGCGCCTTCGGCGGTGTTCATCGCAGCGGCGCGCAAAGCGACCAGCGTCGACATGCCGCAGCCGATTTCCAGGATCCGGCGCGGCTTGTGCCGGCGCACCATGCCATGCAGCACCAGCGCGTCGAGCGGCCCGAACAGCGTGTTGTCCCAGTGATAGACGGGCGCCCCGTCGGGCGTCCTGCTGGGGGGGAGCGTCGCCGGCACGTCGTGCAGTTCGGCGATCGGCGCCATCTGTTCCAGCAGCGCCACCGCCTCGGGCAGGTTCAGCGCGATGCCCGGCAGGTCGCGCGGCTGGTCCAGCGGGTGGCGCAGGCGCGAGACGTTGATCAGCGGCTCATAATAATGATCCACCAGGGGGTAGATCCCGATGCGATCCAGCACCCGCATGGCCCGCGGCGCGTGCGGCGGCGTCAACCGCCGGACCAGCATCAGCGTATGCGCCGCGAGCCAGACCGCAGGGGTCATCAGAAAATCGATCGCTGGTGCTGCGCGATGCAGGGCCCGCCCCGTCCATGACATGCGTTGACAATCCTTTGCGAGCCAGCAGATTTCGTGATCAAAGTCTAACGATTGTCGTGCTACGAACAATCGTTGTGGCATGTTGATATACATGCTTCGGCGATGCCACGCTCCCTGGCAAGGGAGGGTCGGCCGACGCATCCATCGATGTGGGGCAAGATGACAGATTGGGTTACCACGCGTGCGGCCATGGCGGCCGATCATCACCGCCTCGTCACCGTGCTTGGGCGGCGGCCACGCTTTCATGCGGGGCTGCTCGCGCTGCGCCTGTATCGCATCGGGCATTGGCTGCACGGGCGCGGCAACAAGCTGCCGGCGCGGCTGATCTGGGCGCTGAACCTGATGCTGACGGGGGCGGATATCGAATGCGCCGAAGACATCGGCCCGGGCTGCGTCATGCCGGTTCCGCGCGGCATCATCATCTACGGCTCGATGGGGCCCGATTGCACGCTGGGCTATCGCTGCGGCGTCGGCGGGCTGCTGCGCGGTGCCAAGCCCCCGGTCGGCGGCCGCGGCATGCGCCCGGGCGTGGGGGCGCGTTGCGTGCTGGGCGCCCGGACGCTGGTGCTGGGCAATGGTGCGATCGGCGATGACTGCATCATCGGCGATGATTGCGTGGTGCTGACCGACCTGCCGGCCGGCAGCAACATCATCGCGCGGCCGGCCGCCTGGCGCACGATGCGCATGGACCTGCAACACCGCCCCCGCCCGGATGCCGCGGGCGTGGAGGGGCTGGGTGCGACGATCCGCACCGATGTCTCCCGCAGCGTGATGGAAAACTCGGGCAGCGATGCGAAGATCGGCTTCCTGCGGTTCTGGGGTCACCTGGTGTTGCCGCCGCTGCAGGGGGTGGTGCTGTTTCGCACGGCCCATGCGCTGCACGCGGCGGGCTGGCGGCGCGCGGCGGTGCTGCTCACCCGCCTCAACAACGCGGTCTATGGGATGCTGGTGCATCCGGCCAGCGAGATCGGCCCCGGCATCTTCGCCCCGCATACGGTGGGCCTGCGATTCTGCGGCCGGGCCGGGCCGATGCTGACGCTGTTCCCGCACAGCGACGTGGGCCCGGCGGCGTGGCCGGCGCTCGGCGCCGAGCTTCCCGCCGATGCGCCCGTGCTGGGCAGCAATGTCGGGCTGGGGGCGCAGGCGGTGGTCGTGGGCGGGGTGCGCCTGGCCGATCACGTGATGGTGGGCGTGAAGGCGCATGTGGCGCGCGATATCGCCGAAGGGCTAACCGCGGTCCCACGCTCGAACTGGCTGCATCGTCTCCGTCCTGATGCTGGCGACGCCGCCCCGGGCGACGTCTCCGGCATGCAGCCACAGGCAGCCCAGTAGGCCGAGCTGTGCCGCCACCAACTGGGAGATGGTCAGGCTGAGCTTGAAGCCGGGATCGACCATGCCGTGGCCCATGTGGGCGAGCAGCCCGGCAAAGGTCGCGACCGCCAGGCCCTGCGCGACCCGGTCGCCTTGGGTGGTGAGGGCCAGCCACCCGGCCGCCGCGAAGACCATCACATGCGCGGCGAAGCCGACCAGCCCGGTCTCGGTCAGGATCAGCAGGTGAAGATTGTGCACCACATGGTCGCCACCCGGAAAGACGCGGGAATACCCGGTCAGGTCATAGGCCGTGAAGCTGACCGCGAAGTTGTTCAGCCCGACCCCCACCACCGGGAATTGCGCAAAGATGCTGAGTGCTGCCATCGCCAGCGGCCAGCGATGCGCCACACTGCCGTCATCGTCGCCGAAGATCCGGCGTTCGATCAGCGGCCAGAGCCAGATCATCGACACCGCCAGCGCCATGGCCAGCACGATCAGCACGATCGCCGTGCGCAGCGACACCACCCGCCGCCCCAGGATACGCAGGGTGACGATCGTGACGCTGACCGGCACCGTCATCCAGGCGGCGCGCGAATAGGACGCGACCATGCCGGCCGCCGCCGCCAAGGTCGCGGCCGCCGCTGCCAGCCGGGTCAGGTCCTGCCGCGCCAGGTAGAACATCGCCAGCATCACGGGGAAGGTGATCTCGAAGAAATAGGCCAGCATGTTGGCGTCGCCGATCGTGCCGGTCGGGCGGGTCACCTTCACTGCGGCGATGCGGTAGCTCAGCAGCTTCGCCTCGCCCAGCACGCCGAGGCCGAGTTCCCGCCCGGTGGCGAACTGCACGCCGGCCAGCCCGGCCTGGATCATCACGCTGAGCGCCAGCACCCAGAGATAGACCAACAATTCCCGCCGCGTCAGGTTCATCATCACGATGCTGATCATCAGCAGCCCAAACAGGCGCAGCATCTCGAGCCAGACCAGGGAGGCGTAGGCGGCGGTGGTCAGCGTCAGGACGCCGGCCGCCATGAACAGCAGCTGGGGCCACACCACCAGCGGTGCCACGCGCAGCGGTCGCGGCCGGCCGACCAGGCGCGATTCGAGCAGCCAGCAGACGAGGTAGCCCGCGGCTGCGAGTTGCGCGAGCGACACCGTGACCGCCAGGGCGCCGCCGACGAAGGTCGCATACCGCCCGGGCAGTTCGGTGTGATGCAGGAAGGAGATGCTGAGCCCGATCGAAAGGCCCATCGCCAGCGCCGCCACCATCACCATCCGCACCCGCTCAAGGCTGCCCAGCAGCGACAGGACGACCAGTGACGCCAGGGCAGCCAAGGCTGCCATCATGTAGCGGAATTCGAGCTGCCCGAGGATCACCGCCACCGGCAGGCAGACAGCGCCGGCCGCCAATGAGGCGATGAAGCCGAGCGTGGCGCGCAGCCGGGGCGCGCGGATGATCTCGACACTCATGCGATGGGCCCTGGTGCGAGGCGCCAGGCGTGGCGCGCGACATGCCACATGCGTCGGGCCTGGCCGCGCGCCGCCGCCCCGCCCGGGCGCAGTGCCGCGATCCGGTAGGCCGCCGCTCGCAGCGCGAAGCCGGCCGCCAGCACCGGCCGCAGCAGCCACAGGTCACCGCCGCCATTCAGCGCGCAATGGAGGCGGACGAGGTTGTCGAGCCAGCGCGTCGAGACGGCGCCGCCCTGGCTGGCGACCTGGGTGCCGCCCTGCAGGTGCAGCACGCGCGTGTGCGGCAGGTAGGCGATGCCGAAGCCCGCCGCGCGCATGCGGCAGCCCCATTCCACATCCTCGGCGTACATGAAGAAGCTCGCATCGAGCGCGCCGGCCTGGCGCACTGCCGCCATCCGCACCAGCAGGCAGGCGCCGCAGATCCAGTCGACCGCGACCGGGCCGGGACCCAGCGCATCGGGCCGCACCAGGAACACGCCATGAAGGCGCCGGGGGAAAAGCTGCGTGAGTCCCAGCGCATGCAACGCCAGCGAGGCGAAGCCGGGGCGCCAGCCCGCATCGCCCACCTGGTGCCGGCCGTCCTCATGGATCAGCCGGCACCCGGCGATTGCGGCCCGCGGATCGGCATCCAGGCAAGCGACCAGGGCCGCCAGGCTGTCGGGCGCGGTCGGGAAGGCATCGGGGTTCAGCAGCAGGGCGTAGCGCCCGCGGGCCTCGGCCAGGGCCTGGTTGTTGGCCGCGGCGAAGCCGGTGTTGTCGGTATTGGCGATGACCCGGACATCGGGGAAGGCGGCGGCGACGGCGGCAGGTGTGCCGTCGGCCGAGGCATTGTCCACCAGGATCACCTCCCGCCCGCCGGGCAGGTCGGCGGCGGCGAGTTCGCGCAGGCAACGCAGCGCCAGGTCCCGGCAGTTCCAGGTGACGATGATGACAGTGACGGCCGGGTCGGTCCCGGCCGCGGTCAAGACAGCCTCCGCACCAGTGCCATGACCCACGGGTTGAAGGGGGTGGCGAGCAACGGCTTGGGCAGGTGCTTCACATAGCCGCGAGCCAGCGCGCCGAAGGGCGCTGGCACCCGGGTGTAGTTCGCCAGGCCATCGACCGACAGGCCCTCGATCTCGCAGGGCAGGCCTTCGAGGTAGCGCCGCACGTCGTCATAGCCCCAGAGGAAATAAGGCCCCCAGGGCTTGTGCACCGACACCCCGACCTTGGCGCTGAGCCAGCGTTCGGCGGAGGAGGCGCCGGCATCGAGCGCATGGGCGGTGTCGACCGGAAAGCCCTTGTTCGGCCCGCCGAGCAGCAGGTGACCGCCCGGCGCCACCACGCGGAACAACTCGCGCACCCATTGCGTGCGGATGGCGTGGTAGTCGGGCCGGCGGGTGGCGTGGCCATCCTCGGTGCCGACATGCTCCAGCACGCCGAAGCTGAACACGCAGTCGAAGGCGCCATCGTCGAACGGCAGGTCGAGGTGCAGCGGGTCGGTGACCAGGAAGCGATCCGGGTCGCGGCCGGCCGCGACCCAGATCGGCGTCTGCTCCATCAGGTCGAAGCCATAGGTGTCGTAGCCGAGGTCGAGCAGGCTCTGCACCATGGCGCCGACACCGCAGCCGGCGTCGAGCAGGCGCTTGGCGCCGATACGGTCCAGGATCGGGCGCAGGTAGCGCTCGACCTTGCCGGCATTCTCGCGCTCCTGGTCCTCAGCGTAGCCTTCGATCAGGCTGTGGTAGACCACCTCCTGCTGGGGCGGGACCATGGCGGCGAAGCCATCAAGGCTCGTGGTGGCGCGCTCGCGCCGGATCAGGCTCGACATGTGTTACCAGACATGATGTTTGCAGACATGATGTTTGCGATCGGCATGGTGTGCGGAACCCATCGGTTAACTGACTGCGGTCTATGCTAAATAGGTTTAGCGGTCGTGACGCTTGCCAACAATGGTGAACCGATGTGATAGAAAGACGAATACGTCGAAGTGAGGGCGCTTGCCGGGGTTTGCTGGAAGGATCGTGAACCGGATCATGCGCCTCTTCTCCCCAAGCGGCGGCAGCAGGACGCCGCCTGCGGCCGATGCCGTCGCGGCATCGGGTTCGGGTTTTCGCGTGCTCGACCAGGTGCGCCCGGCGGTCGAGCCCGGGCCGGCGTTCCGTCCCGTCCCGGCGGAGAGCACCGCTGAGGGTCTTCGCGCCATCTTCACGCCGACGCGGCCACGCTCACTCGGGCCATTGTTCATCGGGCGGGAAGACGAACTCAAGCGCCTGATCGCGGCGATCGAGGAAGAACGCGCCCATGTCGTGCTCTACGGCGACCGCGGCCGCGGCAAGACCAGCCTGGCCAACGCCTTCGCCGACCTCGCGACCGATGCCGGCTGCCTGACCGTGCGCCGGGCCTGCGGCGCCGACACCACCTACGAACGCCTGTTCCGCGGCCTGCTGGCGGCTGTGCCGCCGCGGCTGCTCGACCCCGGCGCCACCGGCACGGCCGCCAGCCTGCTGCCCGAGGGCGCCTTCGGCCCCGAGGATGTCGCCGACGCGCTGGGCCGCGTGCGTGGTGCGCATGTCGTCTTGCTGGTCGATGAATACGACCGTGCCGAAAGCGTGCCGTTCCGCAACGCGATGGCCGAAACCATCAAGACCCTGTCGGACCAGGCCCTGCCGGTGACGCTGCTGCTGGTCGGCGTCGCCGCGAGCCTCGACCATCTGCTCGGGCAGCAGCCCTCGATCCAGCGCAACGTCGTCGCGATCCATGTGCCGCCGATGCAGGATGTTGAGGTCGCCCGCCTGGTTGCCGCCGGTGCCGGCGCCGCGGGCATGGCCTTCACCGCGGATGCCAGCGCCGAGGTTGTGCGGCTGGTGCGCGGCATGCCGTATTATGCGCATCTGTTGTGTCTTTTCGCGGCCCGTGCGGCGACCGCACGCGGTGCGCGTGACGTGACCGCGGCGGATGTCGCAACCGCCATCGCCGAAGCGGTGCGCAAGCAGGAACCGGAACTGGGTGGCGTGCATGCCCGCGCCGAGGCCGTCCCCGGCGGCGCTGCGGCGCTGCGCGCGGCAGCCGAAGCGCCACGTGATGCCGACGGCCGCTTTGCCGTGAGCGCGCTGCCGCCCGCGGTCGCGCCGGTGCTCGCCGCCCTGGCCCGGCCCGAGAACGGGCCCGCGCTGATCGCGCATTACACGCCCGGCGGGCTGCGCTATGCCTTCGCGCTGCCGACCCTGGCCCATCACGTCATGTTCCGCGCGGCGCTTATGGCCGCCCCCAACGCCACCGCCACGACCGTGCGGGATGACAAGGCTGCCACACAATGAGGGCCCGGACCGTGCCGCTTCGGCTTGCCTGCCTGTTCCTGCTTGTCCTGGCCGGCTGCACGCCCGGCCGGTCCTTCGACCAGGCCCGCGGCGGCACGCCCGCCTTCATCGCGGACGCGGATCCCGCCGCGCGCGATGCCGCGGCCAATGAATTGTCGGCCGCGGTGCAGCGCGGCACCCGCAACTGGCGGCTGGCCCCGGGCGATACGATCGAAGTCATGTACGCGATGAGCCGCCGCCCCTCGGTGCGCGACTACCGCATCGGGATCGGCGACCAGATCGACGTCGTGTTCCAGCACCACCCGTCGTTGAACCGGGTGCATACCGTGCGCCCGGACGGACGCATCTCGCTGGCCGGACGGGGCGAGATCCAGGCCGCCGGGGTTCGCCCCGCCGACCTCGGCCGCACCATCTCCGACCGCTACGGCGACGAATACCTCAACCCGTCCTCGACCGTGCATGTCGTGCGCGCGACGGATGAGGCCGAGATGTTCATGAACATGGTCGCCGGCACGGCGGCCCCGCGCGCGCAGTCCATGGCCATCGCGCCGGACGGTACTATCGCGCTGCCGCTGCTGCAGTCGATCCGGGTCAGCGGGCTGACGGTCGATGAGGTGGCCGAGCGCACCTCGGCCGCCTATCGCCAAAGGATCGCGGGGCTTGCGACCTCGGTGCGGCTGACCGCGGCGACCGGCCAGCAGGTCTTCGTCTTCGGCGAGGTGCAGCGCCCCGGGCCGCAGGCGGCGGCACCCATCCGCACCATCCTGCAACTGGTCGCGGCCAGCGGCGGCCCGACCGAATTCGCCGCGATGGACCAGGTGCGCGTGCTGTACTGGGACGAAAGCGGGCAGGGGCGGCTGCGCGTCGCCAACCTGAACAACGTGCTGCAACGCCTGGCGCTGGACGAGGACCTGGCCGTGCCGCCCGGCTCCGTCGTCTATGTGCCGCCGAGCCAACTGGCCATGGCCGGGCGGCTCGTGGACCAGATCGTGCGACGGCTGTTCCTGTTCACCGGCACCAGCGCCAGTGCCGGGCTGATCTTCGAAGCCAACCGCATCAGCGTGAATGGTAACAGACTCCAATGAGCAGCAGTGACCTCAGGACGGCCACGCCGCTGCCGTCCGATCTCTCGCCCGCAAGGCGCACGATCGAGATCGACGCGCCGATCAACCTGCCCGGCGTGTCGCTGCACGACATGCTGCGGACCTTGCTGCGACGGCGCTGGCCGATGCTTGGCATCATGCTGGGCGCGGTGCTGTGTTCGCTGGTCTATCTGTTCCTGGAATCGGCCACCTACGTCTCCGGCAGCCGCGTGCTGGTGCGGGTCGGGCGGGAGAAGCTGTCCACCGTCACCATCCCCCAGGTGAACGCCAGCAACTTCATGTTCGCCGAGCGACCGGAGAATGTGAACGACGAAGTCGAGATCATGCGCAGCCCCGCGGTGCTGCAACGGGCCTACCCGGTCCTGCGCGAGCGGCTGGAGGAATTGGCCGCCGCGGCACCGCCGCTCAGTCCGTTGAGGCGGCTGATCGCAGAAGCCAAGGACCTCGCCAAGTCGGCCGCCCGCCTGGCGGCCTGGCCGCTGAAGATGATCACCGGCCGGCGCGACCTGACGCCCGAGGAAGCGCTGTTCGAGACGATCTCCCGATCGCTGGTCGCGGCCCCGGTGCGCGAGACCAACGTCTTTGCCGTCAGCTTCAGCTGGACCGAGCCGCATTTCGCAGCCTTCGCGCTGAACACCATCCTCGACGCCTTCATCCAGGAACACATCCGGGTGCAGTCCTCGGCAGCGCAGGCGGTGGATTTCTACCGTGAGAGGCTGACGGTGGCCGAGGGCGACCTGCGCGACCTTGAGGCTGCGACCGACGCCGCGGGGCGGGCGGCCGGTATCGCCGACCCCATGGCCGAAAAGCAGGTGGTGATTTCGCTGCTGACCGCGCTGGAGCGCGACCTGTCCCAGTCCCGGATCGCCGAGGAACAGACGGTGCGCCGCGTCGCTGAACTGCGCCGCCAGGCGGAGACGGGGACGGACTGGCCGGCGACGCCCGGGGTGCCGCAGGTGCAGCTGACACAGTTGTCCGACCTTGATGCGCGCTACGCCGAAATCTCGGGCCGGCGCAACGCGGCGTTGACCCAACTGCGCCCGACCGCGCGCGAGGTGCGCGACCTGGAACAGCAGATCGGCGATCTGCGGCGGCAGAAGTATGCGGCGCTGATCGCCTATCTGGACGACCGTATCGCCACCGAACAGGAAGTGCAGCGCGCCGGCCGCGCCCGGATCGCGGAAGCCCACGCGCGCCAGGCCAGCCTGCAGTTGGTCGAGGCGCGTTTCATCGCGACGCAGAGCCGGCGCGACCAGTTGCTGGTGCGCGTTCGCGAATACCGCCAACAGATCGACCAGTTGCAACTGCTGCGCGCGCTGGACGCGGACGACCAGACCAGCGTGCGGGTGCTGTCGCCGGCACTGCCGCCGCTCACGCCATCCTGGCCGCGCGCCAGCCTGCTGCTGGGCCTGGCGCTCGGTTGCGGGTTGCTGCTGGCGATCGCCTATGCGGTCTTCGCGGAATTCTTCGACCGGACGGTGTCCACCGAACGTGATGCCGAGCGCGTGCTGGGGCTGGCGGTGCTGGCCCGCGTGCCGGAGACGGCCCGGTGAACGCGCCCGTCAACGCGCCGATGGACGCGCCGCGGCCTGTGCCGAAGGACACGCCCGGCCCGCGCGCCCTGCCCGCCGTGACCGCCCATCGCCAGGTGCCGGTGTTGGAGGAAAGCGCGCTGATGTCGCTGGCCGTCGGCATCGCGACCGGCGCGCATACCCGCGCGCCCTTCGTCGCTTTGGCCGCGAGCCACCGGCGCGAAGGCACCACGACGATCACGGTCAACTTGGCGCGCACGCTGGAACACGGGCTGCGCCGCAGCGTCGCGGTGATCGATGCGAACTTCGCAGCCCCGGGGCTGGCCGGCTGCTACGGCGTGCCGAACGCACCGGGCCTGTATGAGGTGCTGCGCGGCGATGTGCCCTTGCGCCGGGCTTTGCATGTCGCGGTGTCCGGCCAGTTCGCCGTGCTGCCCGCGGGCGGTGGCACGGCGGCCGATCAGGGTGGGCTGTTCGCCTCGGGCGGCATCGTCGGCCTGTGTCAGCAGATCCGGCGCGAAGGTTTCGAGTTCTGCCTGGTCGACTGCCCGGCCGTCCTGCCCTACCCCGAGGCTGCGGTGCTGGCCGGCCAATCGGGCGCGGCGTTTCTTGTTTTACGGGCGGAGCAGACGCGGTGGGATGCTATGCGCGAAGCGGTCGCGATCCTTCAGGCCGGCGGTGCCCCGTTGCGTGGTTCGGTGCTGAACCGCTACAAACGGCACCTGCCCCGCTTCCTCGACCGGTTGCTTTAGTGGGCCCGGCCCTGGAGGACGCTTTGCGATGAGTCGCCGCTTGCGCATTGGCATGATCTCGACTGTCAACCTGCCGACGCCGCCCGTCGGCTATGGCGGGATCGAGCGTGTCGTGCACGCCTTTGTCGAGGAACTGATCAAGCAGGGCCACCACGTCACACTGTTCGGCCGGCCGGGCAGCCATTGTTCCGGCGAGACGATCGAGGTCGCGGGCTACGGCCAGTCGCGCGCCGTCAGCGGCGGCCGCCACCGGCTGGATGAGGATGCGCTGGCCGAGGCGGTGGAGGCCTATGTCGGGCGCGAAAAACTCGACGTGCTGCACGACTGGTCGTTGGAGAACGTCTTCGTCAACCGCCGGCCCGACGCGCTCCCTTTCGTCGTCTCGACCTGCGTGCCCCAGCCGCCCGGCTACGACCAGCGCAATGTGATCGCCGACAGCGCGGCCCATGCGGCGACGCTGAAGGGCGGCACCGCGCCCTTCGTCCATTTCGGCATCGACGTCGCCAAGGTCCCCTGGTCGCCGACCGGCGGCACACGGCTGGTGCAGGTGGCCAAGATCAGTTGGTACAAGGGCCAGCACATCGCGATGCTGGCGGCGGCGATCGCGCGCCGGCCACTCGATGTGATCGGCAATGAAGAAGGCCGCCGCTACGGTCGTTTCCTGGTCCGCCCACTGGCGGCCCTGTTGCCCAACGTGCGCCTGCTGGGCGAGACGCGGGATGTCGAGGGGGTTCTGGTCGGCGCTCGCGCGCTGGTGCTGGCGCCGCGCTGGTTCGAAACCTATCCGCTGGTGTCGATGCAGGCGCTCTGCGCCGGCACCCCCGTGGTCGCACTGGACAGCGGCGGCCTCGACGAACAGATCCAGAATGGCGAAAACGGCTTCCTGGCGCATAATGTTTTCGGCCTGGCGCGGGCCATGCGCGATGTTGACGACATCTCCCGCGCCCGCTGCCGCGAGATGGCGCTGGAACAATTCGACGTCCGGCACATGGTCCGCGGGTATCTTGAGTATTATGCGCGGGTGATGGACGGCGA
>JBBQHE010000089.1:0-16564 GCA_038323655.1 Acetobacterales bacterium | reverse complement strand
CCCAGGACAGCGCCCTGTTTCAGCAGCCCACTAATCCGGCCAGCGGGCCATTGCCCGCACCGCGGCGGGGCTGTGCCCCGCGTCCCGCAGGGCTGCCAGGCTCAGCGCGCCGTCCCGCTTAGCCAGGCGCCGCCCGGAGGCATCGGTCAGTAGGGTGTGGTGGGCGTAGGCTGGTTCCGGCCAGCCCATGAGTGCCTGCAGCAGGCGGTGGATGTCGGTGGCGGGCAACAGGTCCTCGCCCCGCGTCACCAGGCTGACCCCCTGCCCCGCATCATCCTGCGTCACGCAGAGGTGGTAGGAGGTGGCAATGTCGCGCCGCGCCAGCACGACATCGCCGAAGCGGGCGGGGTCACAGGCCAGCCGCCCGCGCAGCGCGTCATGGAAGAACAGCGGTCCCGGCACGACGGCCAGGGCGGCAGCCATGTCCAGCCGCAGCGCATGCGGCGCGCCGGGCCGGGCATCGGCGGAAAGGGCGCGGCAGGTGCCAGGATACACCGGCCCGTCTGGCCCATGCGGTGCGGCGCCCGCCGCAGCGATGTCGGCGCGCGTGCAGAAGCAGCGATAGACCAGGCCACGCGCAGCGAGGCCCGCCAGCGTGGCGCGGTACGCCGCCAGGTGCGACGACTGCACCCGCACAGGCCCGTCCCAGTCGAGACCCAGCCAGCCGAGGTCACGCAGGATGGCCTCGGTGAAGGCGGGACGGCAGCGCGTGGTGTCGATATCCTCGATGCGCAGCAAGAAGCGCCCGCCGGCCTGCCGCGCGGCGCGCCAAGCATGCAGCGCAGCATGGGCATGGCCCAGGTGCAGAAGCCCCGTGGGGCTTGGGGCGAAGCGGGTGGTCAGCGTCATATTGCCGGCCAGCCTCACCCGCGATAGCGGAAGAGCGCCAGAGGGGAAATCACCGATGCCGACACTCGACGGACCACGCTGGGGGCCAAAGGAGGGTGTCGCCCAACACCTCGTCCTCCTGCTGCACGGGGTGGGGGCTGATGGCAACGATTTGATCGATCTCGCACCCGGCTGGGCGGCTGCCGCCCCGCATGCGCGTTTCTGGTCGCCGCATGCGCCGGCGCCGTACGACATGGCCGACGTCGGCTTCGGCCGGCAATGGTTCAGCCTGGCCGATCGCAGCCCCGGCCCGATCGCCGCTGGCCTTGCGGCGATCCGCCCGGTGCTGGATGCCGCCATCACCGAGGAATGCGCCGCCATGGGCATAGCCGAGAGCCATGTCGTGCTGATGGGCTTCAGCCAGGGCGCGATGACCGCCTTGTCCTGCGGGCTGCGTCGGCTTGTCCCGCCGGCCGCGATCCTCGCCTACTCGGGCGGACTGCGCGACGCCGAGACTCTGGCCGCCACACTTGGCGGCCGGCCGCCGGTGCTGCTGGTGCATGGCGAGGATGATGCGGTTGTGCCGGCCGCAGCCTCGCGCGCCAGCGAATCGGCACTGGCTGCGCTGGGCGTGCCGGTTGAATCGCTCTATTGCCCGCGACTCGGCCATGGCATCGACAGCGCGGGTATTTCCCGCGGCGCGCTTTTCCTGCAGCGCGCCTTAGCGGGGCTGGAATCCCACGCCGCGTGACGCCAGTGTGAAACTGGCATGGGCGCTGGTTGACCGCGCCATGACGGGGCTGGCACACATACGTCGGATTTCGGCGGCACCACCAGTCTTGGGGCCTTTCCGCCGGTCAGGCCCCATGGCGTGTGGCGCGCCACCGAACGGTGGAGGCCTTGACCTGTGCCCGATGGCGGAATGATTGCTGCAAATATGGCGTTTGGGGGCCAGGCGTATCCGGCCCTGGTCCTGAACGCGGATTTTCGTCCTCTCTCCTATTTCCCGCTGTCGATCTGGTCCTGGCAGGACGCGATCAAGGCGGTCTGGCTTGATCGCGTGTCGGTGTTGAACGAGTACGATACGGCGGTGCATTCGCCGCGCATGACCATGCGCCTGCCGAGCGTGATCGCGCTGAAGGACTACATCCCCTCGGCCCGGCGCCCGGCCTTCACGCGGTTCAACGTATTCCTGCGGGACGCGTTTTCCTGTCAGTATTGCGGCGACGAACGGGCAGCGCCGGACCTGACCTTTGACCACGTGATCCCCCGCAGCCGCGGCGGGCGCACGACATGGGAGAACGTCGTGGCGGCCTGCGGACCCTGCAACCTGGCCAAGGGGTCGATGCTGCCGAAGGAATGCCGGATGCATCCCCGCCAGGCGCCGCGCCAGCCCACATCCTGGGAATTGCAGGACAATGGGCGTTCATTCCCGCCCAATTACCTGCACACGTCCTGGCGCGACTACCTGTACTGGGACAGCGAGTTGGAAAGCTGAGGTCAGCGTCCCTGCACGGAAATGCCCTGACCGCCGATGCTGATCTCCAGCGCGGGCTTCTGGCGTTCCTGATACAGCGCGTAGCCGCCGCCGAGCACTGCCACCACCAGCACGCCGATGATCAGATTGGTCAGGTTGCGGCTCATGGGTCGGTCTCGCTTCGGCAATGGTTGTGCTCGCCATAACGACCGACTGGCGAAACGGTTGCGTCAGATTCGTTCGCTGACCTTGATCGCCA
This sequence comes from Acetobacterales bacterium, assembly GCA_038323655.1. Classification (GTDB taxonomy): domain Bacteria; phylum Pseudomonadota; class Alphaproteobacteria; order Acetobacterales; family Acetobacteraceae; genus Humitalea. The sequence continues at coordinate 14,000 of JBBQHE010000089.1, read as the reverse complement.
CCTTGCAGCCGGCCTTGATGGCGGCCGAAAGCAGCCGGTAGGCCGGTGCGCGTTCTGCCTCGTTCGCCAGACCGATGTCGCGGTGTTCCTGCTCTTCCGCGCGGAACTGGCCGATATGGACGCGCAGTGGCGCTTCGTCTTGGCCCAGCGCCGCTTCCTGTGCGGCGTAATGCTCGTCGATCGCTTCCTCCACCGCGACGGTGCAGGCCATTGCAGCCCGTTCGCCGATCAGCGCTGTTGCAGCACCGAGCGCGAAGCCCGCGACATGCCAGAAAGGCAGCAACGCGGTCGGCCGCACGCGGCGCTCAGCGATCAGCCTGGAGAATGTGTCCAGATGGACCTGCTCCTGCGCCTGCATGTGGCGCAGCGTCGCGTCGTGGCGACCGCCCTTCAGCACCGCCAGTTGCCCGGCGTAGATGCGCTGGGCGCCGTATTCGCCGGCGTGGTCGACGCGGATCGTGCGTTCCACCAGTTCACGCGGCGTCAGTTGGCCGGGCAACGGCTGCGACGGATGGGTCATGGCTTTCTCCTGGCGGAAGACATAAGCGCGAAACCACCGAGAGCCAGGGCATAGAACACATTCATCTGTGCCATCGAGACCGGCAGCCCGGGGATCAGCCAAGCCGGCTCGTCGCAAGGCTTGGCCGGTCGCGCGGCCATCGTCGCCAGCATGTCGTCGATCGACTGCGGGCCGCGGGCAACCAGCGCGGCACAGGCCGCGAGCGGCGAGGGCCACCAGCCCTGCTCGACGCCGACATGCAGCACCGCCACCCCGCCCGAAGCCAGAACCGAAAGCCCGGCGGCCATGAGCAGCCAGCGCCGCACCCCTGGTAGCGCGAAGGCGAAGGCGGCCAACGCCGCTGCTGCCCAGTACGGCCAGCGCTGCCAAAGACAGAGCGCGCAGGGCGCAAGCCCCAGGAAACGCTCGGATGCAATCGCCGCCAGGGGGGCCACGGCGGACAGGGCTGCGATCAGCAGTGCATGCATGATGGTGTTGTGGGGCGAGGCCATGTCAGCGGCAAGCCGTCTGGACCGCGTCAGCGACCGCACCTAGCTTTGGAGCTTCAACTTTGGGGGAAAAGAGATGCTGACCATTCTCGGCCGCAAGACCAGCAGCAACGTCATGAAGCTGCTTTTCCTCTGTGAGGAGCTGGGCATCGCAGTCGACCGCCAGGACTACGGCGGCCCCTTCGGCAAGACACGCGACCCGGCATACCTGGCGTTGAACCCCAACGGCCTGGTGCCGACGATGCGCGAGCCCGATGGCTTTACGCTCTACGAGAGCAACGCGATCATGCGATACTTGGCCACCACGCGCGGCGGCGACGCCGTGTATCCCGCCGATCCACCGCGGCGGGCAAAGGTGGACCAGTGGCTGGACTGGCAGCTCAGCAGCATCAACCGGCCGATGACAGTGATGTTCCTGACCCTGATCCGGACGCCGGAAGAAAGCCGCGACATGGCCGCGATGGCCCGCGCGCGGGACGAGGCCGAGGCGCTGTGGCGCATGGTCGAGGCGCAGGTCAGCCAGCATCCCTACATCTGCGGCGACACGCTGAGCCTGGCCGACATGGCCTTGGGCATCTACGTCCACCGCTGGTTCGTGCTGCCGATCGCGCGGCCGGAACTGCCTGGGCTCGCCGCTTGGTACGCCAGGCTGCAGACCCATCCGGGCTATGCCAACCACTGCGTGGCACCGCTGGTATGACCGGCACCACGGTGAGCCGCGCGGAAGGCGCGCATTTCGAGGAAGGGCTGCGCGCCTTCTTCGCCTATCGCGACCTGGGCGTGCGCGATGCGACCGGCGGCGCCTTCGCCGCCCATGTGATCCGCGCAATCCCAGGGCGGCACGCCGTGCCGCAATGGCATACGCATGATCTCGGCTTCCAGTTCGTGATGGTGTTGAAGGGCTGGGTGCGTTTCCAGTACGAGGACATCGGCGAGGTCACCTTTCACACCGGCGACACGGTGGTGCAGCCGCCGATGGTGAAGCACCGGGAGGTGGACCACTCGGACGACCTGGAATTGCTGGAACTGGTCAGCCCGGCTGTGTTCGACACGGCGGTCGCCCCCGACCCCGGCTGACCCTTTCCATCGCGGCGCCGCGCGGCTATTTGGAAGCGACTGCGGGCGTGGTGGAACTGGTAGACGCGCCGGACTCAAAATCCGGTTCCGCAAGGAGTGTCGGTTCGATTCCGACCGCCCGCACCACCTATCCCTGCCAGGCCAGCCCGCCGGTCTGACCTCGCCCGGCGAATATCACCTGAGCGCAATCCGATTGATCCGGAACGATTTTTCTGCGCCGCCCACTAACCTTCCCGCAAGTCTTGCGCGCTTACCCCTCCACGGAACATCACGTGGAAGCGCCTCCGATGGCTTCGTTCACCCTTTCGCCCACCGCAATCGGGGGCCGGGCGTCCGTCGCGGTACGCCTGGGCTTCGGCTTTGCCCTTCTTCTCTGCATCCTTGGTGTGGTCGCCTGGCAAAGCCATTCGGCTGTACAGGGCGTGTCCGAGCGTGGCGAACGCCTGGGCGCGGCCGGCGCGATGGCGACCGAGGTCTCCCGCGCCTCGGGCAGCTTCGCCAAGGCACGGGTCGGCCTGCGCGACTACCTGCGCAGCAATGAGGCTGTGGAGTTTGCCCGCGCGGTGTCCTTTGCCGCCCAGGCGAAATTCACCCTGGGCACGGTCGCGCGCACCGCCGGTGCCGCGGAACGCCCGGCGCTGGAGGCCATCGACGCTCGTATCACCACCTGGATGGGTGCTTCCATGCGGCTGCGCGCCGCCTGGGAGGGCGCCAACACCGCCATCGAGCAGCGGATGTTTCCCCTGGCGAACCGGCTGACCGAAGACGCCCGTCGCCTGACCGCGCTTTGGCCGGACGATCCGGGCATGGCCATGATGTCGATCGCCTTCATCGACGGCGCTGCCGGGGCCAACCGTTTCCTGCATCGCGGCGACCAGGCCCAGGTGACGTCGGCCCTGGCCATGCTCGCCACGGCGAGCGAGGCCGCGCTCGCGACCTCCCGCCAGTTCTACCTGCCCGAGGATACGCAACGCGACCTCGCGGCGCTGTCGCAGCAGATCACGGCCTATGGCGCCACTTTCCAGGAGGTGGCGCAGCAGCGCGCCGAAGCGGACCGCATCCGCCTGGCTGAGGTGTTCCCGCTCGGCACCACGCTGGATGCGGATATCGAGCATCTGATCGGCCGACTCGCACAAGGGGCCAATGAAAGCCGCGCGGAGGCCACCGCGATGGCCGATCTGCTGGCCCTGGAAATCGTCCTGTTCACCGGCGGGGCCGTTCTGCTCGGCCTGGCGCTGGCGCTGGCGGTCGCCCATTCCATCACCGCGCCCTTGCGGCGCCTGTCGGCAGCCATCGGTCGCATCGCCGCCGGCGACGCCGCCGCCCAGGTCGAGGGCCAGGAGCGCCGCGACGAAGTCGGCGCCATGGCCCGCGCGCTGGAGGATATGCGATCGCAGGTGCAGCGCGCCTATGCCAGCCAGCAGATGCTCGAACAGATCCCCATCGGCGTGATGCTGACCGATCCGCGCGACGACTTCCGCATCACCTACATGAATCCGCAATCCGTGGCGCTGCTCGACCCGATGAACCACCTGCTGCCGATGCCGGCCAAAGCCTTGCTCGGCCAAAGCATCGATGTCCTGCACAAGCATCCGCAACACCAGCGCGCCATCCTGGCGGACCCACAGCGCCTGCCGCACCGCGCGCGGATAAGGCTTGGGACCGAAACGCTGGATCTGTCCGTCTCGGCCGTGCGCGATCGCGAAGGCGTCTACCAGGCCGCAATGCTGTGCTGGGGCGTCGTCACCGCCCAGGCGCAACTGGCCGATCGCTTCGAGGCCGATGTGGGCGTGGTGGTCGAGGCCCTGGCCGCGGCCGCCGCGGAAGTGCAGCAGGCCGCAGGCGGCTTGTCGCAGAGCGCCGAGGCCTCTGGCCACCGGGCGGCCGAGGTCGCCACGGCGGGGCAGGAAGCTGGCGCCGATGTGCAATCGGTCGCGGCCTCGGCCGAGGAATTGGCCAGCAGCGTCGCCGAGATCACCCGCCAGGTTGCCGAGGGCGCAGCCGTCGCCCGCGCCGCGGCCGAGGAGGCCCGCGCCACCAACACGACAGTCGAAGGCCTGGCGACAGCCGCCGCCCGGATCAACGACGTGGTCCGTCTGATCGGCGACATCGCCGGGCAGACCAACCTGCTGGCGCTGAACGCCACGATCGAGGCCGCCCGCGCCGGCGAGTCCGGCAAGGGCTTTGCCGTGGTCGCGAGTGAGGTGAAGGCCCTGGCCGGCCAGACCGCGCGCGCGACGCAGGAGATCGGCGAGCAGATCGCCGCCGTGCAGCGCGCGACGACCGAAGCCGTGACCGCATTGCGCTCGATCGGCGGCACGGTCGGGCGGATGGAGGAGGTGACCTCCGCCATCGCCGCCGCGGTCGAACAACAGGGCGCCGCGACTCGCGAAATTGCGGGCACCGCAGCCCGCGTGGCGGGGGCGACCGATGCCGTGGTCGCGCGCATCGCCGAGGTGCGCCAGGGCACGGATGCGACCGGGGCCGCCGCTGGAGGGCTGGTCGCCTCGGCGCAGGGTCTCACGGCGCAGACCGCGACGCTGCGCGAAAAGGCGGCGGGCTTCCTGGCCGCGGTCAGGTCGGCCTGACGGGTCGGGTCAGATCGGGCGCAGGCGGGTCAAGCGGCCGGGATTCATTTCCGACAGCAGGATGGACCCGTCGGCGGCCAGTGCCATGCCATGCGCGCCATTCAGCACGGGCCGGCAGCGCCCGATAAGCGCGCCCGCGCTGTCGAAAAGCGAAAGCCGCGGGACCTGGTCTGTCACCAGCAGATGGTCATCGGCCGTCACGCTGACAGACATGGGGCGATAGACATCCCCGATCGACAGCAAGTGCCCGCCATCGCGGTCAAAAACCTGCACCCGGTCATTCTCGCGGTCGGCCACCGCGATCCGCCCATCGGCGAAAACCGCGACCGAATGCGGCGTGCAGAACTGCCCTGGCCCGCCCCCAGGCACGCCCCAGACGCCATCGGCCTGTCCGTCGGGGCGAAAGACATGCACGCGCGCAGCGCCGTAGCCATCGGCGACATAGGCCGTGCCATCGGCGGCGAAGCCCACGTCGCAGGGCGCGTTGAATGGGGCCTCGGCCCGGTGCCTGGCGCCGAGGGCCCCCTTCGCCACCCCATCGGCCGAGAAGATCCGGATCTGGTGCACGTCGCGGTCCACCACCCAGACGAGGCCGCTCGGCGCGACGCCCAGCATGTGGCCATCGGCGATCACATCCCCACCCCAGCCACGCAGCAGCACGCCGTCCGCGCTCAGCACCGCGACGGCGGGGTCGCAGGCCGCGACGCAGGGGTCTCCACGCAACAGCACCAGGACGCGCCCATCGGCCAGGCAAGCGACGTCGGACACGAGGCCATGGCCCGAGGGCAGCGCGCCCCATGGGCGCTCCACGGCATAGCGTCGTGCCCCAAGGCTCACGGTGAGTGGATGGATCATGCTGTGCCCTCCGACGGAACCAGCCTAGCCCAAGCGGCGGCGCGATGAACACCGCGGCGGGTCCGCACCATCTGCCGCGCTGGCCGTGCTGTGCGGCATGGCCCGTCCGGCGGTGAGTCGGGCATGCCCTGGCCTGGCACACTGCGTCCGGCACATCACACCTCGACGGGCAAGCCCAGCCGCGTGCAACCGCCACCAGGGCGCCACGTTGCCGCATCAACGCCCAAGGTGTCGCCGCGACCAGACTGCGAGCGAGACCCGGGCCGACACGTCAACGAGGATTCTTGCCATGTCCACCACTGTATCCGCCGAGTCTTACGTTCCAGCCACGGCATCGGCCGAGCTCATTCGCCATTCCCGCGTGTCCTGGGGCGGCATCCTGGCTGGCGCGCTGGTGGCTGTGGCCGTCGGCGCGACGCTGAACATCCTCGGCGTGGCGATCGGTGCCACGGCCGTCGATGCCGTCGCGCGCGACACGCCTTCGGCCACGACCATGGGCATCAGCGCCGGTATCTGGCTGTTGGTCGCCAACCTCATCGGTTTGGCCGCCGGTGGCTATATCGCCGCCCGCCTGTCGGGCAATGCCGACCGGACCGATGCCGCACTGCACGGACTCGGCGTTTGGGCGGCGGCGTTCATCGTTTCCGCCGTCATGCTGGGCTCAGCCGTGTCGGGCGGCCTTTCGGCCGGCATGTCAGCAGTGTCCGGCATTGCCAGCGGTGCTGGCGCCACGGTCGCCGCCGCAGCCGACCAGGTCGATCCGCAGGCAGTGGCCGAACGCGTCCGCCTGTCGCTCAGCGGCCCTTCCGAGCCGAGCCGCATGACGACCGAGCAGCGGGCGGCCGAATTGACCGGGCTGATTGGCAAGCGGGTTGCCAACGGCAGCTTCACCGCCGAGGAACGCACCCGCATCAACGCGTTGGTCGCGGCCGAAGCCGGCATTCCGGAAGCCGAGGCGGCGCAGCGAGTTGCGGCCTATGAAGCCGAGGCCCAGGCGACTGCTCGCCAGGCCGAGGAAACCGCGCGTCGTGCTGCCGATGCCGCGGCCGAGGGTGCGGCGACCGCGGCTTTCTGGATGTTCGCGGTCCTGCTGCTGGGCGCCCTCGCTGCCATTCTTGGCGCGCGCTCGGGCGTGGTGACGCGCGGCGTTGTGGCCGGGCGTCGCATGGGCTGACCGCCGAGGCGGTTCGTGAGCAACGCTGCCGGGCCTGGCCCGGCAGCGTTGCTGGTCAGACCCCGATCAGCCGCACCCCGGCCCAGGCCAGGGCGGCAATGAAGAGCGACGCCAGTACCCCCAGCATCAACGGTGCGGCCCCGCGCGCCCGCAGCGCCGCAAGGTCGGTCGAAAGGCCCAAGGCCGCGACCGAAGCGGCCAGAAGCCATGGCACCACCGCCCGCGACGCTTCGCGCATTTCGGGCGGTAGCAACCCGGTTGAGCCGAGCAGCACCAGCCCCAGGAAGCCAAAGGCGAACCACGGGGTCGCGACCTTGGCGTCGCCGGCCTGGCCGCCGCGCGCGACCCACCAGCCGAGCACAAGCACCGCCGGCGCCAGCAGAAACACGCGGGCCAGTTTCATCACGGTGCCCGATTGCGCGGCCTCGGCCCCGCCCGCCGCAGCAGCCCCGACGGCCTGCACGACCTCATGGATGCTGGCCCCGGCCCAGAGTCCGTAGCCGAGGGGCGACAGTCCGAGCGGGCCTGCCAGCAGCGGCCAGATCAGCAATGCCGCCGTGCCGCACAGCGTGATCACGGCCAGCGCATAGGCGACATCCTCATCCCGCCCGCGGGCCACCTGGTTTGCCGCGACGATGGCCGAGGCACCGCAGATCGCCGTCCCGGTGCCGATCAGCAGTGACAAGGTGCGGTCCACCCCCATGACGGCGCCCAGCCACATGGTGAACGGCAGCGTCGCCACGACAACGACGAAAGCCAGGGCCAGCGCCGGCGCGCCGATACCCAGCAATTCGGTCAAGGTGACCTGCAAGCCCAGCAGCACGATGGCGAAGCGTAGAAGCGGTCGTACGGCGTAGGCAATGCCGGGCTTCCAGGCCGCCTGGGCGCCGAGGCCGGCCCGCAGCGCGATGCCGAAGACAAGGGCGACCACAACCGGGTTCAGCGCAGCCAGCCCCGACGCGCGGCGCAAGCCGATGGCAACGGCGGCAATGACAAAAGCGACGGCCAGCCCGGGGCCTATGGCGCGAAGCCGGTCGAGACTGTTGGCGGGGAGGGCACCTGTGGGGGCGGCCATGGGTCGTCTTCTAGCTCCGCGGGTCATGACCTGATCGCAGGCTTGCCGTCCGTGGGCGGCGGGGTCAACCGGGCGCGCCTGCTTTGGCTGAAGGCGAGGTGGGCAGGTAGAGCCCGCTCGGTTTGGCAGCGCTGTCGCTTGTCAGCTGGGAAAAACGCGCCATCCGTGGGCTCGGGCCAGCAGGACGGTGCATAAACGCGTCTTGCCGCCGCCGCCGACAGGCGCCCATCATCCGCCACCCGAACCGTGATGAGGCCCCCAATGACCCAGCCGACCCGCCGCGCGATCCTCGCCGGCTCCGCCCTCGCCCTTCCCTTCATCCGCACCGCCCAGGCGCAGCAGACGCTGGAATGGGTTGCGGGGTCGCTCGGCGGCGGCTGGTACACCATGGCCGCCGGCCTCGCGACGCTGATCCAGGAGGAAAACCCGCAGATCCGCATCCGCGTCGTCCCGGGCGGGGGTCTCGCCAACGCCACCCGCATCAACAACGGCCAGAGCCAGATCGGCTGGGGCATCGATGCCTTCGCGGCAAACGCGGCCAAGGGCGAGGAACCCTATACCTTCGTCCACGACAAGCTGCGCAGCCTCGGCACCGGCTATTCGCCGACCGACCATTACCTGCTGCGCCGCGCCGATGGTGGGCCGGAGGACATGCGCGCCATCCTGACCCAGCGCGGCCTGAAGATCGGCACGCCGCAGCGGTCCAGCACCGATGAGATGACGATGCAGCGCATCTTGCGCTTCCTCGGCACCAGCCCCGATGCTATCCGGTCCGGCGGCGGGCGGTATCTGAACGGCTCCTATGCCGACATCTCGGCCGCCTTCATCGATGGCCAGATCGACTACCTTTACGTCGCTCTGGCTCGCCCCGCCGCGATCCTGACCGAAATCGCCCAAGGGCGCCGCACCGGCCGCCTGGTGGGTTTCCCCGACGACATCCGGGCGCATCTGATTTCTCAGTTTGCCTATACCCAGGCTGACCTGCCCGCCAACAGCTACCTCGGGCTGCAGCCCGAGGCGCTGAAGGTGACGGCGATGGACAGCGTCATCCTGGTCAATGAAGGCGTGCCCGCCCCGATCGTCGAGGCCATCACCAAGACGCTGATCCGCGCCAAGGGCGCGCGCATGTCGGCGATCCACGCCAGCATGGCGGCCTTCGATCCCGCCATCGCCTGGCGCTACCCCGGCGTGCCGCTGGCCCCGGGGGCGGCCGCGGCCTTCCGCGCCGCGGGGGCGATGCCGACCGCCTGATGCGCGACCTCTCGGGCCCGCTGCGGCTGCTCGTCTTCGGTTGGGCGGCGGCGGCGGCTTCGGTGCATCTGTATTTCGGGGGTTTTGGTTTCCCCGAGCCCATCGGCATGCGCGGCTTCCACCTGACCGCCTTCGTGCCCCTGTGCTTCCTGCTTTGGCCGGCACTGAAGTCGTCCCGCCGGGACCGCCCGACCCTGCTCGACTGGGTCTGGGCGGTGGTCGCCGCCGCCCCCCATGCCTGGGTCATGTGGAACTGGGACGTCGTCTCCGACCGCATGGAGTACGTTGATCCCTTCGGGCCGATGTACATGGTGCTCGGCATCACCGCGATCGTAACGCTGCTGGAGGCGACACGCCGTGCGGTGGAACCGGGCCTGGCCTGGATGATCATCATCTGCCTGGGCTACATGCTGGCCGGCCCGTATCTGCCGGGTGTGCTGAACACCCGCACCTTCACCTGGGCCGAGATCGTGGAGAGCGCCTGGCTCGTGCCCACCGCGGGCGGGGTCTATGGCCCGCTGACCGGCATTGTCGCGACCACCATCGCGGTCTTCATCCTGTTCGGTGCCTTCATGCAGGCCTCCGGCACGGGGCGGCTGTTCACCAACCTCGGCGCCGCCGCCGCCGGGCGCTATGCCGGGGGGCCTGCCAAGGTCGCAGTCGTCACCTCCGGCCTGTTCGGAACGATGAGCGGATCGTCTGTCTCCAACGTCATCACCACCGGCGCCATGACCATCCCGCTCATGATCCGCATCGGCTACAAGCCCGCCGTCGCGGGCGGGATCGAGGCCGCGGCCTCGGGCGGCGGCGCGCTGATGCCGCCCGTGATGGGGGCGGCTGCCTTCGTGATGGCCGAGATCACCAACATTCCCTACAGCCAGATCGTCGCCGCCGCCGCCATCGGCGCCGTGCTGTACTATTACGGCATCCTTTCGGCCGTACATTTCGAGGCCAAGAAACTCGGCATGCGGCCCATGACGGCCGAAGAAATCCCACCTTGGCGCGAAGTCCTGGCCGATGCCCACCTGGTCATCCCGATCGGCGTGCTGGTCTGGCTGATGAGCGAACGCTGGTCCGGCAACTACTCGGCCTTCTGGGCCTGCGTCGCGATGGTGGGCGTGGCCGTGCTGCGGAAGCGAACCCGCATGGGGCCGCGGCAAGTCTTCGACGCCTTCGTCAATGCCGGGCTGACCATGGCGCCACTGGCCGTGACCATCGCGGGCGCGGGCATCGTCGTCAGTTGCCTGACCGCGACCGGCATGGTCGTGGCCTTCGGCGGCATCATCAAGGGCCTGGCGGGCGGATCGTTGCCGCTGCTCCTGATGCTGCTGGCTTTCACCGTGCTGGTGCTGGGTATGGGGATACCGACCACACCGTCCTATATCATCGCCGCCGCCATCGGCGTGCCGCAGTTGATGGACATGGGCGTGCCGATGCTGGCTGCCCATTTGTTCATCTTCTACTTCGCGGTGCTGGCCGATGCCTCGCCCCCCGTGGCGGCGGCGGCTTTTGCCGCCAGCGCCATCGCCAAATCGGGCCCCACCATCACCAGCCTGCATGCGACCCGCTTCGGCATCGCCGGCTTCACTGTGGGCTTTGCCTTCATCTACGACCCCGGGATCATGGGCCAGGGCAGCTTGTGGACCATCCTGGCCGCGACCACGACGCAGATGGCGGCCCTGACCATGGTGACCGCCGCCTGGGCAGGGTTTTTGCTCAAGCCCATGGGGCCGGTGCTGAGGATGGCGCTGGGCGGTGCGGGGCTTGTCGCCGTTTTCTACCACGCCTTGCCCGATGAGGGGCGGCTGATAGTCGCGGTCGGTGGGCTTGCCCTGGCCCTGGCCCTGCAACGCTTCGCCCCCCGAAGGAGTGCCCCCGCATGATCCGCCTGACCCTGGGCCTGCTGCTGCTCGCCCTGCCCGCCGCCGCCCAGACCGTCACCGCCGGCCCGACCCTGGCCGCCGTACGCGCAAAAAACACGCTGGACTGCGGCGCCCATCCGGGGTCGCCCGGCTTCGGCATCATGGACAGCCGGGGTATCTATCGGGGCCTGGATGCCGATACCTGCCGGGCCATCGCCGCAGCCGTGCTGGGCGATGGGGAGCGGGTGCGCTGGACGGTGCTGACCTCCACCACCCGCATGTCTGCCCTTCAGGCCGGGCAGATCGATGTGCTGGCGCGCACCACGACCTGGACCCATGCGCGCGATACCGCAAACGGGCTGAATTTTACCGCGGTCAATTTCTATGACGGCCAGGGGTTTCTCGTCCGCAAATCGGCCAATGTCGCCCGCGCCGCGCAACTGGACGGCGCGACCATCTGCGTCACCGCCGGCTCCACCAGCGAACTCAACCTGGCCGACTGGGCGCGCGTCGCCCGCGTCGCCATCCGCCCGCTGGTCTTCGAGAACAATACCGAGACCCAACTCGCCTACGGTTCCGGCCGCTGCGATGCCTTCACGACGGACATCAGCCAGTTGACCGGGGTGCGGACCACGCTGCAACGCCCCGACGACCACATCATCCTGCCCGATGTCATCAGCAAGGAACCGCTCGCGCCGGCCGTGCGCCACGGTGACGACCAGTGGTTCGACATCGTGCGCTGGACCGTCTTTGCCCTGATCGAGGCCGAGGAACTGGGCGTCACGCAAGCCAATGCCGAGGCGATGCTGCGCAGCGAAAATCCTTCTGTCCGGCGGCTGCTGGGGGTAGCGGGAGACCACGGGCCGATGATGGGGCTGGACCGGCGCTGGGCCTACAACGCCATCCGCGCGGTCGGAAATTATGGCGAAATCTTTGATCGTAACGTCGGCCCGAACAGCCCGAGCCAGTTGCCGCGGGGGGTGAACGCGCTCTGGACCAACGGCGGGCTGATGTACGCGCCGCCGATCCGCTGAGCCGGGGGGCTCGGTCCCTGGCCTGGAGAGGGCTTCGCCCCCCTGTCCTTCCTGTACCGGCAGTTCGACCGCGCTGGCGATTGCGGCGATGGTGCTGGCCGGCAGATCGGGCTGCGCGGCAGCCAGCATTTGGCCCAGGTGCCCTTCAACGGTGATATCCGGCGGTGTCGCCCTCTTAAACGGCCGGATCGACTTGCTTTGGGAAAAGTGGAGAGGTCCCGATGATGCAAGAGGACCCTCATGCAGCAGCAGCGACGGTTTACGAAGGAATTTGAGGACGAGGCGGTGCGCCTGGTTCGGACGAGCGGCCGGACTCAGCGGGAGATCGCGGAGGATCTCGGGATCGGGCTATCGACATTGGCCCGCTGGATCGGCCGCAGCCGGGACCGAGCGGCGGACGCACCAGTCGGGTTGGCGCCGCCTGACATGGCGACGGAGTTGAAGCGGCTGCGAAGGGAGAACGAGATCCTCCGGCACGAGCGGGACATCCTGAAGCGGGCCACCGTTATTTTCGCCCGGGAGAGAAGTCGGTGAGCTTCAAGCTTGTCGACGAGGCGAAGAAGGAGTTCCCCGTGCACCGCCTGTGCCGCGTCCTTGGTGTCAGCCAGAGCGGCTACTTCGCCTAGAAGGGCCGCCCCGCCTGCCGCCGTCAGCACCAGGACATGGTGCTGCTGGTGCATGTCCGGTCGGCCTTCGCCCTGTCGAACGGCACCTATGGCAGCCCGCGCATGACGCGCGAACTGCGCGATGATGGTCGAGACGTTCTTCAAGACGCTGAAGTCAGAGCTCGTCTGACGCACCGCCTTCGAAACACGCGCCGACGCCGCGGCCGCCGTCGGCCGCTACATCGACGGCTTCTACAACCCCATCCGCGACCATTTCGCGCTCGACTTCTCTAGCCCCGCGCAGTTCGAGAGAATGGCCGCTGGCTGACCCAATGCCTCTCCATAAAAGCGGGGCAAGTCCAGACAGGTCGTGGATGCGACGATCGTGGCAGCGCCCAAGCAGCGCAATACCGAGGCCGAGCGCGCGGCGCTCAAGGCTGGCGAGATCCCCGCAGGTTGGGCGGAGAAGCCCGCCCAGCCGCGTCAGAAGGATCGCGATGCGCGCTGGATGGTGAAGTTCAGCAAGGGAAGGCAGCGCGAGGATGGGACGCCGCAAGTGGATCTCGCGGTGCCGGCCCTTGGCTACAAGAACCATGTCTCGATCGACCGCCGGCACGGGCTGATCCGCGGCTGGAACCGCGGCTGACTTGTTGGCAGAGGACCCGTAATATCTAGACCGGGTCTCACTCATCGCAGCGCTTCGGGGGTCGACGTTCCACATGTGGTAATGGAATATTAGGCATGGCAACTCTCCGTCACACTGCAGTGCCGCTCACAATCCTCACGGGCTTCCTAGGCGCGGGGAAGACGACGCTGTTGAACCAGTTTCTGAACGGCAATCACGGGTTAAAGGTCGGCGTGCTGGTGAACGATTTCGGCGCCATCAACATCGACGCCGAGCTGTTGGTTGGCGTCGACGAAGGCACGATCAGCCTATCGAATGGCTGTGTTTGTTGCCAGATCCGCGACGACCTGACCGCGGCGGTGCAATAGCTGCTCGCACGCGCCGACCCGGTGAACTACGTCATTCTCGAGGCCAGCGGCGTCGCCGACCCCGCCGGTATCATGGTGACCTTCAACGACGAAGCGTTGCGCGACCGCATCCGCCTTGACAGCATCACCTGCGTTGTCGATGCCGAACAAATATCTGCATATCAGGAGCAACCGGCTGTCATGCGGCTTAAGATGCTTCAGATCGCCTGCGCCGACATGGTGGTGCTGAACAAGGTCGATCTTGTCGGGCCCGAACAGATGCGCCTGGTGCGCGATTGGATCGAGCAGACTTATCAGCGCTTGCGCGTCATCGCTGCGGTGCGTGGGCAGGTACCGCTAGAGCGGCATCCCTGCTGAATGAATCGCTGGGGATTCCCGAGATGGCCGGTTTCTGATTCAAGCTATCTGCCGGGCGGGGGCCGGCAGAGATGTCGAGAGCGCTGTCATTGGACCTTCGGTTACGCGCACTGGCTGCGGT
>JBBQHE010000088.1:0-16656 GCA_038323655.1 Acetobacterales bacterium | reverse complement strand
AATAGCCAAGGTAGATGAAGGGCAGCCGCGCGGCCCGCGCCCGCTGCACCAGCCACAGGATGGCGAGCGTGCCCGGCGACCGGCGGGCCAGAGCGGGGTCGAAGAAGGAATAGACCGCCGACAGCCCGTCCGACAGCCAGTCGGTCAGGCAGGCGCAGACCAGCCGCCCGCTGGCATCGCGCCATTCCACCATGCCGGTGGTGATCGGCGTGTCCTCCACCATGGCGCGATAGTCGTAGAAACCCATGGAGGCCATGTCGCCATCCTGGTGGCGCACCTGCTGGTAGCGCTGGAACAGCGCGAACTGCTCGGCCGTCGCCCGCGCCGGGCGTTCCTCCACGGTCCAGTCGGCGTTGGCGGCCAGCACCCGGCGCTGGCCACGGTTGGGCTGGAAGCGGTCGGCGACGACGCGGATGGGCACGCAGGCCTGGCAACCGGGGCAGACAGGGGCATAGGCGATGTTGTGGCTGCGGCGGAACCCGGCGCGGGACAGCCGGTCGTGCAGCGCCTCGCCATCGGGCCCGGCCAGTTCGGTCACGATCTTCCGCTCCGTCCGGCCCGCCAGGTATGGGCAGGGCAGCGGGGCGGTGGTGTAGAAAAACTGGGGGCGGCGGGGGGTGCGCGGCAGCATGCGAAGGCTATTCTCGGGTCGGGCGCCGGCTTGATCAAGCCATCACGCGCCAGAAGTTGCACCGACGGCGGGTCGGCATCGGTTGACCCCACGCCGCAACCGCTGGTAGCGACGCTGCATGAGCGAGCCCCAGAGCCAGGACCCGTCCCTGTCGGTCTATCTGCCGGGCCTGAAGGTGGCCTGTCGCGCCGCTGCGGCGCCGGTCGCCTACCTCGGCCATGGCTGGCACCCGCCCGAGGCCGATTTCACCTGGATGGACGGGCCGGAGGCGGAACTCGTGTTCCTGCTGCGCCTGCCCGACGGGCCGCTGCGGCTGCGGCTCGACCTCGTGCCCTTCGTGCATGGTGAGGCGCTGCAGACGGTCGAAGTCTTCCTGAACGGGCTGCGGCTCGGCTTCCGCGAGGTGCCGGACGCGCGCCAGGTGGTGTTCGACGTACCGATGGAGGCCTTTCGCGGCCGGGTCTGCCGCATCGCCCTGCACTGCGCCACGGCCCGGGTCGCGGTGGCGGCCGGGATCGATGACAGCCGGCGCCTCGGCCTCGGCCTCGCGACCTGGACCATGGAGCCGGCGTGACGCCCGGGGCGATCTTCCCCGCCCCGATCGCCGGCACGACCCTCTGCCTGCCGGGAGAATGGATCGACGCGCGGGGCCGGCCACGGCCGGCGCTGCGGGTCGGCAGCATCGGCGTGATCCTGCCGGGCGGCCCGGCCGCGGTGCTGGCGGCCGAACCGGCGCTGCGCCGCCTGCGGACGGGCTTCCCCGCCGCTGCGATCACGCTGCTGGCCGAGGGGCAGGCCGGGGCGCTGGCCCTGGGGCTGGGCCTGGCCGATCGGTGGCGCGCCTGGCCCGCGGCCCCAGGGGCCGAGGTGTTCGACGTGCTGCTGGACCTGGGCGGCCCTGGCCAGCCGGCGGAGGACCCGCCCGATGCCGTGGTGCTCGCTGGACTGGGGCACGCTGGATTGGGGCTCGCTGGACTGGGGCCCGCTGGACTGGGGCACGCTGGACTGGGGCACGCTGGATTGGGGCTCGCTGGATTGGGGCCCGCTGGATTGGGGCCCGCACCCAACCTTGCCATCGCCGTGCCGGCGCAAGAGGGGCCGCCGGCGATGCTGGCTGTGCCGGCGTTGCGCGACGCCTGGCTTGGCGGCGCCGACACGGCCCTGGCCTTCGGCCTTCTGCTGGAGGCGGAAAATGCCCATAGCCCCGCCTCGGCCGGGCTTGGTGATGATGAGCGGCGCCTGGGGTTCTTCCTGCGCGCCGTGGAACTGGCCGACCTTGGCCGTGGCACCGGCGCGGTCTGGGACGGCGGAGAGGTGGCGGCCCTGCTGGGCGACGGCTGGCACGAATGCGAGCCCGCGGGGGCCTGGTCGCAGGATGACGCGGCGCGGCTGACCTGCCCGCTGCCCGCCGACGCCGTCGGCCCCTTTCGCGTGACCCTGCGCCTGCGCGGCCATGTCCATGCCGGCGCGACCGAGGCCGCTGGAACGCTGCGGGCGGAGGGGGTCGCGGCCGCGGTGATCCTGGCCACACTGGGCGTGCCCGACGCGACCGCGGTGCTGACCCTGCCGGCCGCAACCCCGGTGCTGAAGGCGGTCGTGGGGCTCGATCTGCCGGCGGCGATGGCGGCGGCGCCGCGCATCCGGCTCCGGCTGGCCGGGGCGGCCGGCGAAAGACTCGCCCTCGGCGTGCAGATGACGCGGCCCGACGGCGGCGGGGTTCTGGCCGAGGCCAACTGGTCCGGCCGCATGCCGGCGGGGGGGCGGCTGTCGCTCGACCTGCCGTTCAGCCTTTTCGCCCCCCTGCCGCCGGTTGTTTGCCTGGGCATCGCGCTGGCCGAGCAGCCGGCGGCGCCGCTCCGGATCGATGACGCCTGGCTGCTCGGTGCGGCGGCGGCAATCCTGGCCCCGGCCGCGCGGGCCGAGGCCTGGCTCACGCTCGCCGAGCGCTGCGGCAGCTTGCTGGCGCCGGCCCCGGCGCCGCCTTTGCCCCGCCACGACCCACGGCTGGACCCCAGCCTCGCCGAGTTGCAAGCCGGCTTCATCGCGGCGCGGGATGCGGGGTCGGTCGTGGTGGCCCTGCTGCAGGGCGCCGAGGGCGGCTGGCCCGCGTCGCATTGGGACGCGCTGGCGCAACATCTTTCTGTGCGGCCGGGGGTGGCGCTCTGGCGCCCCGATCCCGGCATCGGGGCTGCGGCACTCGCGGTCGTGTTACGGGCGGTGGATCTGGTCGTGGGGGACCCTGGCCTGCCGATCGCGCTGGCCGGCCGCCTGGGTTTGACGGGCGTGGCGATCCTGGCGCCCGGGGATCGCCCTCCGACGGGGCGCGGCCTGTATGCCGCGTGCCGCGCCGAGGGCGTGGTGCCACCGGCTGACGTCCTGGCCCTGATCGCGCCCGAAATCGCGATGCTTGCCCAGGGGCGGCAATAAGCCTCGGCGCCAGGGGGGCCGCGCGCCTTGGGGGGCCGGGCGCCAACAGCCCCCAGCGCCAACAGCCCCCAGCGCCAGCAGGGCTCAGCGCCAGCAGGTCTCAGCGCCCGATCGGCGCGACCCGGCCCGCGGCCCAATCGCGGGTCCGGTCCCGCCAGTGCCGCGACAGCGGATGGCCCGATTGCCCGGTCGCGATCGAGGCCCAGGCCCCATCGGGCGTGGACAGGTCGGCGACGAAGCGCAGCCCGGCGCCATGCACATGGGCGAAGTTGGCGCCAAGCCCGCCGCGGTTCACCGTCTCGCCATCGCCCGGGGTGATCGCCTCGATGCGCGCGGCCGTGCCCAGCAGGGGCACGAAGCGCAGCAGTGGGTGCTCAAGCCGCGCGACATGCACCGACCCCCATTTCCAGGTGGCGGGATCGGGGCCGTGTTCGGCGGACAGGGATGCGACGGTGGCGGCGAAGGCGCGGGCGGCCAGCGCGTCGCAGCCGGCGGCGCCGCACCAGGCAGCGGCCCGGGCATCGGCGCGCAGCAGTGTTTCGGCGAATTCGGGGCTGGGGTCGAACTGCCGCTCGGGCACGCCCTGCGCCGCCAGCGCCATGGCGGCATAGCGGCGCCAGAACGTGTTGACGATCAGCGGCTGAGGCCGGTCGGGGGCGGCGGTGCCGTCCCAGCCCATCAGCAGGTCCCGCGCGACCCCTGCCTGGCCTTCGGGCCGCGGCAACGCCAGCAGCAGCAGGGTCGCCTGCCGGGCCAGCAGGCTGACGGCGTCGGCCTGCATCGCCGCGAAGTCGCCCGGCGCATGCCGCGGGCGTTCGGCCAGCAGGCCGCGGATGCGCCGCGCCCGCCAGTCGCCGGGGAAGTCGGCG
The DNA here is from genome assembly GCA_038323655.1 of Acetobacterales bacterium. Taxonomy (GTDB): domain Bacteria; phylum Pseudomonadota; class Alphaproteobacteria; order Acetobacterales; family Acetobacteraceae; genus Humitalea. The sequence continues at coordinate 12,729 of JBBQHE010000088.1, read as the reverse complement.
CCGAGGAAGACCCGCTCATCCGGCGGCGCCACGCGGTTGTTGGCATTGACGATCTGGCCCGAGGCCGGGCGTTCGACATGCGGCAGGTCGTCAAAGGCCAGCCAGCCGGTCCAGTCATGGGCCCCATCGCTGCCATCGGCTGGCATCCGCCCGTCGCCGGCGCGCCGCACCGGGTAGCGTCCGGTCAGGTACATGGCGATTTCGCCGGCCGCATCGGCCACCATCAGGTTCTGTGGCGGGCTGGTGATCAGCGCCGCCGCGGCGCGGGCGGCGCTGATGTCGCGCGCGCGATTCAGCGCATGCAGCCCGGCGGCCGAGGTATCCCTTGGTGCGAGGTTGGCCATGGCGACGGCGAGCACCGTCTCGCCGGGCGGCTCGGCGTCCAGGTCGCTGACCACGGGGCCATGCCTGGTCTCGCGCACACGCAAAACCTCGGGCGCGCGGCCGCGGATGCGGATGGTCTCCTCCCGCACCAGGAAAGGCTGCGGGCCGTCCGGGGTCAGGTAGGCATCGGTGCCGGCCAGGCGTTCGACGAAGACGTCCTGCACGTCGCCGTGGGTGGTGGTGAAGCCCCAGGCCAGCCGGTCGTTGCGGCCGATCACCATGAAGGGCACGCCGGGCGCGGTTGCCCCTGTCAGGATCCGCCCGCCGGGCAGTTCGATGCGCGCCAGGTACCAAAGGATCGGCGCCTGGAAGCCCAGGTGCGGGTCGGATGCCAGCAGCGCGCCGCCGGTCGTGCTGCGCCCTGGTGCCACGGCCCAGGCGTTGGAGGCAGAGGCGGGCAGGGGGGCTTCGGGCAGCCTGTCGCTCGGCAACGCGGCGAGAAGCCGGTCGAGCCGGGACGGGTCGATCAACGTGGCCCGGTCGAGCCGGGACGGTTCGATCAACGTGGCCCGGTCGAGCCGGGACGGGTCGATCAACGCTGTCCCATCCCGTCCGAACGGCTCGATCAGCCTGGCCTGGTCGGGCGCCGTCGCCGTGCCCTCGGGCCAGAGGTCGGCCAGCCGCTCGGCCGGCAGGACCGCGGCCAGTCGGGCGCGCTGCAGGTCGCTGCGCCAACTGCCCGAAAGCCAAAGCCCCATCACCTTGCCCCAGAGCAGCGAGTCACTCGGCTGCCAGGGTTCCGGCGCGCCCAGCAGGATGAACTCGGGGGCGGCCAGCATGCCGCGCGCGTCGATCCAGGCATTCACCCCCGCCGCATAGGCATCGAGCAGGCGGCGCGTGTCGGCCGGCAGGGCGGCGAGATCTGCCTCGGCCCGCAGCCGCAGCCCCAGGGTGCGCGACAGGCGGTCCAGTCGCAGCGCGGGCGGGCCCACGAGCTCGGCCAGCCGGCCGGAGGCGCCTCGGCGCATCATCTCCATCTGGAACAGCCGGTCGCGCGCATGCAGCCAGCCGAGCGCCATGGCGGCATCGGCCTCGGTCGCCGCAACCACGCTCGGGATGCCGTGGGCATCGAAGGATAGGCGCACCGGGGCGGTCAGCCCGGGCAGGTCAAGCCGGTCGGCCTGGCCGGGCAACGAGGCCCAGAGCAACCCGCCCGCGACGACGGCGACGAGCAGGCCGAGCAGCAGCCCGACCCGCAGGATGGAGACAACAAGACGGAACAGCGTGCGCACGCGCCCTTGTCGCGGTCCGTGGCCGGGCGCGCAATCGCGCCCGAGGTAACAGTTTCAGCGCGCGGCGGCGGCGGCGGCGCGGTCGGCCGGCGTCCCGTCGGCAAAGCCCCGGGGATGCGCCGCGCGCCAGGCCCAGGCGGTGCGGACGATGTCGTCCAGCCCCGCCAGCCCTGGGCTCCAGCCCGTCTCGGCCATGAGTTTTGCGCTGGAGGCGACAAGGGCGGCCGGATCGCCGGCCCGGCGCGGCCCAAAACTGTGCGGCACCGGCCTGCCGCCGATGCGCTCGACCGCCGCGATCACCTCCCGAACCGAATAGCCATGGCCATTGCCGACGTTCCAACGCCCCGAACGCCCCGAGGCCAGCACATCGAGCACCCGCAGATGCGCGTCCGCGAGGTCGGTCACATGCACGTAGTCGCGGATGCAAGTGCCATCCGGGGTCGGGTAGTCGGTGCCGAAGACGGTCAGGGGCGGACCAAGACCGAGGGCCGCGTTGATCGCCAGCGGGATCAGATGGGTCTCGGGGTCGTGGTCTTCGCCCAGGCGGCCTGCCGGGTCGGCGCCGGCGGCGTTGAAGTAACGCAGGGCGGCGGTGTTCAGCCCGTGGATCTGCCCGGCCCAGTCCAGCCCGCGCTCGGCCATGCGCTTGCTCTCGCCATAGGGCGAGACGGGGCCGAGCGGCTGTTCCTCGTTGATCGGGATGCGGTCGGGGAAGCCGAACAGCGCGGCGGTCGAGGAGAGCACGAAGGCGCTGCAGCCGGCGTGGACGGCGGCCTCGGCCAGCCAGAGCGTATTGCCGACGTTCTCGGCGATGTAGCGCAAGGGTTCGCGCATGCTCTCGCCGACCAGCGACAGGGCGGCGAAATGCAGCACGCCGTCGAAACGCGGGCCGGCGAAAACCGCGGCGACAGCCGCGCGGTCGGCGAGGTCGGCGACCACCAGGCGGGTGCCGGGCGGCACCGCGGCCGGGTGGCCCTGGCGCAGGCTGTCCAGCACCACGACTTCATCGCCGCGCTCGACCAGCGCCAGGACGCAATGGCTGCCGACATAACCAGCGCCGCCGGTCACCAGATAACGTCCCATCACGAGGCCCCACCCTGGTCAGGCCCGGGTGATGGCGCAATCGGGCGGCGGCGGCAAATGCCGGTGGGCGGGGTCGTGGATGGCAGGGCTGTGCGCTTGCCGGTTGCCCCGGTGGCGGTCCCGTGACATGCCCGGGGCGAGTGCGGCAGACACCCGCCCCAGCACGACGAACGGCAGCATGACGAACGCTCCCCTGGCCTCCTCGCCCCCGACGCAGCCAAACCCGACGCAGGCTACCCTGGCATCCTCACCCCTGGCATCCTCTCCTCTGGCCATCGGCGCGGTGACCTTCGGCCACGGCCTGCCGCTGGCGCTCATCTGCGGCCCCTGCCAGATCGAAAGCCGCGCGCATGCGCTGGAGATGGCGGCGGCAATCGTCGAGATCACCGCCCCCTTGGGCATCGGCGTCGTCTATAAATCCTCCTTCGACAAGGCCAACCGCACCAGCGCCGCGGCGGCCCGCGGGGTCGGGATTGCCGCCGGACTCGACATCCTGGCCGAGGTGCGGGCACGCTTCGGCCTGCCGGTGCTGACCGATGTGCATGACACGCAGCAATGCGCCGCCGCCGGCGAGGTCGTCGATGTGCTGCAGATCCCGGCCTTCCTCTGCCGCCAGACCGACCTGCTGCTGGCGGCCGCCGCCACGGGGCGGGCGGTGAACGTCAAGAAGGGCCAGTTCCTGGCCCCCTGGGACATGGCCAATGTGGTGGCGAAGCTGACGGGTGCTGGCAACACGCGCGTGCTGGTCACCGAGCGCGGCGCCTCCTTCGGCTACAATACGCTGGTGTCCGACATGCGGTCGCTGCCGATCATGGCGCGCACCACGGGCGCCCCGGTGATCTTCGATGCGACGCATTCGGTGCAGCAGCCGGGCGGGCTCGGCGAGGCCTCCGGCGGGCAGCGCGAATTCGTGCCGGTGCTGGCGCGGGCGGCGGTTGCGGTCGGCGTGTCCGGCGTATTCATCGAAACCCACCAGGACCCGGACCACGCGCCGTCGGATGGGCCGACCATGATCCCGCTGAAGGCGCTGGGCGCGCTGCTGCGGGAATTGATCGCCATCGACCGGCTGATCAAGCGGCTGCCGTGATGACCCCGATCGTGCTGATCCCGGCGCGGATGGCCGCGATCCGGCTGCCGAACAAGCCGATGGCGGAGATCGGTGGCCAGCCGATGATCGTGCAGGTCTGGCGGCGGGCGATGGAAGCAGGCCTCGGCCGCGTCGCGGTCGCAACCGACGCCGAGGCCATCGCCGAGGCGATCCGCGCCGTGGGGGGCGAGGCGGTGCTGACCAAGGCGCACCACCCCTCAGGCTCGGACCGCATCCATGAAGCCCTGGGGCTGCTCGACCCCGACGGGCGGCACGACGTGGTGGTGAACGTGCAGGGCGACCTGCCGACCATCTCGCCCGCCGCCATCGCCGCCAGCCTCAAGCCGCTGGCCGATGCGGCGGTGTCGCTCGCTACCATCGTCGCCCCCATCCTGCGGCCTGAGGAACGGGTCGCCGACAGCGTGGTGAAGATGGTCGGCACCGAAATCGCCCCCGGCCACTTCCGCTGCCTGTATTTTACCCGCGCGACGGCGCCCTGGGGCGACGGGCCGCTGTGGCACCACATCGGGCTCTATGCCTGGCGGCGCGAGGCCCTGGCCCGCTTCGTCGCCCTGCCGCCGAGCCCGCTGGAACTGCGCGAGAAACTGGAACAACTGCGCGCGCTGGAAGCCGGCATGCGGATCGACGCGGTGGTGGTGGACGAGGTGCCGCTCGGCGTCGACACGCCGGGCGACCTTGCGCGCGCACGGCGCATCATGGCCGGGGAGACGCGCGATGTCTGACGAGCCGAACCCACGCATCGGCGCGCTGGTCGCCACCGTCCTGACCGAGGCCGAGGGCCTGGCCGCCCTGGCCGCGGCGCTGCCCGGCCCCTTGGGCGCGAAAATGCTGGCCGCGGTGGACCTGATCTTCGACCGCGTGCAGGGGCGGCTGATCGTCACCGGCATGGGCAAGTCGGGGCATATCGCGCGCAAGATCGCCTCGACCCTGGCCTCGACCGGCACGCCTGCGATGTTCGTGCACCCCGCCGAGGCCAGCCACGGCGACCTCGGCATGATCCGTGGCGAGGATGCGGTGCTGGCGCTGTCCTGGTCGGGCGAGGCGCCGGAACTGGCCGATATCATCGCCTATGCCCGGCGCTTTGGCGTGCCGCTGATCGCCATCACCTCGCGCCCCGACAGCACGCTGGGGGCTGCGTCCGACATCTGCCTGGACCTGCCGCGGATGCCGGAAGCCTGCCCGAACGGCCTGGCCCCCACGACCTCGACCGCGATGCAACTGGTCGCCGGCGACGTGCTGGCCGTGGCACTGCTGGAAAAGCGCAACTTCTCCTCCAGCCAGTTCCGCGACTTTCATCCCGGCGGGCGGCTCGGCGCGCGGCTGAAGCGGGCGCTGGATGTGATGCACGGCGGCACGCAACTGCCGCTGGTGCGCGACACGGCGCTGCTGCGCGAAGCGATCGTGGAGATGACCGGCAAGCGCTTCGGCGTGACCGGCGTGCTGGACGCGCAGGGCATGCTGGTGGGCGTGGTGACCGACGGCGACGTGCGCCGGTCGCTGCAGCGCGAGGACGCGCTGGCCGCCCCCGTGGCCGCGCTGATGACCCGCAGCCCGCGCACCGCGCCACCCAGCATGCTCGCCTCGGAATTGCTGGGGCTGATGAACACCGCGCGCATCACCTCGATCTTCGTGGTCGAGGCCGGGCTGCCGACCGGCATCGTGCATGTGCACGACCTGCTGGCCGCCGGGATCGTCTGATGGACACCCCCGCGGCTTGCGACCCCGCGGCGCATGACCCCGGGCGACCGGCCGCCGCCGATGCGGCCGCGCTGGCGCGGCACCTGCTGCCGGCGCTGGAATCGCTGGCCGCCGAGGCCGGCCGGCAGATCATGCAGATCTACGCCGGCGGCGTGACCGCCCAGCGCAAGCAGGACGGCAGCCCGGTCACCGCAGCCGACCTTGCGGCCGAGGCGATCATCCTGGCCGGTCTGGCGCGCCTGGCCCCGGGTGTCGCCGTGGTGTCCGAGGAAGCCGGCGGGGCCAGGCCCAGCCCCGCGCCCGAGGCGCTGTTCCTGCTGGTCGACCCGCTGGACGGCACGCAGGACTTCCTGGACGGCACCGGCGAATTCACGGTGAACATCGCCCTGGTCTCGGCCGGTCGGCCGGTCGGCGGCGTGGTACACGCCCCAGCGTTGGGGCGGATTTGGAGCGGTGTCGCAGGGCAGGGGGCCTCGGCGCAGGCGATCGCACCCGATGGCCGGCCCGTCGCCGGGTCGCGCCGTGCCATTGGCGTTCGGCCCCGGCCGGATGCGGGGCTTATCGCCGTCGTCAGCCGCTCTCACCCCGACCCGGCGACCCTGGCCTGGCTGGCGGGGCAGGCGGTTGCCTCGCAGCGCGCGATCGGCTCATCGCTGAAATTCTGCCTGCTGGCCGAGGGCGCGGCCGATGTCTACCCGCGGCTCAGCCCGACGATGGAATGGGACACCGCCGCCGGCCATGCGGTGCTGGAGGCCGCCGGGGGCCGCGTGACCGACGAAGCCGGGGGGTGGTTCCGCTACGGCAAGCGCGCCGCGGCCTATCGCAACGGGTCGTTCCTGGCCTGGGGCGGGGCGCCCGGCGCTACCCCGTCTTGATCAGGCCGGCCATCGGCGAAACCGCGGCCGAGCCTGGAAAGATCGTCTGCGCCAGCATTTGGCGCGACAGGCCGAACTGATCGGCCAGCACGCCCTTGATGACCGCCCGCAGGTCGGTCGTCGGCGCCAGGTCGCGCCCGGCAAAGAGCGAGGCTTCGGCAAGGCCAGGCCAATCGGCGATCACCCGCCCGCCCTGCACCGCGCCGCCCAGCAGGATGGCGATGGTGCCGGTGCCGTGGTCTGTCCCGGCCGTGCCGTTGATGCGGACGGTGCGGCCGAATTCGGTTACCAGCAGCACGCTGGTCTGCCGCCAGACCGGCCCCAGCCCCGCCTGCAGCGCGCCGATGCCCTCGTCCAGGAAGCCGAACAACTGCCCCAGGCGGCCGGTGGTCGGCCCCTGGGCGGCATGGGTGTCCCAGCCATCGACCGACAGGGCGGCGATGCGCGGGCCATCGGGGCGGGCCATGCGGTCGGCGGCGAAGGCCGCGAGTTCGGCAAAGCGGGCCGGCGCGCCGATGCCGCCGGCGTTGCGCGCGGGCTGGGCATTGGCCTCGGCATCCATGCGCGCGCCGTGGCGCAGCGCCGTCGCCAGCGCCGGGTCGCGCGCGTCATACAGGCCAAGCAGGCGCTGCACCGTGTCGGCATCGGCGCTGACGGTGAATTGCGGCGCCCAGGTCAGCACCGGCGCGGGCCCGCGTATGATCAGCGGCGCGGTTGGCGCGACCGACAGGCCGCGCGGCGCTTCGCCCTGCGTCATCTGACCCTGCGTCAACTGGCCCTGCGCGATCGGCCGCCCCGCGGTTGCCGTCAGCACCCGGTTCAGCCAGCCCTCATTGCCCCCGGTCTGGGTAAGGCCCGATTCCAGCAGGTTCTGCCCGTCGAAATGCGAGCGCTCGCGATACGGCGTGGCCACCGCCTGCACCACCAGCGCATCGCCCGCGGTCAAAAGCGCATGCAGCCGCGCCAGCCGCGGGTTGATCGCGAAGAAGCCGCCCGCCGGCAGCACCGCCTGCGGCCCCTCGGTGGACAGCGCAAGCGCGCCCCGCATGGCGACATAATCCGGATCGCCGATCGGCGGCACCGCCGACAGGCCATCCAGCGCACCGCGCAGGATGATGGTCAGGAAGCGCGGATCCTGCCCGCCGGCCGCTGCTGCCACGCTTGGCAGGAAGGCGCCGCCGAACAGCGTCACACCGGCGCCCAACAGGGACCGGCGGGACAGGGCCTGGCGGGACAGAGACTGGTTGGGCAGAGACTGGTGGGGCAGAGACTGGTTGGGCAGAGACTGGCGGGACAGGGTCAGGCGCGGCATCGGCTCATCTCCGCTGGAATTCAGGCGACATCAGCAGCAGCACAAGCCCCTGGCGTCCGGTTTCGGCGCGGCGGATCGCGGTCAGCGTCTCATCCGTCAGCGCCGGTCCCAGCACCCCGCGGGCCAGAGCGGCCGGGTCGCCGTTGAAGCCGGTGGCGAATTCCAGCGCGAAGTCGGCGCGTGTCTTGATCGCATCCGCCCCCATCCAGTCGTCGCTGGTATCGGGGAAGCCCGCCGGCGAGGCGGGCGCCAGGATCTGCTGCCCGAGATTGGCCAGCATGCCGTAGGCGCGCGGGCGGAACACCGGCACCCCCACGGTGCGTTGCGCAGCGATCAGAAATTCATAGGGGCTGCGCAGCTTGGCCAGCGGCGGTGCCCAGGCCTCGGGCGCGTCGATCATGCTGCGGGCCAGGGCGCCGAGGTCGCCGTCGGTCGCGAGATAGGTCGCGGCCATGCGCGCGACCAGGCCCGGCGGCGGCACATCGGCGATGAAGTGGCGCGCCATCTTGCCCGCGATGAAGCGCGCCGTGGCGGGGTGGCGGGCCAGGTCGCGCAGGATGGCGCGCGCCTGGTCCTCGCCTGGCTCGGCATAGACGCGGCCGAGCACCGTCTGCGGCCCTGGTTCGTGCTCCTGGGCACGAAAGATGAACTGGCCGGGGTCGGGTGGCGGGGTGGCGGCATCTGGGGGCGGGTTGTACCCGGTCACGGTCCAGCCGGTCAGCGCCGCGGCAAAGGCCGTGACATCGGCCTGGGTGTAGCCGCCATCGACGCCGAGGGTGTGCAGTTCCAGGATCTCGCGGGCCAGGTTTTCGTTCAGCCCGCGGCGGCGGCGCAGCCCCACGGGCGAGTTCGGCCCGACCGAGACATTGTTGTCGAGGAACAGCAGCATGGCGGGATGGCGCGTTGCGGCCAGCAGCAGGTCGACGAATTTTCCGGTGATGCCCGGGCGGATCACGCTGCGCTCATAGGGCCCGATCTGCGGCATCAGCGTGCCGCCCTTGGTCATCGAGACGGCGAAATGGTTCGACCAGAAGACAACCAGGCGTTCGAGGAAATCCGCCTCGCCGGACATCGCCCGGGCGGTGCGCGCGCGCAGTTCGGGCAGCACCAGCAGCACGTAGGGGCTGCCGGGGGAGACCGGCGCGGGCGTGCCGGCGGGTGTCACGATGCCTTCGGTTTCGCGGCGCGCCACCTCGTTGCGGAAGGCGTTGAAGGCATTGTTGATGCGCACGAAGTCCCGGATGGAGGCGACACCGTCCGGCAAGGGCTCGGTGATCAGCGCCCATTCGGGATGCGCCAGCTGGTCGTGAAGCGCATCGCGGCCGGTCGTGCCCGGCGCCTTTGTTCCGGCCAGGCCGAAGCCGAAGCGATGCGCGGCCATGAAGGGGGTGGGCGCGTGATCCATCAGGCGTTCGGTCCGGGGGGCATCGGCGGAGTGTAGCGCCTCCGCTGCCGCGTGGGCGCATGAAACTGGCACGCCCCAAACCACAGCGACCCGGCGGCGTTAGGGAAAAGCCGATGCCGGCCGACCCCGGGCGCCCCGGGCCGCGGCCTGCTACAGAGGCGCATGACCACCGACCTGCATCGCCACATCGCCGCCTGCAACAACACCGTCCTGGCCCGGGGGCGCATGCCCTGGTCGATCGCCGGCCAGGCGGTCGGCTGGCTGACCCCGCCGGTCCTGGCGGTGCTGCGCGACGACGCAGCGGGCTTGTTTTCGCGCGAGCCCCGGCGGGATCCGGGGTTGGACCTTTCCCTTGAAAGCAACCTTCGCACCGCGGCGCTGGCGGCCGCGGCGCGGCGCCTGACCGCGGCCGGCCTCTGCCGCATCCGTGGCGAGGCTTTCGACCTGCGCGCCACGCCAGAAACCCCGCCGCTGGCCGAAATCGACCGCGGCGCCATACCGGCCTTCGGCGTGGCGGCCCAAGGGGTGCATCTGAACGGGCTGGTCCGCCGCGCCGATGGCCTGCATGTCTGGGTCGGGGTGCGTGCGGCCGACAAGGCGATCGCCCCCGGCAAGCTCGACAACTTGGTCGCCGGCGGGCTTTCGGCCGGGCTCACGCCCCTGGCCTGCCTCATCAAGGAAGCGGGGGAGGAGGCGGCGATCGCGCCCCAGCTGGCGGCCCAGGCGCGCCCCACCGGCCGCCTGGGCTATGTGATGCAGGCGCCCGAGGGGCTGCGGCGCGACATCCTGCACATCTTTGACCTGGACCTGCCGGAAGACTTCGTGCCGGTGCCGGATGGCGACGAGGTCGCGCGCTTCGAACTTTGGCCCGCGGCCCGGCTGCTGACGGCGCTGCGCGAGACGGAGGATGTGAAGTTCAACGTCGCGCTGGTGCTGATCGACCTGTTTTTGCGCGAGGGCCTGGTCGTGGATCCCGACCGCAGCCTGGCCGCCGGGCTCGACCGCTTCGCCTGAACCGCGTTCAGCCGGGCGGCGGCACCACGGCATAGAGCACGCTGTTGCCCTGCATATAGGCCTGCAGCCAGGCAGTGCCGCAGCGGTAGTAGGTGGTCGGCCCGACCGGCTGGACCGTGCAGCCCTGCGGCAACACAGGCAGTTGCTGGCCGATCGCCAGCGGCCCTGGGGACGCAACGGCCGGGGGGGGAAAACCGACGGCCGGATAGACCGGCACGACGGGGGCTGCACCGTAGTAGACCGGCGCGGGCGGGCGACTGGCCGAGGCGATGGCCCCCGCGGTCACGCCTGCGACCAGCCCGGCCGTGGCCCCGGCCGCGACCGCCGCGCCGACCGGGGCATGATAATAGCCGGGATAGACATTGACGTTGCCGTGGTAGGCCGGCGGGCGATAGCCGCCCGCGGCCCAGCCGCCGCTGTGATAGGCAAAGGTGCCGCCAGCGGGCGCGTGATACACGCCGCCGCGGCCGCCACGGGCCCACCAGGCCTCGGCGGGCTTGGGGGCCGCGAACACCAGGCCGAGGCCCAGGCCGATCAGCAGGTTTGCGGTTTTCATCGGGCGGGCTCCGTCCGGGGGCGCTGGGCGATCTCCAGCTGTTGCAGGCGCACCGCGCCGCGCGGCGGGGTGAAGGTGAAGTCGCGCGGACCCAAGCGCGCCGACAGGTTCCAGGCCTCGAAATCCAGGATCAGCCGCGACGGGTCGGGCACGCCCTTCTGCACGACCGACACGCGGCAGGGCACCGGGCGCGGGCCGGCGGCGATCCAGACCTCCCAGTCGGCGGCGGCATTGCGCAGGGCGTAGTGGTCGCAGGGCACGCCGCGGATCACGCTGCGGCCGAGCAGCCGGCCGGAGGTATCGGGCGTCAGCAGCACCTCGGCCGGGTCATTGGCCAGCAGCGGCCGCAGCGGCAGGTCGATGCCGAAGCGCGTGTCGAGTGCGGCCAGCATATCCTCCACCGTGCCCGGCAGCGGCGTGGTGGAATAGGCATTGGCGGTCGGCGCATAGACCGCCAAGGTCGTGCCGTCGAACCACAGGGAAATGCTGCCAAGGTCGCTGCCGCTGACGGCATTGGCACGGTTCGGCCGCTGCACGGCGGCGACGGTGGTGGCCCCGAGCAGCACCATCTGGCCTTCCGGCATCGGGGCTTCGCGCAGCGACGTCATGCGCAGGGTCAGCGCATTCGCGGATGACAGCGTGGCACCCATGGCGCGGATCGCGGCGGCGATGGCGGGGTCGAGCGGCGGTGCCGGGGCGACCGCCACGGGCGGCGGCGGTGCGGGCTGCGCGGCGCAGGCGCCGAGCGCCAGGCAGAAGAGCAACATGCGAAAGGCTGCGGACAGGCGCCACGCGGCTGAAGCGGAATGAGCCATGGTGTCTCCGGCAGGCGGGAAATGCCCAAGCGAGCCTAGACCGGCGCCGGGCCGGCTGTCAGCCGGGCCGCAGCCGCCTCATCGGGCAAGGTCAGTTGCGCGGCCCGTAGCGCATCAGCACGACCCGCAGCGGATCGGCCGCCGGGTTGTGCGCCGCCATGTCCAGCACGATCTGCCGCGCCGAGGCGTCCTGGCCGTAATAGGCGCGGTTGGCCTCGGGCCTTGCGGACAGCAGGCTGCCTTCCAGCGCGATGCCGGCGAACAGGCCCCGCGCGCGCGCGAAGGCCACGATATCGGCGCCGGCATTGGCCGTGGTCGCGCCGCCGATGCCGGCGCCCACGGTCGCGACCGCGATGGCGGCGTCCGCGCCGATGGTGAACTGGCTGTTCAGCACGGCATCCAGCCCCTTGGGGCTCATGATGAGCATCGCGAGCTGCGCCTGCTGCGCGCCGGCCTGGAAGCCGACCGAGCCCGAGCCCAGCCCGTAGAAGGCCGGCGAGGACCAGGAGCCCGCGCCGTCGCGCGCAACCAGCAGGCAGGCACCGCCTTGGCCGGCGAAGATGAAACCGGCGCGGATCACGCTGGGGCAGAGCATCACGGCCCGCGCCCGACGCAGCAGGTTGGTGAAATCGGCCGTGTTGTCACCGAGGGTGGAGAGTTCCTCGACCGTGCGGATGGCATTTTCGATCAGCACCTGCTGCTCGGCCTGGGCCAAGGCCGGCAGGGGCCGTGCGAACAGGCAGAGGAGCAAAAGCAAGGCGATGCGGCGTTGCATGAGAACACTCCGGCAAGCCATTGTGGCTTTGCGATTCTAATTCATCCGTGCGGCGGAAGCCAGTGCTGCTTACCGGCGGCCGAACATGCGCTCCAGCGCTGCCTGGTCCAGCCGCAGGAAGGTCGGGCGGCCGTGGCTGCAGGTGGCGGCCCGTGGCGTTGCTTCCATCTGGCGCAGCAGGGCGGCCATTTCGGCGGGGTGCAGGCGCCGCCCGGCGCGGATGCTGCCGTGGCACGCCAGCCGCGCGACCGCCGCATCCAGCCGGCGTTCCAGCGCCGGGGCATCGCCCGCGGCCTCCCAGTCGGCGACTTCCTCGGCCAGGTCGCGCAACAGCGGGCCAGGGTCGGCGGTGCCCAGCAGCGCGGGCAGGGCGCGCACCAGCACCGCCGCCCCGCCGAAGCCTTCCAGGTCCAGGCCGAGCCGCGCCAGCGCCGGGGCGGCCGCGAGCAGGGCCGCGGCCTGGCCCGGCGCC
>JBBQHE010000087.1:0-16812 GCA_038323655.1 Acetobacterales bacterium | reverse complement strand
GGTCCCGCGCCAGCGCCGCCCGGCAGGCCAGCGCGATCGCGACGCGGACCGAGGCGACGGGCAATGCAACATCCGCGGCCAGCGGCGCGGTAAAGGGGAGGCCGCGCCGGGCGTGGTCCACCAGGTCCGAAAGGAACCCCGCCCCCGGTGGGCCCTGGCGCGTGGTGCGCAGCAGGCAGATCGGCAGGCGGAGCACGACGCCATCGACCTCGCCCCGCCGGGCCGCGTCCAGCACCGCCCATTCGGCCATGGCCTTGGTGGTGCCATAGACGGACGCCGGGGCCAGGCGGCTGTGCTCGTCGGGTGCCGCCGCGCCACCGCCGAACACACCGACAGAGGAGAGCAGCACCAGCCGTGGCGGGACCGGCCGCGACTTTGCCCAGGCCAGCAGCGCCCGCGTGCCCTGCACGTTGATGGCGAAGGCGGCCTCGGGGTCCGCCTCGCTCGCCTGGGTGGTGATGGCGGCAGCGTGGACGATGGTGTGCGGCCGGAAATCGGCGGGCAGGATGTCGGCGACACGGCCGATGTCGCCGCGAAACGTCGCCGGCCCGCGGTCGAAGCCGACCGCGCCCAGGGCCTGGGCGATCAGACCGCCCAGAAACCCGGCGCTGCCGGTGACCAGCGGGGCGCAGCCCCCCTGGCTCACCCCGGCCCCTCGTCTCCCGCGCGCCCCTACTCGGCGCGGACGCCCGCGACGCGCACGACCTCGGCCCAGCGCCGGACGTCCTCGGCCAGGAAGGCCACGAAGGGCGCGCCGTCCCGCAGGTTCGGCGCCATGCCGAGCCGGGTGATCTCGGCCAGGTTCGCAGGCCGGGCCATCGCCTGGCCAACCAGGTCGCGATACCGCGCCAGCGCCGCGGGCGGTATGGCGGCTGGCGCGAACAGCGCCAGCCAGGCATCGGCCTCCACCCCCGGCACGCCAGCCGCCGCCAGGGTCGGCAGCCCGGGCAGATGCGGCGAGGCATTGGGCGAGGCCACCGCCAAGGCCCGCAACTGCCCGGCCTGGACCTGGGCCAGCACCGTCGGCGTGGTGGCGAAGGAGGCGTCGATATGCCCGCCCAACAGGTCCTGCAGCAGCGGGGCCGAGCCGCGATAGGCGACATGGGTGAGATCGAGACCGGTGCGCGCGCGAAAAAGTTCCAGCGCGAGATGGGACGCCGAGCCCTGCCCGGTCGAACCGCAGGACAGTCGCCCCGGCTGCAGCCGCACGAGGTCGAGGAAGGCCGGCACCGTGTTCGCCGGCAGGGCGTTCTTCACCACCAGTATGTGCTGCAGGTCGGCCAGCCCAGCGACCGGGACAAAATCGCGGATCGGATCATAGCCGCCGCCCTGCGGGATCAGCGAGACATTGGTCGCATGGGTCTGGTTGTTGCCCAGGGCCAGCACGGTCCCGTCGGCAGGGCCCGTCGCGACCCGTCGGGTGCCGATGGACCCGGCCCCGCCGGGCACGTTTTCCACCACCACCGGCTGGCCCAGGTCGCGGGCGATGTCCGCCCCGATCAGCCGGGCCAGCAGGTCGGTCGGCCCGCCGGCGGGGTAGGGGACGATGATGGTGACGGGGCGCGACGGCACCCAGGGGGCCTGGGCGCGGGCGGCGGGGGCGAGGGCGGCGAGGCCCAGGCCCGGCAGAAGGCGGCGACCGATGCGCATGATGTGTCCTCCGGTTGTTTTGGACCCTGCCGTCCAGAGCTTGCAGCCCGGCGGCTGGATAAGGGGCGGCTGGAGAAGCGGCGGCGCCGGCAAAGATGACTTACACAGTGACCGAAGGGCGCGGATGACCTTTCCACACGGAGGCCATCCGGCACAGGCTTCGTCGGCCACCGGACAATCCGCCCCGCCCCGCCCCGGTCCGACCGGTCCGCGGCGGCGGCTGGCTGCCCGGTGCAGGCCGCGGACGGGCGGCAGCGGCAGATTTGCGCAACAGCACAAAACCCCAGGCCGTGGCCTGGTCAGCGCGGGATCACAGGGGCTAACTCGGCGCCGAAGCCGCGAGGCCTTACCGAGCCGCGGCCGCGATGCCTTCCTGTGCCGCGGCCGCGAGCCCCTTACTGTGCCGCTGCCGCGGCCCTCTTACTGTGCCGCTGCCGCGGCGGGGAAAGCGAAGTTGTCAAAGCTGCTCTCGGCGATACGGAACCACTGATACTGTTCGCTGCGATAGGGGCGGTAGCTGTCCCAGATGGCCTTGAACCGCGGGTTGCTGGAGGAGGTCGTCTCATACAGCGCATTGCTCTCCCGCCAGGCAGCCTGGAGGATCTCGCGCGGCCAGAAGCGGAGCTGGGCGCCGGCGGCGACCAGGCGACGCAGGGCCTGCGGGTTCAGGTGGTCGTAGCGCGCGGTCATTTCCGAATCGGCCTCGGCGCAGGCGATCTCGATGGCGGCCTTGTACAGGTCGGGCAGCGCCTCCCAGGCACGGATATTCGCCATGAAGTGCAGCCGTGCCGAGGGCTCCCAAAAACCCGGCGCATAGTAGTTGCGGGCAACGCGGACGAAGCCCAGGCGTTCGTCGTCATGCGGGCCCACGAATTCCACGGCATCCAGCGTGCCGCGTTCCAGGCTGGGGTAGATGTCGGCCGCGGCGACCTGGGTCGGCACCGCGCCCAGGCGTTGCATCACCTGGCCGGCGAAGCCCGCGATGCGGAACTTCAGCCCGTTCAGATCGGCCTGGGTGCGGATTTCATTGCGGAACCAGCCGCCCATCTGCGCGCCGGTGTCGCCGGCCGGCACGGCCTTGATGTTGTAGTCGCGGAAGAAGGTATCGGCGAGCTGGTTGCCGCCGCCATGGCGCAGCCAGGCGGTCATCTGCCGCTGGGTCAGGCCGAAGGGAATGGCGGTGAAGAAGGCGAAGCCCGGTTCCTTGCCGATGTAGTAGTAGGAGGCGGTGTGCGCGGCCTCCAGCGTGCCGGCCTGCACCGCGTCCAGCGCCTGCAAGCCGCCGACGATCTCACCGGCCGGGAAGACCTGGATGCGGAACTTGTTGTCGGTCAGCGTCGCGACCCGGCGGGCGATCAGCTCCGGCGTCTGGAACAGCACATCGAGGTTGCGCGGGAAGGAGGAAGTGAGCCGCCAGCGGATCTCCGGCATGGCGGTCTGGGCCAGCGCAGGGGTGGCGAGGACGACCGGGACGGCAGCAGCCCCCAGCATGGCGCGACGGTTCATTGGTGTTTCCTCTGGCAGCATGACAGGCAGGTCACATACGACAGGCCGCGCACTTCGCAAAGTCAGGCGAAGCGGGCAAGCACCCAGGCCACCACCAGCATCTGCGCGACATTGACGATGACCGATAGCCGGTGCGCGGCATCAAAGGCGGGCTTGGCCGCGGCGTCGCCGGCCTGGGCGGCATCTGACAGGCGGTTGATCTTCGGCATCAGCCCCTGGCGCAGCCAGGCGGCGCTTGCGGCGATGACCGCCATGGCGGCCGCATGGAGCGGGCTCACGGCAAGCAGGGCCAGCGCCGCGACCACGGCGCAGAGCAGCACCCAAAGGTAGTAGATGGGGAACAGCGCCCGCACGAACCGGCCCGCGTGCTCAGCAGGCAGTTTCGTAAAAATCAATGGCGCGATGCCGCCGGCAAAATACACCATCGCGCCGAACAGGACCGCCGTGGCGTAGAGCGCCACGGCGGCCAAAAGCTCAGTAACGGTAGGGCTCCGGCTTGAAGGGGCCGGAGGGGCCGACGCCGATGTATTCGGCCTGGGCGGGCGAGAGCTTGGTCAGCACCGCGCCGACCTTTTCCAGGTGAAGGGCCGCGACCTTCTCATCCAGGTGCTTGGGCAGGGTATAGACCTTCTTCTCATAGCCGCCCGGGTTGCCCCAGAGTTCCAACTGCGCCAGCACCTGATTGGTGAAGGACGCCGACATCACGAAGGACGGGTGGCCCGTGGCATTGCCCAGGTTCACCAGGCGGCCTTCGGACAGCAGGATGATGCGCTTGGCGTCGGGGAACTCGATCTCGTCCACCTGCGGCTTCACATTGGTCCACTTGTAGTTCTTGAGTGCTGCGACCTGGATCTCGCTGTCGAAGTGGCCGATGTTGCAGACGATGGCGCGGTGCTTCATCGCGCGCATGTGATCGATGGTGATGACATCGACGTTGCCGGTGGCGGTCACGAAGATGTCGGCGCGCGGGGCGGCCATTTCCATCGTCACGACCTCATAGCCCTCCATCGCGGCCTGCAGGGCGCAGATCGGATCGGCCTCGGTCACCAGCACGCGGCAACCGGCGTTCTTCAGGCTGGCGGCCGAACCCTTGCCGACAACGCCGAAGCCCGCGACGACCGCGACCTTGCCCGACATCATGACGTCGGTGCCGCGGCGAATGCCGTCCACCAGGGATTCGCGGCAGCCGTACAGATTGTCGAACTTGGACTTGGTGACGCTGTCATTCACGTTGATCGCGGGGAACAGCAGGCGGCCTTCCTTGGCCATGATCTGCAGGCGATGCACGCCGGTGGTGGTTTCCTCCGACACGCCCTTCACGCTCGCGGCCAGGCGGGCGAACCAGCCCGGCTTGGTCACGAGGCAGTTCTTGATCAGCGCGAAGAAGGCTTCCTCTTCCTCATTGGCCGGCTTGTCGAGGAAGGCCGCGTCACCCTTTTCGGCACGAAGCCCGAAGTGAACGAGGCCGGTCAGGTCCCCGCCATCGTCCAGGATCATGTTCGGCTCGCCGCCATCGGCCCATTCCATCGTGCGCTGCACGTAGGACCAGTATTCGGGAAGCGTTTCACCCTTGACCGCGAAGACGGGCACGCCGCTGGCGGCGATCGCCGCGGCCGCATGGTCCTGGGTGGAAAAAATGTTGCAGGACGACCAGCGCACATCGGCGCCGAGCGCCGTCAGCGTCTCGATCAGCACGGCGGTCTGGATGGTCATGTGCAGGCAGCCGGCGATGCGGGCACCGGCCAGCGGCTTGGAGGCACCGAATTCGCGACGGGTCGCCATCAGCCCGGGCATTTCATCCTCGGCCATCTGGATTTCCTGGCGGCCGAAGCCGGCCAGGGTGATGTCGCGGACGACGTAGTCGATGGGGCTGTGGGTGTCGGGCATGAGTCTTGGGTCCGTATCTGGCTTCGGCGCGCGACCTAGCATGCGTCACCGGCTCTGGCCAGGGGCGCCCGCAACATATGCAGATATTGTTATGTCCTCGTTAACCCGAGGCGGCCCCCCGCCCCAGTTAGCGGACGGTGATGGTGATCCGTTCCGACATCACCGCCGGGTTGTGCGGCACATGCGACCAGTCGGCCATGACCAGTTGCAGCGTGTGGCGGCCCGGGGTCAGGGTGATCATCGCCTCGGTCTGGCCGCCGCCGAAGTGGCGGTGGTTGTCGTCCGCAGGAATGCCCGCACGCAGCGCATCGCCCTGCAGGGCGGGGGTGTCGATCAGCAGGTGGTGGTGGCCGGTGTTGCGATGCGCATCGCCCCCATCATGGTTGGCGGGCGCAATACCCATGCCCGCGGTGCCGAATTGCACCAGGAAGGGACTGCCGACCGTGTCGCCATCCTTGATGTTGATGAAATAGACGCGTGCGCCGGCGGGCGAGGGCGTGCCCTGGGCCAGCGCCGGCCCGGGCAGCAGGCCGCTTGCCAGCAGGGCGGGGGCGGACAGGCAAAGACCCAGAAAGTGGCGGCGCATGGCGATCTCCCTTCGTTATGCTTATCGCCTGAACATATACCGCAACTCCGTCGTGACAACGGGCGCCTGCACGGCCCGCCGGCCGCATTACCGCCGATGGCGCGCGAAAAAGGCCAGGATCAGCGCGGCCGTGCCGGGCAGTTCGGCATGGCCCTGGCCCGGCATCCGGGCAAAGACCGCCTCGCCCGCCGCACAACCGACGGCCTGCGTGACCAGAAAGCCATCCGGCCCCGGCCTTTCGTCGCCCGGCGTGCAGCCATGGCGCGCGGCCATGATGGCCAGGCTTTCGGTCTGCGACAGCATCCGCCCGCGGGCATTGGTGAAGCCGGTGACCGGGAAGGTGATGTCCGTATCGCCGATCACGAAGATCGTCGGCAGCGGCGGGCCCGCGGAACAGTCCCGCTGCAAGAGGTCGGTGATGCCGCCAGCCAGCACGGCGATCGCGGCCCAGTTGGACGGCGCGCCGCAACCGGCCGAAAGCGTCATCAACGCGCCGACCGAAAACCCGGTCAGATACAGCCGGTGCGGATCGGCGATGCCCAGCGCCACCAGACGCGCCGCCAGGGCGGCCAGGAAAGCCCGGTCGTCGATCGGCGCCCCATCGGGCATCACCGCCGGCGTCTCGGGCCCGCGCAGCATGGGGTAGGAATACTGCCAACGCCGGTTCACCCCATCGGGGAAAGCCAGCGCATAGCCCGCCGGCAAAGCCACGGCATCGACGCCGAGGTTGGCGCGCAGCGACGCGCCCGTCTGCCCAGCACCATGCAGCCCGATGATCAGCGGAAAGGGACCAGGGCCATCGGGGGTCGTCACCAACACCGCGCGGTCCATCCCCTGATGCGGAACAGTGACCGTGACCTCGGCGGCGGAGGCCGAGGTCGCGATCAACCAGGCGAGGAGCAGCAGGAGAACAGGGCGCATGGGCCTGGAGTCTCGCGCGCCGCCGCCGTGACCGCAAGGCCTGGCAGGTTGCTGAAAAAGGTGTGGTCCTGGGAGGGCCCTCCCCAGACCCCGCCCACCAGGGGACCGTGTCCCCTGGACCCGCCGTGAGCCTTGGTCAGAGAAGGGGAGGGGCATGGCGCGCTCTTTGATCAAAGAAACGCCCTATGATGCCCCTCCCTTTCTCTGACCAAATATCGTGGGATCCAAGGGCCTACTGGCCCTTGGTGGGGGGAGTTTGCGGGGGGCAAGCCCCTCTCAAGGACCGCGTCCCCCAGAACCATGCCTTTTTCAGCAACCTGCTACTCGGCGCGGATGCCGGCGGTGGCGATGACCTGGCCCCATTTGGCGGTCTCGGCCGCGATGAAGGCTGCGGCCGGCGCGGGGCCGCGACGGTCGGTTGGTGGCACATCCACGCCGAGGTCGGCCAGGCGCGCGGCCAGCGAGGGGTCCGACAGGGCGCGCCCGACCGCGGCCCCGATCGCGGCCAGGGTCGCCGGCGGGGTGCCGAAGGGCGCCAGGATAGCGTTCCAGGTGGTGGCGGCGAAGCCCGGCACGGTTTCGGCCAGGGTCGGGACTTCGGGCAGGGCCGCGCTGCGGGCCGGCCCGGTCGTGGCCAGCGCCCGCAACTGCCCGGCGCGGACCGGGCCGGCGCCGGTCGCGACACTGTCCATCAGCAGGGCGATCCGGCCCCCGAGCAGGTCCTGCAAGGCGGGGGCGGTGCCGCGATACGGGATGTGTTCGGCCCGCGTCCCGGTCATCGCGGCCAGCAATTCAACGCCGAGGTGTGACGACCCGCCGGTGCCGCTGCTGCCATAGGCAAGCGGCGGGTTGGCGGCGCGCAGGGCGGCGACCAGGGCGGGCATGTCGGCCCAGGGTGCATCGGGGCGCACCAGCACCACCATGGGCACGACGCCGACCAGCGCCACGGGCGCGAAATCGGCCACCGGGTCGAAGGGCAACCGCGCGCCGTGCAGGGCGCGGTGCACCGCATGCACGACCGTGGTGAACAGCAGGACCGAGCCGTCCTTGGGTGCGCGGGCCACGGCCTCCGTTCCCAACATCGCCCCTGCCCCGGCGCGATTTTCCACCACGACCCGCTGCGGCAGGTCGGCCGAAAGCCGCTCGGCCAGCAGGCGCGCGACGATGTCGGTGGGCCCACCCGCGGCATAGGGCACGACCAGGCGCACCGGGCGGTCCGGCGCCCAGCCCTGGGCGCGGGCCGCCACGGGCAGCAGGGCGGCGGCGAGCGCCGTGCGACGCAGCATCATGGGCCTGGATCCTCCAGACCCGAGACTTGCCCAAGCACGCCCGGCGCGGAAGGGGCCGCAACCTTGCGGCTGTAGTTGCAGAAGGCCGCGGCCACACATCGCCAGCATTCCGGCACCCGCGCCTTGCACACATAACGCCCGTGCAGGATCAGCCAGTGATGCGCGGGGCCGAGCAGTTCCGGCGGGCAGCGCGCGACCAGGCCATCCTCCACCGCGCGCACCGTCTTGCCCGGGGCCAGGCCCGTGCGGTTGCCCAGCCGAAAGATATGGGTATCGACGGCCATCGCCGCCTCGCCGAAGGCGACGTTCAGCACGACGTTGGCGGTCTTGCGGCCAACCCCCGGCAGGGCTTCCAGCGCCGCGCGGTCGGCCGGCACGGCGCCGCCGTGGCGTTCGATCAGCAGGGCCGACAGGGCGGCGACATTCTTTGCCTTGTTGCGCCAGAGCCCGATGGTGCGGATATGAGCCGCGATCCCGTCCTCGCCCAGGGCGATCATGGCGGCCGGCGTGGGGGCGGCGGCAAACAGTCCGCGGGTCGCCTTGTTGACCGAGACATCGGTCGCCTGGGCCGAGAGCACCACCGCGACCAGCAGGGTGAAGGGATCGCTGAAGGCCAGCTCCGTCTCTGGCGTCGGGTTGGCCCCGGCCAGGGCGCGCAGAAACGCCTCGGCCTGGGGGCGGCCCATGAGCCGCGACCGGCGGGGGGCGCCGGCCGTGCCATGCGTCGGCCGGCGGCGGGGGATTGGCTTTGGCTCAGGCATGGTGTTTCCCGCGTGCGATCTTATCTCGACGAGCGATGACGCAACCCTGCCCCAGCCCGCGCCCGGCCGATACCAACCCCGCCCCGACGCCGCAGCCCCTGTTCTTCGAAGCGGTGAGCGGCCCGGTACCTGGGCTTTCGCCGCGCGCGATACGCGGGATCGCGGCGGCGCTGTGCCTGGCGGCGGGTCTCGGCGGGGCCGCCTTCATCTGGCTCGGCGCCTGGCCGGTGTTCGGTTTTCTGGGCGCCGAGGTGCTGCTGGTCGTCGGGCTGCTCGCCGCTCATGCGCGCTGGTCGGCCCGCGCCTATGAGCGCATTTCCCTGGCCGACGGTCGGCTGGTGATCGAGCGCCATGATGGCCGCGGGCGGCGCGAACGGCTGGACATCGACCCCTACTGGGCCCGGGCCGAATGGCGCGAAACAGCCCCCGGCGAGGGCCGGTTGCTGGTCGCCACCCGGGGGCGCGCGATGGAGATCGGCCGGTTTCTGAACGGCGCGGAGCGGCAGTCGCTGCACGCCGCGTTGTCCACGGCCCTCGCGGCCTGGCGGCGGCCGGACTTCGACAACCCGCAGCTGCAGGGCGTGCCGCCTACTCGGGCGGCGCCATCGCCCGAATGAGGTCGAACACCCGCTTGCGGACCGAAGGATCGGTAATCCGGTAATAGGCGCGGACGAGTTCAAGGGTCTCGCGGCGGTGCAGGGTGTCGTCCTCGAAGCCGTCCTGCGATTCGGCAAAGCCGTTCATCAGGCGGCGGGCGCCCGAACCGGCTTCCCCCGGCAGGTCGTCGAAGAAGAAGCCGATCGGCACATCCAGCACGCGCGCCAGGTCGAACAGGCGGCTGGCGCCGACCCGGTTCACGCCGCGCTCATACTTCTGCACCTGCTGGAATGTCAGCCCCAGGGCCTCGCCCAGCTTTTCCTGGCTCATGCCCAGAAGCGTGCGGCGCAGGCGGACGCGGCTGCCGACGTGCACGTCGATCGGGCTCGGGCGGTGCTCGCGCACCTCTTTTTCACGGCGGTCCGGGGTATCGTCGATCTGCATGCTGGGCCTCCCCGGATGGTGCAGTTCCGGCGTCTTGCCTGATGCGTCCGACCTGGATTGTTCCAGGCGGTTCCACTCTGCTGGAGGCTGGTTAGGCCCCGCTTAGCAAATTGTCAACTCTTTCGAGAAATCTCGTTTTTAGTACGATTGGAACGAGTGAGCCGTCGCCCGATACTTCCAGCGAGCAACAGAAGCGCCAGGGCCGACAACCCAGGGATCATTAAACCCCAGGTTGCAAAGACCGTCGGGGCCAAGGCGCCCGGCAAAGGTGCCACCGCCACCCCCGCCGCGCCCAGCCCAAGCCGCGCCACGAACCGGCCCCGCGAGTCGATGACGGCCGAGATACCCGTCTGTGCTGCGCGAACCAGCGGCAGGCCTTCCTCGACCGCGCGCAGGCGGGCCGCGGCCAGGTGCTGGTAGGGGCCGGTCGAAATGCCGAACCAGCCGTCGTTGGTGATGTTGAGCAGCCAGCCCGGCCGTTCGGCGCCCACCACATCGCCCGGGAAGATCACCTCGTAGCAGATCAGCGGGCCGGCGGCGGGCAGGCCCGGCAGGGGCAGCACCACCCGGCCGGGCCCGGCCGAAAAATCCCGCGCGCCATGCACCAGGCGGATCGGCAGCCAGCCGCGCAGCGGCATGTATTCGCCGAAGGGTACCAGATGCGCCTTGTCGTAGGCGCCCTGCACCGTGCCGTCCGAATCCAGCGCGACCAGGCTGTTGAACAGGGCCGCCAGGCTGCCATCGGTGGCGAAGTCGGCCCGCACCGTGCCGGCCAGCAACAGCGCCCCCGCCGGCAGGGCCTCGGCCGCCAGCCGCTGGGCGGCGGGGTCGGCCGCCAGCAGATAGGGGCTGGCCGTTTCGGGCCAGACCGCGACCAAGGGGGTGCCGGACGGCACCAGGGCCTGCGCCTGCGCCATGCCCTGCCGCGTGAGGTCGAGGTAGGTGCGGAAGTTCGGCCAGCGCGTCTCCTCCCGCCATTTCGCCTCCTGCGGGATATTGCCCTGCACCAGCACCAGTGCTGCGCCCGGCGGCGCGGGTTCGGCCCGCCAGAGCCTGGCGGCACTGCCCGTCATCACCAGCAGCAGCGCAAGCCCGCCCGCCAGCATTGGCCGCAGCCCCAGGCCCGGCAGCCCGGCCAGAACCAGCGTCGCCAGCCCCAGCCCATGCACCCCCACCACCGCGGCCGCCTGGATCGGTATGGCGTGGAAGGCCCAGACCGTGCCGATCAGGTTCCAGGGGAAGCCGGTCAGCACCCAGCCGCGCAGCATCTCGGCCAGGATCCAGGCGCCGGCAAATGCCAACAGCCGCGGCCAGCCCGGCCGCACCGCCCAGGCCGCCAGCGCCGGGATTGCGGTGAACAGCCCGAGCGGCAGGGCCAGCGCCGGAACGGCGACCGGCACCAGCCACCACCAGGACGCGACATCGGTCAGAAGGGCATGGGTGATCCAGTACAGCCCAGCGACATGAAAGCCCCAGCCGAAGCACCAGCCCCGCAACGCCGCGCCACGCGCTCCGCCGTCGCCGAGCATGGCCAGCAAGCCCGGCACGGCCAGCAGCAGCACCGGCAGCGCGTGCAGCGGCGGCAGCGCCAGGGCGGCCAGCGCCCCCAGGCCAAAGGCGGCGAGCCCCGCCCGCCAGCCGCCCAGCGTCCGGAGGAAGCACATCAGGCGCGTAAAAAGGCTCGGCATGCGCCGGGCGTTACCGCGCCCGGGGGCCTGCCGCAATCGCGCGCCGGCTAATCCACCGTGGCGCCGGAGGCGCGCACGACCTCGCCCCAGACGCGCAATTCATCCTCGATGAAGGCGGTATACTGGGCGGGGGTCATGCCCGGCGCGTCGGCGGTCAGGTCGAGGTAGCGCTGCCGGATCGCCGGCAGTTGCAGGATCGTGCGGATTTCCAGGTTGATCCGATCGACCAGCGCCGGCGCCATGCCCTTTGGCCCCGACACGCCGAACCAGGAGTAGGAGGTAACGCCGGGCAGCCCGGCCTCGATCAGCGTCGGCACGTTCGGCAGGTGGCGGTTGCGCGTGGCATCCGCGGTCGCCAGCGCGTTCAACTGCCCTTCGCGGATATAGCCGATGCAGGAGGGCAGCCCGTCGGCGATCAGCCCGACGTTGTTCGCGATGGTATCCAGCAGGGCGGGGCCGGAGCCACGATAGGGAATGGGGTTCATCTTGATCCCGGCCACCATGCCGAAGCGCATGCCGAGCAGATGGGTCGAGGTGCCATGGCCCGAGATAGCGAAGTTCAGCCCGTCCGGCCGCGCCCGGCCGATGCGGATGAGGTCGGCGATCGTCTGCGCCTCATACCGCGGGTTTACCACCATGGCGGTGGAGGTCGTGGCGGCCAGCGCGATATGCGAGAAATCGGTGTTGGCGTCATAGCGCACGTTGCGGAACAGCGCGGGCGAGATGCCGTGCGAGGCGCTGTTGGAGATGAACAGGACCGACCCGTCCGGCGCCTGGCCCAGCATCTGGGTCGCGGCCAGTGTCGCGCCCGCGCCGGGGCGGTTTTCCACGACAAAGGGCTGGCCGGAGCGATCCTGCAGCTGCTGGGCCAGGATGCGCGCGACAATATCGGTGGTGCCCCCCGGGGCGAAGGGCACGACCACCCGCACCGCGCGCTGCGGCCAGGCGCCTTGCGCGATGGCGGGCAGCGGCAACAGGGCGGCTGCGCCGAGCAGGGCCCGGCGGGGGAGGATCGGCATCATGGGTGGGCTCCGTCAGAAGGGGTGTCGAGGAAGCGGGCGAAGATCGCGGCGGTATCGCGCGGGGATGCGGCGCCGGGGGTTTCGACGAAGGGCGCCCCGGGCCGCAGCGCGGCGACGGCGGGGCCTTGGGCTGCGACATTGTCGCCGCGGTTGGCTGCGATCAGCACGGGTTGGCGGACCAGCGGCAGCCGGTCCTCGGGGCGGTAGCGGATGGCGGCGTGGTAGGGCGCGGCATAGGTCGCGCCATTCTTCAGCACCTCCAGCAGCTTGGCATGCACCGCGCGCGGATCGGGCGGGGGCGCGGTGCGGCGATGCGCCGCGTCATTCTCGAACCAGGGGAAGAAACGGTAGTAGTCGGTGCACATGGCATGCGCCCGGCGCAAATAATCGCCGGTCGCATCCGGCAGGATCGTCGGCGCGACGCGGGCCAGCATCGCCGCGCGCCCCGCGTCGTCGTACAGGCCGATACCGTCCAGGATGACGCGGCGGATGCGGCCGGGCGCGGACAGGGCGAGTTCGATGCCAAGCCTGGCGCCCAGGTGCCCGCCCAGCACATCGCATTCTGCCACGCCGATGGCGTCGAGGACGGCGAGCAGCGCGCGGGCGATGTCGGCGATCTCGATCGGGTCGCCCGGCAGGGGGTCGCTGTCGCCGCAGCCGGGCAGGTCGGGCAGCAGCACCTGGCGGCTTTCGGCCATGGCCGCGGCCAGCGGCAGCACGGCCGCCCCATTGCTGCCCGCGCCATGCAGCATCAGCAGGGGCACGGCCCCGCCATGGCCGCCGGTGCGGTAGTGCACCTGCCCCCAGGGCAGGTCGGCGAAGCGGCGGCGCATCACGCCGCCACCGCGGAGCGGCTTATCATGCTGCCGCCGCGGAGCGGCGCATCACGCCGCAACCGCGTGGCGCGCGGCCAGCCAGCCGAACACCGCCCCGCGCGCCAGCGACACCCCCGCCTGGTAGCCGGCGCCCGATTCCGTGGGGGCGGCCGCATTGCCGCAGGCGTAGAGGCCGGGGATCGGCTGGCCGCGCACATGCAGCACCCGGGCGTCCGGGTCAGTCAGCAGCCCCGCCGCCGAAATGCCGCCCAGGCGAATGCGCACCGCGCAGAAGGGCCCTTGCGAGAGCGGCCCGAGGTTCGGATGGGCCGCATGCGGGTCGCCGGCGGTGGAGCGCGCGAAGGCCGATGTGCCGCGGCCGAAATCCGCATCCTCGCCACGCGCGGCCCCTTCGTTGAAGCGCCCGAGCGTGGCCGCCAGCGCTGCTCCGTCCACGCCGATCCGCGCCGCCAGCCCCGCGACATCCGCGGCCTGGATGACCCAATCGGGGATCGGCGCGCCGGGCGGGCGCCGGGCGAAGCTGTAGCGCGCAAAGTATTGCGCATCGAAGATCATCCAGGCCGGCAGGTTCGGGTGGCGGTGGGCGCCCAGATCGAAGCGCGTCAGCGCCGCCACCGCATGCTGGAACTGGCTTTCGTCGCAGAACCGGGCGCCCGCGTCGTTCACCACGATGCTGTGCGGATAGGACAGGCCGCGCAGCCCGGCCGAGAAGAACTGCTGCCCACCGTCCTCCGTCGGAATGGCGTAGCCCACGAGCATCGCAAGGTTGTTCGGCACCCGCCAGGTCGCAGCCCCGATTTCGCTGCCCATGACCAGCCCATCGCCTTCGACCGAGGCCGGAAAGATGTTCATCCAGTCGGGCAGGCCCTCGAAGCGATTGACCAGGGCGTCGTTGCCTTCGTAGCCGCCGGTCGCCAGCACCACCCCGCGGGCGGCATGGAGCCGCTGGCCGGGGCCTTCCAGCCCGGTGACGCGGCCGCCTTCGGTCAGCAGTCGTTCGGCGCGGAAGCCGGCCAGGATGGGCACCTGGCGGGCCAGCAACTGCGCGATGAACTGCCCGATCAGCCCGGCCCCGGCCGCCAGCAGGCTGTCGCGGATGCGGGCGGCCAATTCGGCCTCGGGCCAGTTCTGGCGCGCCCCGAGCCCGCCCCAGGCGATGGCATCGCCCCAGGACACGCCGGGCTCGTTATAGACCCCTTCGGCAAGCCGATCGCCCCAGGGGCCGAGGGCGGCGCGCGCGATCGGCAGGGTCTCGACCAGGCGGCCATCGGCGACCGCACCCTCCGCGCTGGGGTAATAATGGTCGGGCAGGCCGCGCAGCAGGCGGAAGGGCACGCCGGCGGCGATGAAATCGGCCAGGGCTGGCGGGCCGGCTTGCAGATAGGCCTCGGTCATCGGTGCCAGCGCATAGCCGCCCGAGAGAAACCCCATATAGCGACGCGCGGCGTCCAGGCTGTCGGCCAGGCCCGCATCGCGCGCCAGATCATTGCCCGGCACCCACAGCCCACCCAGCGATGCCGCGGTGCCGCCACCCAGGCGCGCGGCTTTTTCCACCAGCACGACGCGCAGGCCCCGCGCCGCACCGGCCAGCGCCGCCGCACAGCCGGCCGCCCCGCTGCCCACGACGACGAGATCGGCATGATGGTCGTGCACGTGCGGCGCCCCCCTCGGCCGCCGCAGTCTTGAC
This sequence comes from Acetobacterales bacterium, assembly GCA_038323655.1. Lineage (GTDB taxonomy): Bacteria > Pseudomonadota > Alphaproteobacteria > Acetobacterales > Acetobacteraceae > Humitalea. Next base: position 1,938 of record JBBQHE010000087.1, on the reverse strand, counting down.
GCGCCCCGGTGACGTGACAAGGCTGCATGCACGCAAGGATGCCGCGCATGTCAAAAACTGTCTCGTCGCCGTATCCCCTGCTGTTCAGCCCGCTGCCGCTCGGGCCAAAGATCGCGCGCAACCGCACCTGGATGAGCGCGCATGCGACGCTGCTGGTGAAGGACCATGTCTTCACCGACGAACACGTCGCCTATTACGAGGAACGCGCCAGGCACGGTGTCGCCGTCATCACCATGGAAGCCATGGCAGTGCACGAGACCTCCCTGCCCTATCGCGGCAAGGCGCTGGCTTTTGACCCGCGCATGGTGCCGCAGTTCCAGAAGATCGCGCAGGCCGTGCACCGCCACGGCGCGCTGCTGCTGGCCCAGCCCTGGCATCGCGGGCGGGAGACGAACAGCGTCGCCTCCGGCGTGCCGGTCTGGGCGCCCTCGGCCGTGCCCTGCGCCGTCTATCGCGAAATGCCGCATGTGATGACGGCGGCCGACATCGACACCATCCGCGAAGGCTACCGCCTGTCGGCGCGGCATGCGCGCGATGGCGGGCTGGATGGCGTCGAGGTCCATTCCATGGCGCATGGCTATCTGCTGAACCAGTTCCTGTCGCCCGCGACGAACCATCGGACGGACCAGTTCGGCGGATCGCTGGAGAACCGGCTGCGGCTGGTGATGGAGATCATCCAGGCCACGCGCGAAGAATGCGGGCCTGGCATGATCGTCGGCGTGCGGATCAATTCCGACGACGGGCACGAAGGCGGCTTGCGGCCCGACGACTGGGCCGAGGTCGCGGCGCGCATGACCGGCTCGGGCCTGGTCGATTACGTGTCGTGCAGCCACGGCACGTATTTGAACCGCATGCTGATCTACCCGACCTCACCGGAAAGCCACGGCTTCCAGATGGCGGCGACGCGCCGCGTCAAGCAGGCGGTGGACCGTCCCGTCGTCGGCGTCGGCCGCATCGTGACCCCGGCCGAGGCGGAAAAGCACCTGGCCGCCGGGGATTGCGATTTCGTCGCCATGGCCCGCGCGCTGATCGCCGATCCGCAATGGGTGTCGAAAGCCGCCGCTGGCCAGGGCGAGGACATCCGCCCCTGCGTCGGGGCCAACTGGTGCATGTCGTCGATCTTCGCCCAGGCACCGATCGCCTGCATCCACAACCCGGCGGCGGGGCAGGAACGCACGCTGGGCGCCGGCACCTTGCGGCCAGCGACGCGGGCGAAAAAAGTCGCGGTGGTCGGCGGCGGGCCAGGGGGCATGCGCGCCGCGCTGACCGCGGCAGAACGCGGCCACAAGGTCACGCTGTACGAACGGGGGCATGAACTCGGTGGCCAGGTGCGGCTGTGGTCGCAGGCGCCGTCGCGCCGTGAACTCGCCGGCGTCGCCGACTGGCTGGAAGCCCAAGTCACCAAGGCCGGCGTCGATATCCGCCTGCAGACCCGCGCGACGCGCGAGATGCTGCTCGCCGAAGGTTTTGCGGACATCGTCATCGCCACCGGATCGACCGGGCTGCGCCATGGCTGGACGCCGCTGCGGCCGGAACGCTGGAACGGCCCCGCCCTGCCCGGCACCGACCAGGCCAATGTGCTGTCCTACATGGAGGCCTTGCGCGAACCGACGCCACCAGGCGCGCGCGCGCTGGTCTATGACGGGCTCGGCGGGCGGCAGGCGGTGGTGGTGGCGGAATACCTGGCGTCACGCGGGGCTTGCGTGGAATTTGTCACCTGGCTCGGCCAGGCGGCGCCGGACCTCGTCGCCAGCCGCGACTGGGCCAAGAGCTATGGCATGCTGCGCCGTATGGGCGTGACTTTCAGCACGGACATGGAGTTGGTCGGCATCGACGGCGCGACGGTGCAATTGCGCGATGTCTATACGCAGCAGGCGCATGCGCGCCAAAACATCGACACCATCGTCCTGGCCCTCGGCGCCGAGGCCGACGACGGGC
>JBBQHE010000086.1:0-16838 GCA_038323655.1 Acetobacterales bacterium | reverse complement strand
CGTCTGCGCCATGCCCTACGCCCTGCTTGCAGCGCGACGCGCCGATGGGCTTCGGACCCCGCGCGGGTTGGCCTTGGGCACGACGCTGCTCGCAGCCGTCGGCTTTGCACTGAAGCCGCATTTCCTGGCCGTGCCCGGGTTGATCGAATGCGTCGTGGCCGGGCATCGTATAGCACGGCTGGGCTTCGGGCCTGGGATTCGCGACACGCTGCGCGACCCGCTCCCTTGGCTCATGGCGGCGTTCTGGGCGCTGTACCTGGCCAGCATCCCAATCTTTTTCCCGGACTATTTCGGCTATGTTCTGCCGCTGGTCCTGACCTACTACCTCGACCTGGGCGGCCCTGGCGGCCTTGGCATCCTCCTGGCCAACCGCATGGGCACGGCGGCGCTGTTGCTGGCGCTGCTGCTGCCGCTGGTCGCGCGGCGCGGCGCCGGTTCGCTGGCGCAGACGCTCTTCGCCGCGGCCGCGGGGGCCTTCCTCTCGGCCCTGGTGCAGCACAAGGGTTGGACCTACCACCTCGCACCGGTGCTGATGCTGGCGCCGCTGGTCGCTTTCCTGCTCGCGGCCCGCTGGGCCGACCGCAACCTGGCGCCCGGCCGCGCCCTTGGCGCCGCCCATCCCTTCGCGGCCGTGCTGGGGGTCAGTCTGGCGCTGGTCACCGCCTACGCCGGCGAGGCGCCATGGCGCGAGATCCAGTTTTCCTCCAGCAAAGTCGGCTTCCTGACTGCCAAGCTGCGGCAGGATGCGCTGGGCGAACGTCTGCTGGTGCTCTCGCCCGACATCTATCCGGTGTATCCGGCGCTCAACTACGCCCGCGCGCAATCAACGCTACGGACCATGAACCTGTGGCTGCTTCAGGGTGTTTATCGTGAATGCCCGGCCAACGGCGCGCGCTATCGGGAAACCTGGGAAATGAGCCGCGCGGAGTTCTTCGTCTATCGCACCGTGGCCGAGGATTTCGCCGCTGCCCCTCCCTCGGCGGTGCTGATCGCCCGCCATCCCGGCATTCCCTGGTGCAATGGCGAATTCGACTTCATCGAATACTTTCGTCGCCATCCACTGTTCGAGGAAACCTTCTCCGCTTATCGCGAAACGGCCGAAATCGAGGGTAACCGCATCTTTACGCGTGAGGATTGACCGTGACCTACAGCGACTTCATCGGCCGGAGCGAGACGCGGCAGGACGTGCTGGATGCGCGCCTGGTCGAGGGCCTGGCCGCCACGCTGGGCGTGCCCCTGCCCGAGCGCGACATCCCGCCGCTTTGGCACTGGATGCTGTTCCAGGACTGGAAGCCCCCCGCCGGCCTCGGCCCCGATGGTCATCCCCGGCGTGGCGGCTTCCTGCCGCCGGTGCACGACCTGGCCCGGCGCATGTGGGCGGGCGGCGAGGTCACCTTTCACGCGCCCTTCCGCAGCGGCGATGCCGTGACCCGCACCTCGACCATCGCCAATGTCTTGGAGAAATCCGGCGGCAGTGGTCGCCTGGTCTTCGTGACCGTCCAGCACGAGATCGCGAGCCCCCGCGGAAAACTGGTCAGCGAACGGCAGGACATCGTCTACCGGGGCGCCGAGGGGGCGGCGATCAAGCCGGCCCCCGCAGCGCCCGCCTGGCCCGCCGCCAGCGCCGCACCCGCGGCGACCGACCCGGTGACCCTGTTCCGTTATTCGGCACTGACCGGCAACGGGCATCGCATCCACTACGACATGCCCTACGTCACAATGGTCGAGGGCTACCCGGGCCTTGTGGTGCACGGCCCCTTGCAGGCCACCTGGCTTGCCGCCCATGCGCTGGCCATCGCTGGTCCCGGCGCGTGCCTGGCGCGCTTCGCCTATCGTGGCCGCAGGCCTGCCATCGGCGATCGGCCCCTGATGCTGCTGGGCGAAAGGACCGGCGCCGAGGTCCGGCTCGAAACCCGCGATGCGGATGGCTGCACCTGCCAGGCGGCGGAAGCCTTTTTCGCGTGAGCAAGCCTCGGCCGGTGTTCCGGCCGGTGGCCGATGACCGCATCCGCGCGATCGGCGTCATCACCTCGGGCTTCGCCATCATCGCCTGCGCCGATGCGGCGGTGAAATGGGCCCTGCCGGAAACCGGCCCGGCCGCCGCGATGATCTGGCGCGGGGCGGTGGGGGCCGTCGCGATTGCGATCGTGGCGCGTTTTCGCAACCTGCGCCCCTACAACACCCGGCTCATCACCTGGCGCAGCCTGCTGCATACGCTTTGCACCCTGACCTTTTACTATGCCTGGTTCGCCGGCATGCCGCTGGCCGATTCCTACGCCGTCGTTTCCATGGCACCGCTGCTGATGACGCTGCTCGCCATCCCCTTGCTGGGCGAACGCTTCGGCTGGCGGCGTACGCTCTCCACCTTGGCCGGCTTCTGTGGCGTGCTGGTGATGCTGCGCCCGGGGGGCGATCTGTGGCGTTGGGAGGCGGGGGTGCTGGCGGCCGGCGTCGCGGCCCTGGCGCTGACGCGGATCTGGACGCGGATGCTCGCGCGGACCGACGGGCCGGAAGCGATCGCCTTCTGGCTGCTTGCAGCGCATGTCCCGGTCGGCTTGCTGCTGTTGCCGCTGTTCCCCGCACCCAGCCTGCTGCCATCGGGCGGGGCGGTGGTGGCGCTGGTCTTCCTCGGCATCGCCAATGGCCTGGCGCATACGCTGTTCGCCCGCGCTTTCGCCATGGCGCCGGTCTCCACCTTGGCGCCCTACGAATATACCACGCTGGTCTGGGGCGGGGTGCTGGGCTTCGTAATCTGGCACGAAGTCCCGGCCTGGGGGACGCTGGCGGGTGCGGCCGTGGTCATTGCCGCGGGGCTGTACAATCTGCATCGCGAACAGGTGCGGACGCGCGAGGCCCGGCGCTGATGGCGCTGCGCCACGACCCAAAGCGTGGTGCGGTGCTGATGCTGACGGCCTGCGCGGTTTTCGTGCTCATGAGCGCCTTCGTCAAAGGCCTGGCCGAACGCCTTCCGTTTTTCGAGATCATGTTCTTCCGCTGCCTGCTGGCCATACCGGTGGTCTTGATCTTTTCGCTCAGCCGCGGCCGGCCATCGTTGCGAACACGGCGATTGCGCAGCCACATCGCCCGCGCCTTTACCGGCATGCTGGCGATGACCTGCTCATTTTACGCGCTGACGGTGCTGCCGCTCGCCGAGCAGACGGCGCTCACGCAGACCACGCCGATCTTCGTGCTGCTGCTCGCCATTCCGCTGCTGGGGGAGCGGCCGGGGCCGGCACGCTGGGCCGCGGTCGCTGTCGGCTTCGGCGGCATTCTGGCCATCGCGCTGGGTCAGGATGCGTTTTTCGGGTCCGGGCCGCGCGACACGGTCGCCCTGTTCGGCATGGCCGCGGCGCTGGCCCATGGCGTGTTTTCGGCGCTGACGACGCTTTTGGTCCGCAGCCTGTCGGGCACCGAGAGCAGTTCGACCATCGTGCTGTGGCAGTCGCTGCTGATGAGCGCGATGATCGGGCTGACGCTGCCCTTCGTCTGGGTGACGCCCGGGTGGGCCGATGTGCTGCTTCTGGCGCTCTGTGGGCTGTTGGGCGGCCTGGCCCAGGTCATGCTGACCGAGGCCTGGGCCAGCGCCGAGGTCTCGGCCGTCGCCCCCTTCGGCTATACCTCGCTGCTCTGGGCAGCGCTGTTCGGATGGGTCATGTGGGGGGAGATTCCAGGTTTCTGGACCTGGGTCGGGTCCGGGCTGATCGTGGCCGCGGGTCTAGGCATGCTGCGCTCAGAGTTGCGCGCGAAGGGGAAGACGGTGTGATGGCCACGTTGACGCATCTGCGCGAGGACACCTGGCCGCACGGCCAGGCCGAAGCGGTCGCCCCCGGCGTCCGCCGGGTCATCTGCCACAACCCCACGCCCTTCACCCATCGCGGCACCAACACCTACATTCTGGGCCAGGGACGCGTCGCGGTGGTCGACCCGGGGCCGGCGGATCGCGACCATATCGACGCCTTGCTCAACGAAACAGCCGGCGAGACGATTACCCACATCATTGTCACCCACACCCACCGCGACCATTCGCCCGGGGCGGCCCTGCTGAAGGCCGCGACCGGGGCCGTCACGGTCGGCTTCGGCCCGCACCTGACCGCCCGGTCCGACGAGACGGGGGAGGGCGGTGATCACGATTTCGTCCCAGACCTCCCCTTGGCCGACGGCGCAACGCTGTCCGATGGCGGCTGGTCGGTGGCCGCGGTGCATACGCCCGGGCATTGCGCCAACCACATCTGCCTCGACCTCGGGGGCGGCGTGCTGCTGTCGGGCGACCATGTGATGGCCTGGAGCACCACGGTCGTCAGCCCGCCCGATGGCAACATGGCCGACTACATGGCCAGCCTTGATCGGCTGATCGCGCGCAGCGACAGGCTGCTGTTGCCGGGCCACGGCCCGCGGCTGGAAGATCCTGCCCCCTATTTGCAGGGCCTGCGGGCACATCGCGCCGCGCGCGAGGCACGGGTTCTGGCGGCGTTGGCGCAGGCGGGAATCACGCCGTTGGAAACGCTGCTGCCGGATGTCTACGGCACGATTGACCCCGTGCTGGTGCGGGGCGCGCAGCGCAGCCTGCTCGCGCATCTGCTCAAGCTGAAGGACGAAAAGATCGTCGGCGAACTGGACGAGATCGGCTGGTTCATCCGGTAGCGGCAGGCAGGTCCGCGGATCAGGGTTTACCGCCGAAACAGGCGTTTCAGCCATGCGAAGGGGCCAATCCCGCGCGGGCTCGGTTGATGCGCCACATGCGGCCGACGCGCCGGCGGCGGCAGTGCGGTCGCTACGGTATGGCGCCCGGTGTCCCGCGCGGCGATCAACCGGGCCTCCAGGGCGACGATCGGGCTGACGGCATCGTCATGGACCCGGCGTCCCATCTCGGCCGCCGAATTCGCGGCGTCGTCCCAGGCGCCGGCGCGGCGCAGCGCGTCCAGCGCGCGGACGCATTGCTCGGCATCCATCGGCGGGCCGCCGCGCCAAAGTGCCACCGCATCCAGCCGCCAGGCGCGGGCCAGGTCGGCGCGGCGCAGGTCATCGGCCACCCAGGCGGCGTGCAGCGTCGCCTCGGCGGCGGCATGCAGCGCGCCGGTTTCTTCCAGCACATGCGCCCAGGCCAGAAATCGCCGGGCCAGGGGTGGCGCGCTGGCATCGGCCAGCAGGGCGCGAAAGGGGGCTGCCGCGACGACCCCCGGCACGGCGGGGTGTGCCTGGGCCAGGTCCGGCGCCGCATAGCCGCAGTTGGGACATTGCTGCAGCCAGCGCCCCATCGTGGAGCGAACCGGTTCACCTGGGCGAAGGTCCAGGTCCGGCGCCTGTTCCGGCGGCTGCGGACGGAACGGCTGCTGGCGGCTTTCCGTGCCGCAGACGCCGCAGCGGAGGGTGGCGGGGGTCTTTTGCCGCGCGCCGGCCTGGGAGGGAGGGGGCAGAGCCATGGTCCCATCAAGATAGGCCGTGACGCGCCGGCTTGCACCAGCAGTTGCGCGAGGCACGATGACTTGCGAAACAGGGGCATGCCACGCGGCGACCTCTTCCCCGATATCGCACCCTATGAGACTGGCCTGCTGCCCCTGTCCGGCGGCCATGTCATGTATTGGGAACAGGTGGGCAATCCGCGCGGCCAGCCGGTGCTGTTCCTGCACGGCGGGCCGGGCGCCGGGGCCGGGGCGGTGCATCGCCGCTTCTTCGACCCGCAGCACTGGCGGGTGGTGATCTTCGACCAGCGCGGTGCCGGCCGGTCTCGCCCCTTGGGCAACCTGCGCGACAACACGACGCCGCACCTGGTCGCCGACATCGAGGTCTTGCGGAAGTTTCTGGGCGTCGAGTCCTGGTTGCTGTTCGGTGGTTCGTGGGGTTCGACCCTCGCCCTGGCCTATGCCCAGGCGCATCCGGACCGGGTGGCGGGCGCGGTGCTGCGCGGCGTTTTCCTGGGCCGCGAGGCCGAGGTGGAATGGTTTCTCTATGGCCTGCGCCGCGTCTTCCCCGATGCCTGGGCGGCCTTTGCCGAGCACGTGCCCGCGGCCGAACGTGGCGATCTGCTGACCGCCTACCTCAACCGCCTGACCGACCCCGACCCGATGGTGCACCTGCCCGCCGCTCGGGCCTGGAGCGCCTACGAGGGCTCCTGCTCCACCCTGCTGCCCTCGCCGGAGTCCGTCGCCAGCTTCGCCCAGGACCGCACAGCCCTGGGGCTGGCGCGGATCGAGGCGCACTACTTCGCGCATCGGCTGTTCCTGGCCGAGGGCGGGTTGCTCGCGCACATGGCTGGCATTGGTCATATCCAGGCCGAGATCATCCAGGGCCGCTACGACATGGTCTGTCCGGCAGAGACGGCATTCGACCTGGCCGCTGCCTGGCCGCGGGCCCGGCTGACCGTGATACCGGATGCCGGGCATTCGGCGCTGGAGCCCGGCATACGCACGGCACTGGTGGGGGCTGTGGACCGGTTCCGGCAGCCGCGGCGGTAGCCGGGCATTCTGCGCGGTTCATCGTTCGGCAAGGTGCCGGGCCGCAAACTCCCGGTACCACCCCGGAAGAGAGCCGATGCCGTCCGAGATTCGTCATATCCTGTTCCGCCCGGCCGAAGCAGCTCGCGCGTTGCTGGAGCATGTTCGGCACGACCGACGGAACCTGCCGACCGGCGACGTGATCGATTGCTTTGTCGAGCCCGCGCTGCCGCGCAACGGTCATGGAAGAAGCGTCTGCCTTGTGGTGGTGCTGGATCCCAGTCGCGATCTGCCGCGTGGCGGAACAGGCGAACTTCTGCGCCTGACCCTGTCGGGCGACGCGCTGATCGAAGCCCTGATCGGCTTCTGCGAAATGCGCGGTATTCCGCTGCCGCTTGGCGGCGACAAATCGCTGCAACGCTTCGGCGACCAGATCGGCATGATCGTGACGCTGGATGAAGACGGGACGGACGAGCACATTCTGGATGAGGACAGCACGGATGAAATGGCGCTGCCGAAGCCGTTGCGCCGGGGCGCCTGACGGCCCGGGGTTATCGGCGCTGAAAGAACCCTGCGGTGCGACGCTGTGCTGCTCCCGCTTCATCTTGCGGTCGCAGGCCGAGCAACCGGGGACCGTCACGCACGCTGTCCTGCGGTGAAATCGGGCCGTGAACGCCTCAACGCCGAGATATCGGCAACCGGAACACGTCCGGCCCGCGTTGCATTGTCGGCGCCTAATCCAGGACACGCGGCGGGAATGCGAGGTCCCATTCGCGGCCAGGATTCAAGGCCAGGTTAGGGCTGTGAAACGGGTCGGCCCGGATCGACGCTGCCCAGTCCCGCCGCATGCGCGCGGCCTCGGCGGGGATGCCAGTCGCGGCTGCGGCGGCGTGGTAGGTGACGCCTTCAAGGTGATGCATCGCGGTGCTGCCGTCGTAGATCACGCGCTGCCCGGCACGTCGCACCCGGAGGCAGAAGTCCACATCGTTGAAGTCGCGCGGATAGCCTTCGTCAAGTCCGCCCAGCCGGTTGAAAAGGGCGGTGCGCGTCAGCAGGCACGCGCCGGTGACGGCCGACACATCCTGCGCCAGCAGGCCCCGCCCCGGGCCGCCCGCGGCGCCGGGCGACCGTCCGCGGTTCATGTGGTTGCAGACCCCACCAAGCCCCATTAGCACGCCGCCGTGCTGGATCGTGCCATCCGGGTAGAGCAGGCGCGGCCCAGCCACGCCGACGCCCGGGTCATCCAGCCACAGCGCCAGGCGCTGCAGCCAGCCGGCATCGATCGGGCGCACATCGTCGTTCAGCAGGCAAAGCAGGTCTGACTGCGCCTGCCCGGCCAGCCGGTTGATGGCGGCGGCAAAATTGAAATGTTCGCAAGCCACGTGCAGCACGCGCACCCTGGGGCCAAGGCTCTCTGCCAGGCGCTGCTGGTCGGGGCCGAGCGAACCGGGCTGCGCCACGCCAACCAAGACCTCCAGGTCAGGGTATTCCGTCCCGGACAGCACCGCGCGCAGGCAGTCGGCGGCATGGGCCGCGCGCAGCGTCGATGGAATCAGCAAAGTGACTTTTGGCCAGGGGGCGTCGTTGCGCATCACCCGGCCTGCATCGACGTGCCACGGCAGGCCGGCGTCGCGCAGATGCGCCATGGCAACGGCTTGCAATGCTGCGGAAGGGGCCGCCTCGGCATCCGGGCGGCGATGGCTCAGCACGAAGGGGATGCGCGCGGCCGCCTGGTGGCGAAGCCATAGCCCGAGCCGAAGAGCCTCGGCCCCGTTGCCGTCCAGCGTCGGATCCGCCAGCAGCTGCGCGCGGGTCACCCAAAGACCCTGCGTCTGCGTGCCGGACAGCATCAACGCCAGCCCGGGCGTCGGGCGGAAGACCGGTGCCTCGCGTTTGCCGGCGGCCGACAGCGCGTCCGCCTCGGCACAGGCGAGCGCAGGCTCGCCCAGGCGCTCCAGCTGCTGCGCGACCAGCCCGATCGCATGCGACGGCAAAATCTCGCCCGCCTGCAGAATGCCGACGTAGGGCGTGCCCAGGGATGCCGCCGCTTCACGCCAGTCGGCGCCGGCCACCACATGCGCGACCGGCCAGGTCTGGGCGGCGATGCTGGCCAGGGTCGCCGCCAGCGCCGCTGGCGCGTCCCGATGCAGCACCAGCAGGCCGGGGCGCAGGCGCGCCTGGTGCACCAGCGTCCCAGGGGTCCAGACATCGAACAGACTGCACCACAGCGCATAACCGGCGGGTTCGTCTGCATGGACGGCCAGCCGCGCCAAAACCCCGCGCGGGTTGCGCAGAAGTCCGGGCGACACGCCATGCCGACGCAGCAGCCTCCACGCCGCGCGCCAGGGCGCGATGGGACGAAGGGTGACGGTGACCGCCTCCGGCTGGGTGCCCATCACACCGAGCCAGACCTGCTCGGCCGGCACTACGCCCAGGCCGCGCCATGCCCCGCCCGCGTGATGCAGATGGATCCGTCCGCCGCTGCATCGGTCGAACGCGATCAGGGCATGCGCCTCCCCCGCGGGGCCGGGGCCCGATGCCTCTATCGCGCACCAACGCCCCACCAGGCCCGGCGGCAGATCGAAAGGGCCAAACCAGCCCATGCGCCTTGCCGCACCGTCCTGTCCCGCTAACGTCACGGCGTGCGAACGCTGGGAACATGATGCGCATCGGCCTGGTGACCGATGAGTTCAACCCCGAGGGGGGCGGGGCGGAACGCTGGACGGCGGCTTTCGCTGCCTATCTCGTCTCGGCCGGGCACGATGTGCTTGTCGTGGCCTTTCGCGGCGACCCTGCTGCCACGCACATTCCGCTTCGCCTGCTGCCCGATCCGGGCAACCTGATCGGTCGCGCCCGCGCGGTGGAAGCCGCCTTGCCAAGCCTGGCTGGGCGTGTGCTGCACGACGGCGGCACGGGTTGGTCGGCGCATGTCTTCCACCCACAGACCGGGTCCCGCCTGCTCAGCATGGAACAGGAGATCTCGTCCCACGCGGCCTGGCGGCGCCTGCGTGCGCGCGTCTCGCCGCGCCTGAACCTGCGGCGCTGGCGCATGGCGCAGATCGAACACCAGGCGGCGACACGCGCGCGGCACGTCATTGCCGTTTCGCATCGGCTGCAGGGGCTGCTCGCGGCACGCCATGGGCTTGACCCCGTCCGCATCGTCCGGGTGCCGAATGGCGTGGACACAGCCCATTTCGCCGCTGCCGCGCTGCGCCCTTTGCGTGCGGCGGCCCGTGCCGAATACGGCCTGGGGGATGATCTGGCCTGCCTGATGGTCGCCCATAACCTGCGGCTGAAAGGGCTGGACACCTGCCTGCTCGCCCTGGCGCAGGGGGCCCCGTCGCCGCGCGCCCGGCTGCTGGTGGCCGGTGGCCTGCCGGATCGGCTCTGGTCCGACCTGGCGCAGAGCCTCGGAATCGCCGACCGGGTGACATTCCTGGGCCAGGTCAGCGATATGCGACCGCTGTACGCCGCTGCCGACGTGCTGCTGAACCCGACGCGCTGGGACGCCTGCAGCCTGGCGACCCTGGAGGCGATGGCAGCCGGCCTGCCCGTCATTACCACGGCGGCGAACGGCGCCGCCGATCTGATCGAACACGCCAGCGACGGCTTCGTCCTGGCTGACGCCAACGACCACCGGGGCCTGGCCAGAACTCTGGCGGCCCTGGCCGACCCGGCGCTGCGCCACCGCATCGGCCGAGCCGCCGAAATCAGCGCCGCGCGTGCCGACCTGCAAGCCAATCTCCGGGCCGTGGAGGCGGTGTTGGCCCAGGCGGCGCAGAGTTTGTAGCGCGGCTGGGGCTGGCCCTGGGCTGCAAATGGCGGGCGGTGAGAGAGGCTTTGCTCCCCTGAGAAATTCCCCACCAGCAGGCTGGGGCCCCTGACCCAGTGCTGCAATTGTCCGGCGGCCTGAGCGGGGCATCACGGCCGCGTCCTTGCTGCTGGCCACGTCATGCCCTTCCCTTGCCTTGGCCCCGACCCGCCCTGGGTACAAACGCACAGTCTCAACCCTGCCGAGGTCTGGACGCGGCAAGCCCCTTGCAGAAGCTGCCATCTCCCGCCCGCACTGCACCCCGCCCCCGGCTAGGGTTTCTTTGCCGCATAGGCTTGCCGCAGCCGGGCCTGCAGCGGGTGCAGGTAGGTGGCTTGTGAGACGCGGCCCTGGGTTTCGCGGATCACTTCGGCTTCGTTGTGCAGCAGGCGGGAGGTATACCATGCGTGGAAGACGCCGCCGGCGATGGTGGGCACGCTGGGATGCCCGACGGCGTGGTCGTCACAGCGGGTGATCTCGTGGCCGATGACTCCGAGGCCGGCGGCGAGAACGCGCAGCGTGGCTTCCTCGCCCGTGTCGGTGTCATCGCCGCGAAGTTTGCGCAGTTCGATCAGGCCGCCGAGGTCTGCTTTGCGGAAAGCCATGAAGTGCGGGTGAATGTACCAGCCGTGCGGGTTGCCGCGGTGGGCGCTTCGGAAGATGGCGCCCGCGAGCGGGCGTTGGTCGTCGAGCAGATCGACGCTCTGCGCCAGCCAGTCGTCGCTTACCGGGTGTGCGTCGGAATCAAGCAGGACCAGGCAGGCGTGGCGCGCGGCGCGCAGCCCCTTGATGGCGGCTTCGGCGTGCTGGTGGCCGCGTCCGGGCCAGCGCCACTGGCGCAGCAGTCGCACGTCGGGCTGCGCGCGGGCCCAGGCCTGGGTACCATCGGAGCTGCCCTGGTCGACCACGATGATCTCGTAGGGGCGCTGCCCGATGTGGCGGCGGACCTGGGCGGCGAGGAGTTGCGTGAAGAACAGCCCGTCGCGGGTGACGGTGACGATGCTGACGGGGCGGGCTGTCATCGGCTAGGTCTGCGGGGCCGCAGCAGGGGAGATCGCCACATGTCCGACCCGCTCGTCACGGTGCTGATGCCAGTGCGGGACGGCGCGCGGTTCCTGGCGGCAGCGATCGGCAGCATTCTTGGGCAGAGCCTGCAATCATTCGAGTTTCTAATCTGCGACGACGGCTCGACCGACGCAACGCCGCGGATCTTGGCGGACCATGCCGCCCAGGATGCGCGGATCCGGCTCGTGCCGCTCGGCGCGGTCGGGCTGGTCGCGGCCTTGAATACGGGGTTGCGCCTGGCGCGGGCGCCGTTGGTCGCGCGCATGGATGCCGATGACCTGGCCTGGCCCGAGCGCCTGGAGCGCCAGGTAGCACTGTCCACCGCGTATCCCGATGCCGCGGCGATCGGCAGCGGTTGGCGCCTGGTCGATGTCGCTGGCCGGTCGCGCGGCGTGGTCGCGCCACCGGTCGAGCCACAGGAAATCGAGCACGCCCTGCAGGCACGGAACTGCCTGGCGCATCCCACCATGCTGCTTCGGCGCGATGCGGTGCTGGCGGCGGGCGGCTATCGTTCCGCGTTCCTGGGCGCCGAAGACTACGACCTTTGGCTGCGCCTGACCGAGCACCATCCGCTGCGCGCACTGGCCGCGCCACTGGTCGATTATCGCGAACACGCGGGCCAGGTGACCTGGAGCGCGCTGGAGCAGCGCATCCTGTCGGAACTGGGCGCGCTGGCGGCGGCGCGCTGGCGTCGGGCGGGGCGGACCGAGCCGGCGATGACACGGGCGATCGATGCAGCCCTGCTGCGGGACCTGGGCGTCGGCGATGACGAAACGGCCGCCGCACTGATCGGCGGCGCGCTGGGGGCTGCGCGCGAGGCGCTGGCCCGTGGCCAGAATCAGGCGGTGCGAGCGGCACTGGCGCTGTTGCGTTCCCAGCCGGGCCTGAAATCGCGCACGCGTCTGCACGCCGCCTGGCTGGGGCTGCGGGCGCAGGTCAGCGGGCTGCGGCGGCAGCGGCCATGATCCGGGCTGCGGCTTCGGGCCAGGTCGGGTGGCGGAAGTCCCGGGCGATCAGGGCCTCCCACGGGGCGCGGGCGGCGGGATTTTCGATCCATTCGGCAAGAGTGGCGGCCCAGGCGCCGACATCCAGCGGGTCCAGGCAGGGCGACAGCCTGCCGATGGTCTCCGGCACCGCGCCGCCGGTGGAGCCGATCACCGCCCGCCCGGCGGCAAAGGCCTCAATGATCGGCAGGCCAAATCCTTCGCTGCGCGACGGGTAAAGGCAGAAGGCCGAGTCCCGATACAGCCGCGCCAGGGTGGCGTCGTCGATGCCTTGCAGATGCAGCACCTGGCCTGCGCCGTCACGCAGCCGGCGCATCACGTCATCGACCATCCAGCCGGGTCGGCCAACGAAGACGAGACGAAAGTCGTGGCGCTGCGGCAGCCCCTCGGCCACCAGCCGGGCCCAGGCGTCGAGCAGCATCGCATGGCCCTTGCGCGGTTCCAGCGTGCTGACGAACAGGGCGAAGCGGCCGGGGCCGAGGCCGGCGGGCAGAGGCGGCAGCGCCGCGTGGGCCGGCGGCGCGTATCCAAGCGGCACGACGATGGGGCGGCAGGCGGGCATGTCGTGGCGGGCGGCGTAATCGATCAGGTCGCGCGCCACGCACTCAGCGTTGCACAGCACGCTGACCCCCGCCGCGAGCACGCCGTGCCAGTAGTCCGCGACGGGCGCGATCTCGGCTGGGCGGAACCATTCGGGGTGCAGCAACGGCAGCAGGTCGTAGCACATGGCGACCAGGCCGAAGCCGTGGCGCAGGCGCAGGTCCAGCATGGCCCGGCCCTTGTGCAGCCAGTCGGACCCGGCGGTCAGGACCGTATCGGCGGGGCCGAGCGTGAGCGGCGGGCCAAGCGCCAGGTCGAGCGGCACCACGGCATGACGCGTCCCGTCGCGGTCGCCAAAGGGCTGACGCCGGGCGTCGGCCCCCAGCAGCGGAGCCTGCAGCCGCCCGGCCAAGGCACTGCCGGCCAGCCGCCGTCGTTCCAGCGCCATCGCCAGTGGGTAACGGGCCGACAGCAGGTTCTTCCAGCCCGGGCGGTGACGGCGAAAATCAAGGTCGATGGTGTCGATCGCACCCTGCAGGCCCAGGATGATGTCGGCCCAGGCGGGGGCCAGTTCGCGCAGCACGTCGCGGCGCGGGTCGTAGAACGCCAGTTCGGCCTGCCCGGTGGTCCGGGCGTGGCGGGCGAGTTCGTGTTCGACCCGCACGATGCCGACGGGCGGCCCCGTCCAGCGCGCGATGGTCGAGACATCAAGGATCAGCCGGGCCACGGGATGATGATCCTGGCGGCCAGGCGATCAAGCACGATCGGCTGCGGCGCATGACCCAGCCGCCGCAACGTGGCCGGGTCGCCGACGACACGCGGCGGGTCGTGGGCACGCACCGGGGTATCCCACCGCGCCAGCCGCATCGGGGCACCGCGCGCCGGGGCCAGGGCTTCGGCCCAGGCGCCCACGGTGACCGGATGCCCCGAGCAGAGGATCATCAAGGGCGGCAGGTTGGCGCCACGCTGCGCCAGAGCGACCAGCATGGCCGTGGCCTGGTCCACATCCAGTTGGTCCCGCACACGGCTGGGATCCTGCACGTGAAGCACGCAGCCGTCGCGCGGCAGGGCACGCAGATGTGACACCAGGCTGCCGACCAGGCTGTCGCGCTCCGCCGCCGACTGCGCTGAACAGGCGCAGCACCGTGGCCAGCCCACCCTGGCGGCGGTAGCACAGCACCAGCCGGGCCGCGGCGTGCTTGGCCCTGCCATAGGCCGTTGCTGGATGGCAGGGGTGCAGGTCTCCGACCAGCGTCTGCTGCGGCGGGACGAGGCCGAGTTCCGCAGCACTGCCCACCGCGATCAGTTGCGCGGTGGGGGACGTGCGGCGCAGCGCCGCGAGCCATGCCTGCGTGCCGCTCAGCGTGATGGCGCGGTGCCAGTCGGGCGGCGCGTCCGGCGCGGCGGCGGCCAGGTGCACCACGAGGTTGGGGCGCAGCGCGCCGAGGGCAGCCGTCAGGCCGGGCAGGTCGGTCGGGCCGGCGATGGCGCGATGTCTTGGCCCATCGCCCGGGCGGGCCGATCCGACGGTATGGACGGTACAGCCGGCGCCACGCAGACCCGCCAAGATGCGTTGCCCCAAGAAGCCTCGGCCGCCGGTGACGCCCGCTGTCGATGTCATGCCGGGGACCTGATGATCATTCCACCCCGATGCTAGGCATGGTCGGCCAGGCCAGGCCAGCGCGTGTCGCACGAATTCCGGCCAGGACGGTTCCGTCGGCGAAGGGACCCGCCTAGGCTTGTGAAACCGGGCAGGCGGAGCGGATGGCAAATCGACAGGCGTTGGCGCGTTGGTGCCTGTCGCGGGCGGGGGCCAGCCTGGTCGTTGCCGGCTGCATAAGCCTGGTGCTGCTGACGGCCTGGCCGGACGACCCGTCGGCGCTGTGGCGCGATGTCTACCACGACCGGAACACGCATCTGGCGCGCGGCTTCGATGTCGCACTGGCGCTGCGCGCGGGCGATGGGGCCGGGGTGCTGGAGGCGCTGACCCGCATCACCGTTTGGCCGCCGCTGCACCCGCTGCTGCTGGGACTGCTGCTGGTGCCGGTGCCACTGGGGCCGGCCTGGGGCGTCGTGCCAGGGATGCTGGGCTGGGGCCTCGCCATGGCGTTCTCTTGGGCCATCGCGATGCGGGTGACGCCCGACGCGCGCCAGGGCATCGTCGCCGGGGTCGTGGTCGTCGGCCTGCTGGCGGTGAGCCCGGCCTTGCGGTTGCTGAGCACGGATGTGATGCATGAAGGGCTCGGGGCCGGGCTTTCGGCGATGGCGCTGCACGCGTTCCTGCGCTGTGCCGAGGCGCCGGCGCGCGGGGCGCGCGCGGCCTGGTTCGGCGCCTGCCTCAGCCTGCTGTTCTTCACCAAGTACAACTACTGGCTGATTTTGATGGCAGCACTCGGTGTCGGGCTGCTGCCGGAGGTCTGGCGCGCGGCCTGGGCGCTGCCGCGCGGGGCGGTCATAGGCTGCATTCGCACCCTGCGCTGGCCCCTGCTGGCGTTGCTGCTGTTGACGGCTGGCGTGGGCTGGGTTGCCATGCGTGCACCGCTGGATGTTACGCTCGCGGGCCGTGCCTTGCGAGTCTATCCCGGGCACGTGTTCGCGCTGGGCCATGGGCTACTTCTGGTCGGGCTGTGCCTGTTGTGGCGCAGGGTGCCGCCCGGCCTGCTGCCGCCATCGGTGCCGACGGTGCTGGCGTGGCATGGGATGCCGGTGCTTCTGTGGTTCCTCGTGCCGGACGCGTTGCTGTCCTTCCTGTGGTTTATCGGGCCGACGCATAGCGGCGCGACCCTGGCCTATCAACCGCTGCAAGCATTGCTGTTCCAATGGGCCGGGTTTTCGCAAGGGTTCCATGTGGCGCCATGGTCGGCCGCCAGTGTCCTGGGGGCAGCCATCCTCGGCGGGGCGCTGCTGTGGCGGCGCGGGCCGGGGCCGCGGGCGGTTGCGCTGTTGGCGCTGGTCTCGGCCGCCATCGTCGTGCTGCATCCGCAGCAGCAATGGCGTTTCCAGGCGACGTCGCTGTTCGCGGTCTGGCTCTGCGCGGGGGCCGGGGTGGCGGCGGTCGTGGCCCGCTTCGGCCGGGGCGGGCTTGCGGTGGCGCTGGTCTGGCTTGGGCTGCACATTTTCGCGGAACCGGACCGCGCAATGGCCGATGCGGTGGCGATCCGGCGGCCGGCGGCGCCGTCCGACCTGGCGCTGGCAGCGGCCTATCTGCCGCTGGCGGGTGATGACGTGCGGGTCGGCTTCGTCGCCAGCTTTGGCGTGTCTGACCTGTTCGCCTGGACGCTGCAGGCCGCCTGCGATTGTCGGCGGACCGTCGAGCAGCCATGGCTGCAGGCGTCGGCCAGCCGGGCCGACGTGCGCCGCCTGGCCGATAACTGGCTGGCGTCGGCCCCGGTGGCGCGGTTGGTGGCGATCGAGATGCAGGCTCCTTACTCTCTGCCGAACATGGGGCCGGGCATGGCGGGTTTGGCCGATGCGCTCGCTGGGCAGTCGCGCTTCGTGGCGACGCCGGCCGCGGTCGTGGGGGCGGCGCGCGTAACGCTCTGGATGGACAGGGCCGGAGACCCGCCACAGAAGCCCATGCGTCATCGTTTGGCCGGGCTTCTGAGCCTGGCATTTGCAGTGGTCAGCCTGGGGGCCGTGCTGTGGCCTTCGGGGCGAGGCATGGTTGGGGCTGACCGACACAAGGCCTGACACAGGGTGTCGCCAAAGTCAGCCGCTTTCCCGGCTTTGCCGACTGCTGTGGCTGCTGCGTGAACATCGCCTCGGCATGGTGGCCCGGCATGCCGCCTTCCGGCTGGCGCTGATGCAGGTGCCTGGGGCCCGGTTGGGAAGGCTGGATACCAATCCCTAGAGCACGCTGCGTTTACCCGGAAGCGTAGCCTGAGTTGACCAGGTAGTTGGCGCATTCAGCGGGGCTGACGAGGTCGAGGATGGCGCCAGCCTTGCGCCAGGTGGTTTCGATAGTTCGCTGCTCTGCTGCACGCATCA
>JBBQHE010000085.1:0-16942 GCA_038323655.1 Acetobacterales bacterium | reverse complement strand
GTCTCGGGGCTGCGCGAGTACCTCGCGGCCCTGCGCGTCGGCCTGCCCGTGACGCCACTGGCCAAGTGGAAGACCGGTGTGCAGATGGGGGCGCTGGGCGTGCTGATCGCCGGGGATTCGGGGGCACCGCTCATCGGGCTGGGCTGGCTGCCGATCGGTGCCTTGGGCGAGGCGGGGCTGTGGGGCGCGGCGGCGCTGACCCTGGTCACCGGCTGGGACTACCTACGCGCCGGCCTGCGCTACGCCGGTGGGCCGCCCGCGGCGTGACGACGGGCGGTCGGCGGGCGGGGCTGAAGTTCACACGGCGCGGCGCTTGCCCGCCCTTGGCGCAGCGCCCGCGAAGCCGCATCTTCCGTGGCGAGTAGGCGAAGCCGGAGAGCACCATGATACGCATTCTTGTTTTCGCCGCGTCGGGCCTCATCCTCGCCGGCTGCACCGCCCGGGACGAATTCGACCCCTGGGGCCAGCGCGGCGTCGTGCGCCCGGAAGGCAGCGCCACACTGACACGCGTGACCGGCGGCAATCCCAATCTGCCGCCGCTGCTGCCCGAACGGGGCAATGTCTGGCCGGTGGACGAGGCGCCGCGCGCCACGCTGCTGAACCTGGAGGACCAGCAGCGCGGCATCCAGCCAGGCCAGGCAAGCTCCATCCCGCCGCCGGAAGCCATATTCCGCCAGGATGCGGTGGAATTCGAGCAAGGCTCGCGGCAGATCGCCCCACCACCCCCGGGACAGGTCCGCGAACGGCCGGCCCCCGTGACCCCGGCGCTGCCGCCCGTGCTGAACATCTCGCCCCCCGTCAACGACCGCGTCCGCACCCTGCCGACCGGAGAAACTGTGGTTCAGCCCACGCCGGGGCTGCAGACCTTCACCACCCCCGGCGGCGGCAGCGGCATCGCCGTGCCGCAAGGGCCGAACACCGTGCTGATCGGCCCGGGCGGCCGCGTGCGCCAGGTGCCGAACTGAGCAGCCCGACCGTGCAGATCCTGTACTTCGCCTGGCTGCGGCAACGCACCGGCATCGCCGAGGAAACCGTCTCGCCACCGCCGGAGGTCACCACCGTCGGCGGGCTGATGGGCTGGCTCGCCACCCGCGGCCCGGGCCATGCCGCGGCTTTTGCCAACCCTGGGCTGATCCGTGCCGCGGTGGACCAGGACATCTGCGGGCCTGACCGCCCGCTCGGCAGCGCCCGCGAAGTGGCCTTCTTTCCCCCCGTCACCGGCGGCTGACATGCCGGCCGTCTCGGTCCAGGCCGAACCCTTCGACGTGGCTGCCGAAATGGCGCAGCTGGCAGGCAGCCGCACCGATATCGGTGCGATCGCCAGCTTCATCGGCCTGTGTCGCGCCGATGACGGGTTGGCCGGCATGACCCTGGAACACTGGCCCGGCGTCACCGAACGCGCCATCTCGGCAATCGTGCAAGACGCCCTGGCCCGCTTTCCGCTGACCGGCTGCCGGGTCATCCACCGCTATGGCCCGATGCGGCCCGGCGATGGCATCGTGCTGGTCCTGGCCGCATCCGCGCATCGCGCCGCGGCGCTGGAAGCCGTGGGCTTCCTGATGGACTGGCTGAAGACCAAGGCCCCGTTCTGGAAACGCGAGGATTTCCACGACGGCAGCCACCGCTGGGTCGAGGCCAAGGCCGATGACGACGCCGCGGCGGCCCGTTGGACGCCAGGCTGAGGCATATGCGTTTTCGCGGCAGGCGGTCGCTGGAAGGGGCTTTTCCCCCTCCAGACCCCTCCCAGCAGGGGACCGTGTCCCCTGCACCCGCCGTATTCTTGGCCAAGGCGAGGGAGGGGCAGCGCGCAGCCTCGATCAAGCTTGCGCCCTCGATGCCCCTCCCTCGCCCTGACCAGGCACATCCATGGCGGGTCCAGGGGGCACGGCCTGCTGGTGGGGGGCGTTTGAGGGGGGCAAAGCGCCCCTCAAGGCGCGCCCCGCCATGACCGCGCATCAGCGCGATGGCGCGGCGCCGGGCGGGGCGGTTCCCTCGGCGATCGTGGCGGGTGGGTTGTTCCTGCTTTGGCCGGCGTTCTGGAACGGGTATCCGCTGCTGTTCACCGACAGTGGCGCGTTCCTGCATCAGACGGTCGGGCCGCTGATGATCTGGGACAAGCCCTGGATCTACGGACCGCTGTTGCATCTGTTCCATTGGCAGGTGTCTCTCTGGCTGGCCGTGCTGGGCCAGGGCGTCGTGATCTCCTGGTTGTTGTGGCTGGTCCTGCGCGTGCTGGGGCGGGCGGGGGCCGGACGCCACCTGGCGATCTGCGCGGGCCTCGCGGCCTTCACCACGCTGCCGTTTTCAGCCGCGCTGATCATGCCGGATGTGCTGGTCGCGGCGGTGGTGTTGCCGGCATTCCTGCTCGGCTTCGGCTGGGGCGGGCTCGGCACGGTCGAACGCGTGGCGCTGATCCTGCTGGCCGGCGTAGCGACGGCAAGCCACCTGTCGTTCCTGCCGCTGTCGGCGGGGCTCGGGGTGATCGTGCTGCTTCTGCGCGGCCGGGCCTGGGCGCTACTGCCCTTGGTGGTGGCGCTGGGGCTGTTGCTCGGGACCAACCGCATCGGCCATGGCGCGTGGTCAGTCTCGCCCTATGGCAGCACATTTCTGCTGGCGCGGTTGATCGCCGATGGCCCGGCGGCGCGGACCATTGCCGACCGCTGCGCGACCGGGGCGCCCGGCTGGTATCTTTGCGCCTGGGCCGGGCGCCTGCCCGAGGATTCAGATGTCTTCCTCTGGTCGCCCGACAGCCCGGTGAACCGCGACGCAGACGGCCGCGCGCGCTTCCTGGGGGGTGCGTTGCTCGCCCCCGAAGCGCGCGTGATCGTGGCCGAGACGCTGGCCCGTGAGCCTGGCGCCGTGGCCAGTGCCGTGCTGGCCAATACGCTGCGCCAGATGCTGCTGATCCAGCCCGGCGACACGCTGATCCCGAACGACCTGGAGATCGCAGTCCGACCTCGGCTGGTCGAGGGTTTCGGCACGGCCGAGGCGGAGGCCTTCGACGCCGGCCTTCAGGCGCGCGGCCTGCTGGTCGCCCCGCCCTGGCCTTGGCTTTTCGTGGCGGTGGTGCTGCTGGCCTTGCCGGTGCTGGCCTGGCGCGTGAGGGGGGATCGGCCGGCACTCTGCCTCGCATTGATCGTGCTGGCGGGGTTGGTCGGTAATGCGGCAGCAACGGGCGGTCTGTCCAAGCCGCACCACCGTTACCACGCGCGCATCGTCTGGTTGTTGCCTTTCGCCGCGATGGTCGTGGCTTGGCCGCGACGTCCGGCCAGGCAGATGCCGCCGGCGACGGCGGCTGGGCTTCAGCCGCGCGGCCGACGGGCGGTCAGCGAGACGACTCGACATGCTTTGCAGTAGCATTGCGCACCTGGGCGCCTTGCACGTCCGGGCTGCATGGGAATTTCGTCGGTCACGACACGCTGTTTGTGATGTGAAAACTTTCGAGCACTCGCTTATCATAAAGTTGCGTGAAATTGCCGGGCACAGCTCTGCCGCGCCAAAAAACGTCACAATGCCTGACACAAACGGACACCATGGCCATGCCTGACGGCAATACCCGCCCCAGTTCCGCACACCCCAGTTCCGCAATTCCCAGTTCCGCCCACCCGGGTTCTGCCCGCCCGGCTGCGACGATGCCCGCGCCCCATAGCGCTGCAGGGCAGGACCTGCTTTTCCTGCGGGAAGAGGAACTGCGCGCTGCCCAGGATCTGATGTTCTTCGGCTACCGCGACTTCACCGCCGGGGCGGATGCGATGCTGGAGGAAATGGGTCTCGGCCGCGCCCATCATCGCGTCGTGCACTTCGTCGGCCGACATCCCGGCATCACCGTGGGTGACCTGCTGGGTATCCTGGCGATCACCAAACAGTCGCTGGGCCGTGTGCTGACGCCGCTGATCGACCAGGGGCTGATCCACCAGGCGGCGGGGCGCCAAGACCGGCGCCAGCGCCTGCTGACCCTGACCGAAGCCGGCGCGACCCTGGAACGCCGCCTGTTCGAACGGCAGCGGGAGACGGTCATGGCGGCGTATCGCGAAGCCGGCCCCCAGGCAGTGGACGGCTTCCGCAGGGTAATGCGCGGGCTGATGGGTGCCGATGCGCGCGCGGCCCTGGACCGGGCGCGGCGCGACGGCCCGGCCCGGTGATGAGCGAACCCGCCGCCCCCCACGCGCTGGTGCCGCATCTGCTGGTTGTTGACGATGACGCACGCCTGCGCAGCCTGTTGCAGCGCTTCCTGGCGGAACAGGGCTTTCGCGTCACCGCGGCGCAGGATGCCGCGGCGGCCCGCGCGGCCCTGGCCAGCGTCGCCTTCGACCTGATGGTGCTGGATGTGATGATGCCCGGCGAAAGCGGGCTGGAACTGAGCGAAGCCCTGCGCCGCGACGGGCTGGACGTACCGATCCTGATGCTGACCGCGGCCGGCGCGCCCGATGACCGGATCGCCGGCTTCGAAAGCGGCGCGGATGATTACCTGGCCAAGCCCTTCGACCCGCGTGAACTCGCGCTGCGCATTCGCACCATCCTCAGGCGCGCGGCACCGGCGACGCCGGCGCCCAGCCTCTCCGCCCCGCCCGTGCAACTCGGCAGCCACTGGTTTGACGCCGAACGCGGCGAATTGCGCAACGCAGAAGGCAGCGTGAGGCTGACCGGGGGCGAGGCCGCCCTGCTCTCGGCCCTGGCCCGCCGCGCCGGCGACGTGCTCAGCCGGGAAGAAATCGCCGCGGCCTTATCGATGCCCGATGCGGGCGAACGCGCGATCGACGTGCAGGTCACGCGGCTGCGTCGCAAGATCGAAACCGACCCGCGCGAACCGCGCTTCCTGCAGACCATCCGACACCGGGGCTACGTGCTGCGGCCCGGCCAGTGACGGCGGCGGGCGGCCTTGAGGGGGCGAAGTCCCTTCCAGCCGGCGCGCGCGCATGAGCCTCGCCACCAGCCTGTTCCGGCGCATGTTGCCGCGCGGCCTGCTCGGACGCAGCCTGTTGATCATCCTGACGCCGCTGGTCGTGCTGCAGGCGATCGCCCTGCAGCTTTTCTACGGCGGGCATCTGGATGTTGTGTCGCGGCGCCTGGCGCATGGCGTGGCCGGCGATGTGGGCATGGTCGTCGAACTGCTGGATCGTTTCCCGCAGGAGGCCGATCGCGGCTGGGTGTTCCGCGAGGCCGCCTGGCGGCTCGACCTGTCGCTCGCGTTTGAGCAGGGGGCGACCCTCGGCCCGGCACAGCCACGCAACGCCGCGCTGCCCCTGCTGCCGCTGGAGGAGGACCTCGCGGTCGCGCTGCGCGAGCGCGTGGGGCTGCCCTTCGATGCGGACTGGGCGTCCGATCCGCGCAGCGTCATCATCCGCGTCGCGATGCCAGACGGCGTGTTGCATGTGGAGGCGGCGCGCAAGCGGCTGTTCACCACCACGCTGTATCTGTTCGTGCTGTGGCTGGTCGTGTCGGGGATTTTGCTGTTCTCGATCGCCGCCGTGTTCATGAAGAACCAGGTGCGGGCGATCCGCCGCCTGGCCGGGGCGGCCGAGGCCTTCGGCATGGGTCGCGACCAGGGCCCGATGAAGCCCGAGGGCGCGCTGGAGGTGCGCCAGGCGGCCGCTGCCTTCAACCAGATGCAGGGACGCATCCGCCGTTTCGTCGCTCAGCGCACCGACCTCTTGGCCGGAATCAGCCACGACCTGCGCACGCCGCTGACGCGGCTGCGCCTGGCGCTGGCCATGATGCCCGGCGACGCGCAGGACGATGCGGCAGCGATGACGCAGGATGTGGAGGAGATGGAGCGGATGGTCGCAGCCTACCTCGCCTTCGCCCGCGGCGAGGGGCAGGAGGCACCGAAGCCCGAGGACCTGGTCGCCATCGTCGATGACCTGGCGGCGCGGGCGCGGCGGGACGGCGCCGCGGTGGCGGTGCAGGGCCCGGCGCGGCTGGTGCTGCCGCTGCGCGCCGATGCGGTGCGCCGATGCCTGGGCAACCTGCTGGACAATGCGCGCAAGCATGCTCGCCGCATCGCGGTGGAGGTGGCAGCGGTGCCGCGCGACGAAGGCGGCGCCACGGCCTGGGCAATGGTGACGGTGGATGACGACGGGCCGGGCATCCCGGCATCACAGCGCGAGGAAGCCTTCAAGCCCTTCGCCGCCTTTTCGGCGGGCGGCACGGGCCTGGGCCTGGCCATCGCGCGCGACATTGCCCGCGCCCATGGTGGTGATGTGGTGTTGGAAGACGCGCCGCTTGGCGGCTTGCGCGCCCGGGTGCGCCTGCCGGTTTAGAATGGGGCGCGGCGGTTGGCGGCCGCCGACGCCTCAGCGAACGGGCGATGCCTCACGGTCCAGCCGGTCGGCCCCGGGCGTGGTGGCCGCGGCATGCGCCCGGCCGGATGTCAGCCCCGCGGCTTGCTCTGGTCGGTCATGGTCTTGACCTCGTCCATCGCCTCGACGAAGCGGCGGTTCAACAGGCCCAGCGCCTCGGTGTTCGACTTCTGGATGAGGTCCGCCAGTTCCTTCATGTTGCCGACGGCGCGCTCGTAGGTGCCCTTCATCAGCTCGGCCTGCTTGGCGGCCTTTTCCTGCGGTGCCTGCGTCTGCGTCATCGCGCGCATCGCATCGGTCATCTCGCCCATCGACTGCTGCAGGATTTCCATATGGCGGCGGGCGACAGCCTGTGCGCCTTCCAGGGCGATCTTGTTCGCGGCCGTGATGGCGTCGAGGTTGCGCTTCTGGGCAGCGGCCAGGACATCCATGTCCGGCATCGCCGGCATGCGGAAATCCGCCATCATCTTCATGACATCCATGTCGGGCTTGAAGGTGTTCATCGCGTGATCTCCTGGATGGTGGTTGGAGTTAGCCGATACCACCTGCGCCGCACAGTGACATTGCGCGGCGTCAAATCATACGCGCCGTCAACCCGCCACCGGCGCGGCTTCGCCAGTCAGGGTCATGCGGTCGCCGTCCGGCAGGCGCAGGCTGCGCGCCAACTGTTCGGCCCGATCCAGCGCCTTGTCCAGCGCGGCCATGCTCGCGGCGAGGTCGGTGCTGTCGTCGGTGCGCCAGGCCCGCATCGCGACGATCCAGACCCCGGCGACCCCGTTCACCCGCACCGGGCCGAGCGCGCCATCGGTCGCGACACCGGCAGCTTCGAGCATCCGGGCCATGGAAATCGGCAGCAAGGGGCTGATCGCCAGCGCCGTCAGCGGGTCACGCGGCAGGTCTTCCAGAAAGCGCAGGATGCCGGCCCGTTCGGGCTGCAGCGCGTCAAACCGGCGCATCAGCACATCGAACACCCGCTCCCGCGGGCTGCCGCCGGCATCAGGGATGGTGCCGTCGAGCACAACGCGGTCCACGGCCGAGGCGTGGCGGGCGAGCAGCAGGGCGCGACAGGGAAAGCGCGCGCGCAGCCCGGTCACGGACACGCCGGCCTCGGCGGCGATGGCGTCGAGCGTCGCGGCCCGCCAGCCGTCGGCCGCGACCAAGCGCCACATGGCTTCCAGCACCGCGGCATCGGCCGCTGGCGTGCCGGGAGAGGGCGGTGTCGGCATGGGGCTGGTGTCGGAGGGGCTCATGGGTGCTGCATCCTGCGGTCGGGGCGCATATCGGGGCGATGGGCGCCTGGCGAAAGGGGCGGCTCAGCCGGCCAGTTCGCGGGACCGGGCGGTGGCGGCGGCGATGGCCTGGTCCATCAGCGCAGGCCAGGCGCCTTCCTGCATCAGGACGGCCAGGGCGCGTTCGGTGGTTCCCTTGGGGCTGGTGACGGCACGGCGCAGGCTGGCGGCGTCTTCCGTGCTGGCGCCCAGCAGCGCACCCGACCCCGCGACCGTCGCACGCGCCATCCGCCGGGCCAGGTCGGGGGGGATGCCTTGGGCGATGGCTGCGGCCTCCATCACCTCGGCGAGCAGGAAGACATAGGCGGGGCCGCCGCCCGAGACGGCGGTGACAGGGTCGATCAGCGCCTCGTCATCGACCCAGGCGACCTCGCCGATCGCCGCCAGCAACCGGTCAGCCAGCGCGCGGTCGGCCGCGGTGGCGCCCGGCCCAGGGCAGGCCACGGAAAAGCCCTGGCGGATCGCAGCCGGGGTATTGGGCATGGCGCGGACCAGGCGCGCTGCACCACCGAGGGACGCCGCCATGCCCGCCATGCTGCGCCCGGCCATGATGGAGATGCACAGCGCATCCCCGGCTAGGCGGGCATAGGCCGGCAGGGTCGCCGGCGCTTCCTGCGGCTTGATGGCGAAGATGATCGCGCCCGGGGTGAAGCCGGGTGGGATGGCCCCCGCTTCGGCCACCAGCGTGACGCGACCGGCAAAGCCCGGGGCGGGGTGCGGGTCCACCACCACGCAGTCGGCCAGCCCCTGTTCCAGCCAGCCGGCGAGCATGGCCCCGCCCATCTTGCCGCAGCCGACGAGGAGAAGCGGGGGCAAGGGTTCGGTCATCGGGCGCGGCCTCTGGCGGGGGTAAGCCCCCCTGTGCCGCGCCGTCAGGCGGTGATCAAGCCTCGCCCACGCACTCCAGCATGGCGGCGGCCAGAGCCTCGGCCGGCGGCTTGCCGCCCCAGAGCACGAACTGGAAGGCAGGGAAGAAGCGTTCGCATTCGGAGATTGCGATATCGACCATGTCTTCCAGGCTTTCGGCCGAAGCCCCGGCGGCACCGCGCAGCAGCACCGCATGGCGGAAGACCGGCACGCCGTCGTCGGCATCGATGCCGAAATGCCCGATCCAGAGCTTTTCATTGGCCAGGGCCAGCAGCTCGAACAGTGGCCCGCGCCGGCTGGCCGGCACCTTCATGTCGAAGGCGCAGGAAAAATGCATGGCGCTGATGTCCGCCGACCACGAAAACCAAAGCCCGTAGTCACACCATTTGCCGGGGGCCTCGGCCGCCATCTCGGAATCAGATGCGCGTTCATGGGTCCATTCATTCGCTCCCAAAATCTGTTCGAGCACATCGAGCGGATTGTGGGCGCGTTCGGTTTCCAGGCTGAGATGAGCAGACACCGGCATGCCTCCTGGCCAAGGGGTGTCCGCTTCGCTCCCCCCGGCCCGATCGCCCGGCCCGATTCCTCGGTGCCGGTGCTGTCGGCCCGACCCCTGGGGGCGAATCGCGGGTGCACCCACTACCTATTGCTAACGCGCTGCTGATTCAGGCTGCAAGGGTGCTGACGGTCGCCGACGTGACTGTTACGCGACGAAGCCCGGTTTCAGGCCCCGTCGTCCTGGCCGTCGAAGTCGGCAGGCGCGGGCGCGAAGCGGGCTTCCAGCGCAGCCACCCGCGCCTCCAGCGCCTCGGCCTGTTCGCGGGCGAGGCGCGCCACCTCCATCGCCGCATCCAGCTCCTCCCGCTTGACCAGGCCAAAACGCTGGATCGCGGCCTCGGTCTGCGCCTGCACCATGGCCTCCGCCTCGGCCTTCATTCCCGCCATCATGCTGACCGCGCCACCCGCCATGCCCGCCAGGTCGTCGAAGAACTTCTTGCCACCGGTCCCGCTCATGTCCCGCTCCTTGCCGCTGCTTCGCCCCACCCCCTATACCGCCCGCGGCGCGATGGGACAGGGTTCGGCATGTATTTGGTCACGGGTGGCGCCGGCTTCATCGGGTCGAACATCACGGCAGCCCTGTGCGATGCAGGTCAGGAGGTGATGGTCTGCGACCGGCTGCGCGATGGGAACAAGTGGCGCAACCTCGCCAAGCACCGGATTGCCGGGCTGCTGGCGCCGGAAGACCTCGATCGCTACCTGGCGGGCGGACCCCGCCTCCAGGCCATCATTCACATGGGGGCGATCAGCGCGACCACGGCGACCGATGGCGACCTGGTCGCGCACAGCAACCTGACGCTGACCTTGCGGCTGTGGGACTGGTGTGCCGCGCATCGGGTGCCGCTGATCTATGCTTCCTCGGCCGCGACCTATGGCGATGGCGAGCTCGGCTTCGAGGATGACGGGGCCGAGGCGACGCTCGCCCGGCTGCGGCCGCTGAACCTCTATGGCTGGTCCAAGCACGCGACCGACCGGCGCATCCTCGACCTCGTCGCCCGCGGGCGCCCCGCCCCGCCATCCTGGGCCGGGCTGAAGTTCTTCAACGTCTATGGGCCGAATGAGGCGCACAAGGGCCGCATGGCCTCGGTCGTCTTCCACAAGTACCAGCAGATCGCCGCCGGCGAGGCCGCGACGCTGTTTGCCTCCGACCGCCCGGGCATCGCCGATGGCGACCAGAAACGCGACTTCGTGCATGTCGAGGATTGCGTGCAGGCGGTGCTCTGGCTGCTGCGGACGCCGCGCGCCCGCGGCCTGTTCAACGTCGGCAGCGGCCAGGCGCGCAGTTTCCTCGACCTTGCGCGCGCCATCTTCTCCGCCATGGATCGGAACGCCGACATCCGCTTCATCCCGATGCCGGACGACCTGCGCGGCAAGTACCAGTATTTCACCGAGGCGCCGCTGCGCCGCCTGCGTGACGCGGGATACGACCGTCCGGCGACGGGGCTGGAGGCCGGGGTGGCCGATTATGTGCGGAACCACCTCAGCCAGCCGGACGGCTATCGCTGATGCTGCCGGTCATCGCCTTTCCTGTGATCGACCCGGTGGCGCTGGCCATCGGGCCGTTCCAGATACGCTGGTATGCGCTGGCCTACATCGGCGGCATCGTGCTCGGTTGGCGCCTGCTGCTGCGGCTGGTCGCGCGCGAACCCGTTGCGGCCGATCGGCGCCAGGTCGATGACTTCGTCACCTGGGCGACGCTCGGCATCATTCTGGGCGGTCGGCTGGGCTACGTGCTGTTCTACCGCCCCGGCTTCTACATCACCGTGCCGTGGGAGGCGCTGTATGTCTGGCAGGGCGGCATGTCCTTCCACGGTGGTGCGCTCGGGGTGATCGTCGCGACGCTGTGGTTCTGCCGGCGGGAGGGCATCGATGCACTGCGCTTCGGTGACCGGCTGGCGGTCTGTGTGCCGATCGGGCTCGGCCTCGGGCGGCTGGCGAACTTCATCAATGGCGAATTGTGGGGCCAGGTCAGCGACGTGCCCTGGGCGATGGTGTTCCCTGGCGCCGGGCCGCTGCCGCGGCATCCGTCGCAGCTGTATCAGGCGGCGCTCGAAGGGCTCGTGCTGTTCCTGCTGCTGCTGCTCCGCGCCCGCAACCCGGATGTGCTGGCCCGGCGTGGCTACCTCACCGGCCTGTTCCTGGCGGGCTACGGCGCAGCGCGCATCGTCGGCGAGACCTTCCGCGAACCCGATGCGCATCTGGGCTTCCTGGCGGGCGGGCTGACCATGGGGCAGATCCTGTCGCTGCCGATGGTTGTGGCGGGGCTGTGGCTGATGCGGCGCAAGCCGGCGTGACGGCTGAGCGGCTGGACGCCTTCATGGCGCGGGCCAATGCCGCCTACTACGCATCGAGCGACCCCTTTGCCGATTTCACCACGGCGCCCGAAATCTCCCAGGTTTTCGGCGAATGCCTGGGGCTTTGGGCCGCCACGGCCTGGCTGGCGATGGGCCGGCCAAGCCCGGTGATCCTGGCCGAAGCAGGCCCTGGGCGGGGGACGCTGATGCGCGACGCGCTGCGTGCCATTGCCAGCGCCACCCCGGATTTTTCAGCCGCACTCCGGCTGCACCTGGTCGAAACTTCGCCCCGGCTGCGGGCGATCCAGGCCGAGGGCCTGGCGGCGACCTGGCATGCCGACCTGGCCACCCTGCCGCCCGGGCCGATGATCCTGCTGGCCAATGAGTTTCTGGACGCGCTGCCGATCCGCCAGTTCATCGGCTGCCGCGGCGCCTGGGCGGAACGCTGGGTGGCGGATGGCGCCTTTGTCGATCGCCCCGCCGCCGATCCACCGCCCCTGCCGGCGCCCGAGGGCGCGGTGATCGAACGCAGCGATGCGGCGCGGGGCTGGGTCTCGGCGCTGGCCGCGCGACTGGCCGCCCAGGGCGGGGCGGCGCTGCTGCTGGACTATGGGCCCGAAACCTCCGCCGCTGGCGACAGCCTGCAGGCGTTGCGCGGCGGGCGCCCGGCTGACGCCCTGGCCGCGGCGGGTGCCGCCGACCTGACGGCGCATGTGGATTTCGCTGCCCTGGCAGCCGCCGCGCGGGCCGTGGGTGCCGCGGTGGAGGGCCCGCTGCCGCAAGGGCTGCTGCTGGCGCGGCTGGGATTTTTCGCCCGCACCGCTGCCCTGACAGCCGCAGCGCCCAGCCAGGCCGCGGCCCTGGCGGCCGCGGCCCATCGGCTCACCGCGCCCGAGGCGATGGGCCGGCTGTTCAAGGGGCTGGCGATCTGCCACCCCAACCTCTCCCCCCTGCCTGGGTTTGAAGCATGATCCCGCCTTACCTGACCGGTGCCCTGCCCCAGCCGCACGGGTTCTTCACGCGCCAGGGCGGTGTTTCGGCGGGGCGCTTCGGCAGCCTGAACTGTTCGTTGAACGGGCGCGACGACATGGCGTTGGCGCTGGAAAACCGCGCCAGGGCTGCCAGTGCGCTGGGTTTCGCGCCCGGCACCCTGGTCGGGCTGGTGCAGGTGCATGGCCGGGAGGTGGCCGTCGCGGCCGCGCCTTGGGCCGAGGCTGACCGCCCCCGCGCCGATGCGCTGGTCACCGCGACGCCGGGGCTGCTGCTCGGCATCCTGACCGCCGACTGCGCGCCGGTGCTCTTCGCCGCCCCCGGCGTGGTCGGCGCCGCCCATGCTGGCTGGCGCGGGGCGCTGGCGGGCGTGCTGGAGGCGACCGTGGCTGCCATGGTCCGCCTCGGCGCCGATCCCGAAAGAATCGCCGCGACCATCGGCCCCTGCATCCACCAGCCGTCCTATGAAGTCTCGGCCGATCTGCGCGACCCGGTGCTGGCCGAGGATGCTACGGCCGGTCGCTTCTTCACCCCCGGCCGGCCCGATCGCTGGTGGTTCGACCTGCCCGGCTATTGCGCTGCCCGCCTGGCCCGATGCTGGGTCACGGCGGAGATCCTGCCCGCCGATACCTTGGCCGAGCCCGAGCGTTTCTTCAGCTACCGCCGCGGCAGCCTGGCGCAGGATCTTCCGGTCGGGCACCAGATCTCCTGCATCGGGCTGGCGCCGTGACCCCCGTGCCCGCATAACGCCGCCATGCCGTACCTGTTCATCTTCCTGGTGCTGATGCTCCTGACGATGCTCGCCTCCTGCTTCGTGGGTTGATCATGCGCTTGTCCGCGATGTTGCTGGCCCTGGTGGCGCTCCTGGTTGGCTGCGGGCCGCTGGAGCAACGCTACCGCGGCAACCCGGGCGGCGACGCCCGTCGCCTCGTAGCCCCCCCGGCCTACCGGCTTGCCGTGCCGGCGCCGGACGAGGCCTTGCTCAGCGACAATGGCGCGGGGCTGCTGGCGACCGCCGTCGCCTCGGCGCTGGAAGCAGCCGAGGTCCCGGCCGTGCCTGGCCCGCCCACGCCGCTCGACTGGCGGTTGGTGATCCGCGCCGAGAATGACGGCGCCATGGTCCGCCCGCGCTACCAGTTGACCGACGCCGATGGGCGGGAAATGGGCGTCACCAACGGCCCGCCCGTACCGCTGCGCGCCTGGGGCGACGAACAGCCCGCGACGCTGAACGCCATCGCCGCCTCGGCCGCCCCCTTGGTCGCGACTCTGCTGGCCCGCGCCGATGCGACGCGCCGTTCCGCCGACCCCGACAGCCTGCGCGCCGGCACCGTGCCGCGGTTGCGCCTGGTGCCGGTGCGGGGCGCGCCGGGCGATGGCAACCTGAGCCTGACGGCGCGGCTGTCGGAATTCCTGCCGCGCGAGGGCTTCCAGTTGCAGGACATCGCCGACGGCGCGGGTTTCGCGGTGGAAGGCGTGGTGCGTGTTGTGCGCGACCGAGCGGCCCCGCGCGAAGACCAGGCGGATATCCAGTTCATCATCACCCGGCGCGATGGCATCGAGCTTGGCCGCGTCGCCTTCGTGAACAATGTGCCGACCGGCAGCCTGAACGGCTTTTGGGGCGACGTTGCCTATGTGATCGCAGAGACAGCGGCGCCCGGCATCAAGCAGGTGATCGCGACCGCGGGCGGGTTCGCGGCGGCGGGGCAGCCGGTCCAGGGCGCGCCCGCCGCCGCGCCCGCCGCACCGGCGGCGGAGCCCACCCCGGCGTCACGCGCGCTGCGCCCGCCGCCGGTCTCGGCCCGGTAAGCGCGCGCCGCAGGGCACCCCTGCGATGGACACAACAGGGTCACATTGCTAACCACGCGCGCCGCCCGGCCCGGAGCATGCACCGCCCATGAAGATCATCGCCTGCAACAGCAACCGGCCGCTTGCCGAGGCTGTGGCCGCCGCGCTGAACATCCCGCTCGCGCAGGCCAGCGTCCGCCGCTTCGCCGACATGGAGATCTTCGTCGAGATCCATGAGAATGTGCGCGGCGAGGATGTGTTCGTCATCCAGAGCACCTCCTACCCCGCCAACGACAATCTGATGGAATTGTTGATCACGCTGGATGCGCTGCGGCGCGCCAGTGCGCGGCGCATCACCGCGGTCATCCCCTATTTCGGCTATGCGCGGCAGGACCGGAAATCAGGCAGCCGCACGCCCATCAGCGCCAAGCTCGTCGCCAACCTGATCACCGAGGCGGGTGCCAACCGCGTCCTGACCATGGACCTGCATGCCGGGCAGATTCAGGGTTTCTTCGATATTCCCGTGGACAACATGTTTTCGGCGCCGCTCTACGCCCGCGACATCCAGCAGCATTATGCCGGGCGGGAGTTGATGGTGGTGTCGCCCGACGTCGGCGGCGTGGTCCGCGCGCGGGCCATCGCGACGCGGCTGCACACCGATCTTGCCATCATCGACAAGCGCCGGCCGCGGGCGGGTGTTTCCGAAGTGATGAACGTGATCGGGGAAGTCCAGGGCCGCGACTGCATCATCGTGGACGACATCGTGGATTCGGGCGGCACGCTGGTGAATGCGGCCGAGGCGCTGATCAAGGGCGGCGCCAAATCCGCCTCGGTCTATGTCACCCACGGCGTCTTCTCGGGCGGGGCCGTGGCCCGCGTCGGTGCCTCGCCGATCGAGAAGATGGTCGTCACCGACAGCATCCTGGCGACCGAGGCGGTGCGCGTGTCGCGCAACATCCGCCAGGTGACCATCGCCCCCCTGCTGGCGGAAGCGATGCGCCGCATCTCGGAAGAGTCTTCGGTCTCCACCCTGTTCTGCTAGGGCGTTTTCCGCCAGGGTTCGCACCCCTGAGGAGACCGACCCCATGCAGTTGTTCTACGCCCCCGGCGCCTGTTCGCTCGGTATTCATGTCCTGCTGGAGGAAATCGGCGCGCCCTATGAGGCGACGCCGGTCGATCTGCGCGGCGGGGCGCAGTTCAAGCCGGAATTCACCGCGGTGAACCCGAAGTCCAAGGTGCCGACGCTGCGGCTGGACGATGGGTCGGTGCTGACCGAATACCCGGCCATCGCCTATTACCTGGCCGCGACCCATCCCGCCGCCGGGCTGCTGCCGTCCTCCGTCCCGGCCATGGCCCGCGCGCTGGAAACTGCCGACTACTGTGTCTCCACCGTGCATATGCAGGCGTTTTCGCGGGTCTTCCGCCCCGACAAATACGCCCCTTCCGCCACCGATCATGACGCGGTGAAGGCCACAGGTCAGGCCATGTTCGACGCCAGCTTCGCCCGTATCGATGCGGTGCTGGCCGGGCAGGACTGGGTGGCGGGCGACTACTCCTTCGCCGACAGCGCGGTCTTCTATGTCTCTTTCTGGCGCGCGGGGCGGATGAAGCAGGATCTGCCGCCCAATGTCGCGGCGCACTACGCCCGCATGCTGGCCCGGCCCGCCGTACAGCGGGCGATGGCGCAGGAGGGGCTGGCGTGAGCATCGCGACCCTCTGGACCAGCACGCGCACCGGCGGCACCGTGGCGCACATGGTCGCCGCGGCCTCGGGCCTGGATATCGACGTGCGCTTCATCTCGCTGCGTGCGGGCGAACACAAGACGCCCGCCTACCTGGCGCTGAACCCCAAAGGCGAAGTGCCGGCGCTGGATGTCGGCCAGGGCTTCGTCATCACCGAAACCCCCGCAGTCTGCACCTGGATCGCCGACATGGCGCCCGAACGCGGCCTGTTGCCGGCCGAACACCCGCGCCGCGCCAAGGCGCTGGAATGGATGGCCTGGTGCCATTTCCACCTCGCGCGATCCTTCACCATGATCTTCGCGGCCAACCGCATGGCCGGCGGGGATGCGGCGGTGGCCGAGGTGATCAAGGCGCAGGCCGCCATCCGCAGCCAGGTGGCGCTGGACTACGCCGATGCCGCGGTGCAGGCGGATGGCAGCCTGGTTGGCACCGGGGTCGTGACGGTGCCCGACATCCAGCTTTTCATGATCACCAACTTCGCCGCGGCCATGGGCATCGACGTCGGGCCGATGCCTGGGTTGCAGCGCCTGCGCGCGCTGGTCGCAGCCAACCCCGGCGTGCAGGCGGCGCTGGCGCGCGAAGCGGCACACGGCGGATGAGCCTGCCGCACACCCCCTTCTGGTTCCTCCGCCATGGCGAGACCGATTGGAACGCCGCCTACCTCGCCCAGGGTGCGAGCGACGTGGCCCTGAACGCGACCGGCCTCGCCCAGGCGCAGCGCGCGGCCGCGGTCATCGCCGCCCTGCCGCCCGAACGGCGCCCTGCGCATATCGTCGCCTCCCCTCTCTCCCGCGCGCGGATCACGGCCGAGATCGTGGCCGATGCTCTCGGCCTGCCGGTCGCGATCGACGAAGCCCTGCGCGAATGTTCCTTCGGCGTGCAGGAAGGCCAGGTGATGGCCGACTGGTTCCATGCCTGGGTCGCCGGGGAAGAAACGCCTGAAGGCTGCGAGCCCTTTGTCGATCTGCGCGCCCGCGCCCGCAGCGCCATCGCCCGTGCGCTGGCCAACCCCGCCCCGGTTCTGGTCGTGGCGCATGGCGCGCTGTGGCGGGGGTTTCGGGCCGAGGCCGGCCTGCCGGCCGATTTCCGCACGCCGAATGCCCAGCCGCTCTGGGTGA
>JBBQHE010000084.1:0-17032 GCA_038323655.1 Acetobacterales bacterium | reverse complement strand
GGCTGAGGTGCATGCCGGACTGGCCGCGGCGAGCCTGGAGATCGGCGACGGCGACACGGCCGAGCGCGAGGCCCGTGCCGCTTTGGAAAACGGGCTCGACCCCGCCGCCGGCACGGCGTTGCTGGTGCGCGCCTTCCTCGTCACCGGCCGCTACGACGCGCTGCTCGCAGCCCTGCCCGACCCCGTCGCCGAAACCCCGGCCGGTGGCCAGGCGGCCGCTGGCCGCGGCCTCGCGCTCCTGGCCCTCGGCCAGGCCGGCCCGGCGCGGGAGGCAATCCGCAACGCGCAGCGCCTGGCGCCACAGGCCCCCGAGCCCGACCTGGCCGCCGCCGCCGCGGCACTCGCCGTCGGCGACCGCCCGGCTGCCGAGGCGCTGATCGACGGCGTGCTGGCCCGCCACCCGAATGCCGTTGAAGCGCTGCTGCGAAAAGGCACGATGCTGTTCGAGGCGCGCGACGCGCGCGGGGCCATCGTTCGGTTCGACCGCGCGATCGCCTTGGTACCGGGCCATATCTCGGGCCGCCTGCGCCGGGCGGAAGCCCTGCTGTCCCTGGACGACCCTGCGGCGGCGCGCATCGACATCGACGCCGTGCTGGCACAACTGCCCAACATGGCGCCAGCGCTGTACCTGCGCGCACGCATGCTGGCCAACACGCAGGACTGGGCGGGGGTGGATGCGGCCCTCAGCCGCATGGGGCCGGCGCTGGGCAATTTCCCCGATGGGTACTTCCTGCTTGCGGTCGCGCGGCGTGGCCTCGGGCGCATGGCGCAGGCCGAGGACGCGGCCCGCCGCCACATGGCGCGCCAACCGACCGACCCGCGCGGCGTAAGGCTGGTCGCAGCCTTCGCCCTGGCCGGCAACCGGCCGGAGGAAGCGGTCGGTGTCCTGACAGCGCTGGCCAACCGGGGCGGGGCCGATGCGGAATCGATGGATCTGCTCGGCCAACTGCATGCTGCTGCCGGGCGCCGGGCCGAGTCCGTGGCGGCCCTGCAGCAGGCCGCCAGCCTGGCCCCGAACGATGCCGGGGTGCAGGCCCGCCTGGCCGCGGCCCGTCTGGCTGTCGGCGACGTGTCCGGCACATCGGCTGCGGCAGGTGAGGCGCTTCGGCTGGATCCGACGCGCCAGGGCGCGCGCGAAATGGTCGCCTTCGCCGCCCTGTCGCGCGGCGACACGGCCGCGGCCACGGCGGCGCTGGAGCAGTTGGACCCGGCCGCCCGCCGCGGTGAGGCGGCCGGCGTCATCGAGGGCACGATCCGCATCATCCGCATGGAACTGGGCGCCGCCCGGGTCAGTTTCGCCAACGTGCTGCGCGCGTTCGGCAATTCCGTCTCAGCCCGCATGGGGCTCGTGCGCATCGCCGCGATCGAAGGCCAGCGGGCGGAGGTCGAACGCCTGCTGGGCGAGGTGCTGCGGCTCGAACCGGGCAATGTCGACGCCGCCCTGCAACTGGCCGCGGCCACCCAGCCCGGCGCCACGCGCGCCATGGAGGCGCGCGCTGTGCTGCAGGCGGCGCAGGCCGCAGCCCCTGCCGAGCCCCTGCTGGCGGTAACCCTGGCCCAGGTGATGATCCGCGCCGGGGAGGCCTCGGCCGCGGCGCGGTTGCTGGCCGGCGATGCGTTGCGTGCGCAGCGCAGCCCGGCCCTGGCGATGGCCCGCGCCGAAGCCCATGCGGCAGCGGGCGAGTGGGCCGAGGCCGAGGCGGCCAGCCGCCAGGCCCTGGCCGAAGCGCCCGACAGCACCCAGGCGCGCCGCCAACTGGCTGCGCTGATGGCGCGTGCCGGCGACATGCCGGGGGCCGAGACGCTGCTCCGGCAGGGGCTCCGCAGCCAGCCCGGCGATGGGTCGCTGCAACAGGCCCTGGTGCGGCTGGTCGTGGACATGCGCGGCCTGGACGCCGCGCTGCAAGCGGCTGACGCGCTGGTGGCGGTGCCCGGCGCGCTGCCCGCGGCCTATGTGCTGCGCGGTGACCTGCTGATTGCCGCCCAACGGCCGGAGGAGGCGGCGCTGGCCTTCGCCGGCGCCTATGCCGCGGCGCCGTCGGCCATCCTGGCCCGGCGCCTTGCGGCCGCCTGGCGCAGCGCCGGCAAGCCGGACGCAGCGACCGCGGCGCTGCGCGCCTGGCTGGTGCGCGAACCGCTGGACGATATCGCCCAGGTCATGCTCTCGCAGTTGGACATCGCGGCAGGCCGCCTGGCCGATGCGGAGCGCCGGCTGACCGACGTCATCGCCCGCGGGTCGGAGGATCCGGTGGCGCTGAACAACCTGGCCTGGCTGATCGGCCGGCAGCCCGGCGAACCGGCCGCGGGGCGGTCGCAGCCGCTCGCCGAACGGGCCTACTTCCTGGCCCCCAACCCCGAGACCGCCGATACGCTCGGCTGGATTCTCGCACGCAACGGCAGGGCGGCACAGGCGCTGCCGCTGCTGCGGCTTGCGGCTGCCGGCCGGTCGGCCGACGTTCCCGACCCGGGTGCGGCCTTCCGCCTGGCCTTCGCGCTGCGCAGTGCTGGTGCGCGCGAGGAAGCGCTGGCGCTGCTGCAGCCAGCACTGGCCGATGCCACGCCCTTCCCAGAGCGGGCCGAGGCAGAGCGCCTGCTGGCCGAACTGCGCAGCGGGCGCTAAGGCCCAGACATGCGTGACGCTGCTTTCATGGCGACCATGGCGGCGCTGATCGCGCTGATCATGGCGCGACCGTTTACCGGCATCCTGATCTGGTCGTGGCTTTCCTTCATGAATCCGCACCGGCTTGTATGGGGCCCGGCGGCCGACATGCCTTGGGCCATGGCGGTGTTCGGCGCCACCGTCATCGGTTGCGTCGTGCAGGGCCAGCTGCGCCGGCCCGCCTGGAACCCGGTCACCGTGCTGCTGCTGGCCTTGATGGTGGCCTTCAGCGTCACCTCGGTGACCGCGCAGGGCGACCCCGCGGCGGTCTGGGCGAAGTGGGAGAGGACAACAAAGATCCTGGTCGCTTTGCTGTTCACCGCGTCCCTGCTCGACAGCCGTCGGCGTATCCATGCGCTGGTCTGGATGATGGTGATCGCCATCGGCTACTACGGCGTTCGGGGCGGCGCCTTTGCGATTATGACGGGTGGCAGCTACCGCGTCTGGGGCCCGCTGCAGACCATCATCGAGGACAACAACCACCTCGCCGCGGCACTGCTCGTCACGCTGCCGCTGATGAACTACCTGCGGCTGCAATCCGCCCATGCCGTGGTGCGGCTGGGGCTCAGCTTCGCGATGGGGCTGACCTTGCTTGCCACCATCGCCAGCTATTCACGTGGCGCTTTGCTGGGCCTGGCTGCGGCCGCGGTGATGATGTGGCTGCGCAGCCGCCGCAAGCTAGCCAGCGCTGCGATACTCGGCGTGTGCCTGACCGCCGCGATCACTTTCATGCCGGACGGCTGGAACGAACGGATGGGCACGATCTCGACCTACCAGGCCGATGGCAGCGCCTCTGAGCGGCTCGTGCTCTGGGGCATTTCCTTCGAGCTCGCGAAGGCACGGCCGTTGCTCGGCTCCGGCTTCACCGGGCCCTACACGCGGGCGGTGGTGGACACGGTTGCTCCCGGCGGCCCGGCGCGGGCGGTGCACAGCATCTGGTTCGAACTGCTGGGCGAGCACGGCTTCCCGACCTTCTTCTTGTGGCTCGGGCTGCTGGCGGCTGGCATGTGGCAGGCGATGCTGCTCGTGCGCATGGGGCGCGGGCGGCCCGACCTCGCCTGGGCCAGCGACCTTGGCCGAATGGCGCAGGTTTCGATGGTGGCCTACATGGTCAGTGGCACTTTCCTGTCCCTGTCCTACTGGGATTTCTACTGGACACTGCTGGTCGTGATCGCCGCCGCCTATGCGCTGGCACGGCGCACGGTGCCGGCTTCGCTGCCCCTGCCGGCCACTGCTGCACCGCGCGGCTGGCGGGCGTCGGTAGCCGTGCAGCGCGCGTGACCCCGAACCCGATGGAAACCCTGCATGGACGCCCTGTACTTCCTCGCGATGCTCGGGGGCGTGGCGTGGCTATGCTGGTGGGCTTCGGCTGCACCGGGCCGATGGGCGCCCTTCGACATGAAGGAGCCAGCCGATGAGCACGACCCTGCCTCGGCCGGACCTGCCACGGCCCGGCCCGGACCTTCCAGGCCCGGTCCTTCCCGGCCCGGCCCTTCCCGGCCCGGCCCTTCCCACCCTGTCGCGGGGCAGCGCCGCGCGCCCGCCGCTGCGCCTGCTGACCTTCAGCACGCTGTACCCGCACCCGGGCCAGCCACATCATGGCGTCTTCGTCGAAAACCGCCTGCGCCACCTGGTCGCCGGGGGTGAAGCGACCAGCACGGTGCTGGCACCGGTGCCCTGGTTCCCGTCCCGCGCCCGCATTTTTGGCGCCTGGGCGCGCCACGCCGGGGTGCCGCGGCAGGAGACGCGGCACGGGCTTTCGGTGCTCCATCCGGCCTTCCTGGCGCTGCCGGGCCTCGGGCTGCTGACCACGCCCGCTAGCCTGTTCGCCGCGGCACGCCCGGCGCTGGCCAGGCTGCTGGCTGAGGGCGCCCGCTTCGATGCGATCGATGGTCACTACCTGTATCCGGACGGGCTGGTCGCGCTTTGGCTGGGCCAGGCCTTCGGGCTGCCGGTGGTGCTGACGGCGCGGGGGTCCGATGTCAGCCAATTGGCGCACCATCCTTTCGCGCGGCGCGCCATCCTGCGCACCATCGCCGGCGCGGACGCGCTGATCGCCGTCAGCCAGGGGCTAAAAGACGGGTTGGTCGCGCTCGGCACGCCGGCGGCCAAGGTCACGGTGCTGCGCAACGGCGTGGACCTGGATGCCTTTGCCCCACCCGCCAACCGCGCCGCGGCACGGACGGCGCTGGGGCTTGGCGCGGGGCCGGAATCCGGGCCCGTGCTGCTGTCGGTCGGGCACCTGATCCCCCGCAAGGGACACGACCGGATCATCGCGGCTCTGCCGGCACTGCCTGGCCACCGCCTGCTGATCGCGGGCGAAGGACCAGATCGCGCAGCGCTGGGCGCGTTGGCGGACAAGCTGGGCGTGGCCGACCGCGTGCGGTTCGAGGGCGCCCTGCCGCACAGCGCCCTGCCCGCGCACTACGGTGCGGCCGATGCGCTGGTCCTCGCCTCCAGCCGCGAAGGCTGGGCGAATGTCCTGCTGGAATCGATGGCCTGCGGCACGCCGGTCGTGGCCAGCCCCGCCTGGGGCAGCCGCGAGGCCGTCGCGTCGCCAGAGGCCGGGCTCGTGCTGCCGGACACCAGCCCCGCGTCGATCGCGGCCGGGGTGCGGCGGCTGTTCGCCAACCCGCCCGACCGCGCCGCCACCCGCGCCTATGCCGAGGGTTTTGGCTGGGCGGCAACGACGCAGGGGCAGCTTGACCTGTTCGCCCGGGTGCTGGCGCGATAAGGCGAGGTGGGTTGCTGACCGCCGTCGCCTCGCCCGTCGGGGCCTCGCCCGTCGGGGCCTCGCCCGTCGGGGCCGGTCCTCGCCGGGCGCAGCGCCGTGGTGGCGGTGGGTGGCTGGCAGGCCGACCTGCTGGAGCTGACAGGCACCGGCCCGGCGCGGTCAGTGACGGCCATGTCGTACGCCGCGACCTGGGTGGTGCCATTGGCGGCCAGGTTGCGTTGCTGCCGGGCGGAGATGTCCGGCGAGGCCTCGATCGCATCGACCCGCCCCCGCGGCCCGACCAGGGCGGCGGCGAGCAGCGTGTGCTCGGCGACATTTGCGCCGATGTCGATCACAGTATCGCCAGATCTGACCGCGGCGCGGTAAATTGCCGTGATCGCCGGTTCACAGATGCCGAAGAAATAGACGTAGGCGTGAACCAGGTCGGGAAACGCGCGGTCCAGCCGCATGCCGAACCGGATATGCGCGACGATCGACAGCGCCCGCCAAGTGATGTAACGCCCTGCGCCGTAGACCCAAAACCACTGCTTCGCAAAGCGGGTCGGCCAGTGGCGAAGTTACAGCCGCAGCCCGGCGACCGTCGCGTGCAGCGCCAGCCTGCCCGCCCTCGTGTCGCTGATCCCGCGCATGACGTTTTGCTCTCGCTGCGGCGGTCGCCCCACAGATCGGCTGTCTGTGCCACCATTACTGCTGAATAGCCGCACACAGAATTGTGTTTCTTTTGTTTAAAGCGCGTTTTGACTTTTATTTGAATTTCTCTGTAAAATGTAAATCAGTATACGCCCCTCTAATACTTGCTGCGGAAGCCGCCTTCCGTCATATCGAAACAACGGCACCTACGCCGGGAGGCTGCTTGGTCATGGCGCGATTCTTGGTGACGGGGGGATGCGGCTTCATCGGATCGCACCTGTGCGCGGCGCTGCTCGCACGCGGCGACCAGGTCCGCGTGCTCGATGACCTGTCGACGGGCGCTTCCGCGAACCTCGCCCCCGGCGCCACCCTCCACGTGGGCGACGTGGGCCAGCCGGTCGCGCTTCGGCAGGCGATG
The DNA here is from genome assembly GCA_038323655.1 of Acetobacterales bacterium. Lineage (GTDB taxonomy): Bacteria > Pseudomonadota > Alphaproteobacteria > Acetobacterales > Acetobacteraceae > Humitalea. Next base: position 10,591 of record JBBQHE010000084.1, on the reverse strand, counting down.
GCGGGCATGGACGCCTGCTTCCACCTCGCGGCAATCGCCTCGGTCCAGCGCGCCGTGCAGGACTGGACCGGCACCCATCGCACCAACCTGTCCGCCACCATCGCGCTGCTGGACGAGGCCCGCACCCGGCACCTGCCAGTGGTCTATGCGTCCTCCGCCGCCGTCTATGGTGCCGGCGGGGACGACCCGATCACCGAGGCCGCGCCGACCCGCCCGCTGTCGGCTTATGGCGCCGACAAGCTGGGCTGCGAGCAGCACGCGCGTGTGGCGGGCCACGTGCACGGCGTGCCTACGGCCGGGCTTCGGTTCTTCAACGTGTTCGGGCCGCGACAGGACCCCACGTCGCCCTACTCCGGCGTCATCTCGATTTTCGGCGACCGGTTGCGGCGCGACGAGGCGCTGGACGTGTTCGGCGACGGCCTGCAGACGCGCGACTTCGTCTTTGTCAGCGATGTCGTCTCGGCGTTGCTGGCGGCGATGGCGGCGGCTGACCTCAGCGCGCCGGTCTTCAACGTCTGCACGGGGCGGGCCACCAGCGTGCTCGACCTGGCCGCGCTGCTGGCGGAACTGTCCGGCGTGACGCTGAAGCTGCGGCACCAGCCGGCGCGCCCGGGCGAAATCCGCCACTCCGTCGGCGCGCCGCAACGGGCCCGCAGCGTGCTGCGCCTGGGCGAACCAACCCCGATGCGCGCCGCCCTCGGCCAGACGCTCGCCTGGTTGGGCGACGGAAAGCCCGGCCTGACCCAGGCATCGGCGGCGAACGTCCACGCCCTCAGCGCCCGAGCATCCACATGACCGCGCCGACGGCAGCCCAGCCCAGCAGCGACAGCCCGGCGATCAGCAGGGCAGCGGCGCGCCAGGTCATGCGCCGTTCCGCACCGTCCGGAACCTCCCCGTGCTGCCTGTCCCGCTCCATCCATACCCCCACGGCATCCAGGCCAGGCCGCAGCCCCGTATCCCATCAGCACCGCCAAGATTCGTAGCACAGGTGGTTGCCGCCCCGCCCAGGCGGCGCGTGCCGAAGGAAAATTAGCCATGTGCGCCATCCTCGGCCTGTTCCTTCCGAACGACCCGGCCGAACCCGATCCTGACCTGCTGCGCCGCATGGCTGCGGCGCTTGCGCACCGCGGCCCTGACGGCGAGGGCTTCTTCGCCGGCGCCGGCATCGCCCTGGGGCACCGTCGGCTGGCGGTCGTGGACCTGGCCGGCGGGCGGCAGCCGATGCTCAGCGCCGACGGCCGCTTCGCGCTGTCGTTCAATGGCGAGATCTACAACCACCTGCTGTTGCGACGAGACCTCGAAGCCCTGGGCCATCGCTTCCGCACGGCGAGCGACACCGAGGTCCTGCTGCACGGCTGGCGCGCCTGGGGGGCCGGCTTGCTCGACCGGCTGAACGGGATGTTCGCCTTCGCCATCTGGGACCGCGATGCCGGGACGCTGACGCTGGCGCGCGATCGCCTGGGCGAAAAGCCCCTGCACTACGCCTGGTTGGCGGATGGCACCTTCGCCTTCGCTTCCGAAATCGGCGGCTTGGTGGCGCTGCCGGCGCTGCCGCGCGCGCTCGACCCGGTCGCCATCGATGATTTTCTGGCGCTCGGCTATGTGCCCGATCCCGCGACGATTTATGCCGCCATCCGGCGGCTGCCGCCGGCCCATGTGCTGGTGCTGGCGCGCGGTGCCACGCGGCGGGCCGAACCGCAGCGCTACTGGCAGGCCCCGCAAGCCGCGGCGGCGGCACCGGATGATGCGCCCGGCGAACTCGCGTCCCGCCTGGCCGAGGCGGTGTCGCTGCGGCTGATGGCCGATGTGCCGCTCGGCTGCTTTCTGTCGGGCGGGCTTGATTCCAGCGCCGTGGCGGCCCTGGCGGCGCGCGCCGGCGGGCCGGTCGATACCTTCACCATCGGCTTCCCCGGGGGCGCCGACGAACGCCCGGCGGCAGCCTGGCTCGCGGCCCGTCTCGGTGGTCGCCACCATGCCGAGGCCGCGGCGGCTGACCCCATCGCCGGCGCGCGGCAACAGGCGGCGATCTTCGGCGAACCCTTCGGCGACCCCTCGGCGGGGCCGACCATGGCGGTCTGCCGGCTGGCGCGGCGGCACGTCACCGTGGCTCTGTCGGGCGATGGCGGCGACGAGGTCTTTGCCGGCTATCGCCGGTATCGCTGGCACCAACTGGCCGAGTCGGTGCGCCGCCATGTTCCCGCACCGCTGCGCCGCCGCGTGATCGGCGGGCTGGCCCGCGCCTATCCCAAGCTCGACCGCGCGCCGCGCTGGCTGCGGGCCAAGACCACGCTGACCGAGATCGGCCTGGACAGTGCGGCCGGGTACTACGCCACCCTTTGCCGCATGGCGGCCGACAAGCGCCGCGGGCTGATGTCGGCCGGGCTGCGCGCGGCGGTGGATGGCCACGACCCTGGCGCCCGCTTCGCCGCGCTGATGGAGGCCTGCGACCCCGATGCGCCCTTGCTCCAGGCGCAATACGCCGACCTGCACACCTATCTGCCCGGCGACATCCTGACCAAGGTCGATCGCACCAGCATGGCCGTGTCGCTGGAGGTGCGGCCGCCGCTGCTCGACCACACGCTCGTCGCCTGGGGCATGGCCCTGCCGCCCGGGCTGAAGCTGCGCGCCGGCCAGGGCAAGCAGGTGCTGCGCGACGCCATGGCCAGCATCCTGCCGCCCGAGGTGATGCGCCGCCCCAAGCAGGGCTTTGCCAGTCCGCTCGGCCAGGTGCTGCGCGATGGCGTGGGCACGGTCCGCGAACGACTGCTGGGCGGGCCGATGCTGGACAGCGGCCTGTTCGACGGCCCCGCCCTCACCCGAATGATCGACGCGCATGCCTCCGGCCGCATCGACCACGCCCACGCGCTGTGGCACCTGCTGGTGATGGAAGGGTTCTTGGCCGGTGGCGCCGATGCGGCCCTCGTCGAACAACGCCAGGCGGTGCCTGCGGAATGACCACGGCCGCGCCCGCCAGCCTTGATCCGCACGATGCGCAGGGCAGCCTGCTGACGCGGACCGCGCGTGGCGCCGGCTGGGTGGTCGGATGGCGCATGCTGACCCGGCTGCTCGGCCTGGCCAGCACGCTGATCCTGGTGCGGCTGCTGAGCCCTGCGGATTTCGGCCTGGTGTCGCTGGCGGCCGCCCTCGTGGTCACCCTCGACGTCTGCCTCGGCATGGGGCTCGAAGACCAGATCGTGCGCGCACGCGATCCGCAGCGAGCCCTGTACGACACGGCCTTCACGCTGAGTTTCCTTCGCGGGCTGCTTATCGCCGGGCTGATCGCCGCGACCGCGACCCCAGTCGCGACCTTCTTCGGCGATGCGCGGATCGAGGCGGTGCTGTTCGCGCTCGCGGTCTCGGCCGCGATCAGCGGGGCGGCGAATATCGGCGTCGCGGATTTCCGCCGCCGCCTGCAGTTCGACCGTGAATTCCGCCTGCAGGTGCTGCCGCGGCTGCTGGGCATCAGCGTCACCCTGCTGGGGGCCTTCATCTGGCGGAGCCATTGGGCGTTGGTTGCCGGGATCCTGACCAACCGCATCAGCCTCGTGGCCATGGGCTATGCGATGCATCCCTACCGCCCGCGGTTCTCACTCGCCGCCTGGCGCGACCTCGCCGGGGTGTCGGCCTGGAGCTGGGCGATCGGCGTCTCCTCCGCGCTGCGCGACCGGGCCGACAGTTTCTTCGTGGGCCGGACGCTCGGCATGGCACCGCTCGGCGTCTATGCCGTCGCGTCTGAGGTGGCATCGCTGACGACCAGCGAACTGGTCGATCCGATCTGCCGTGCCTGCATGCCCGGGTTTGCCACCGCCCTGCGCGGCGGCGACCAGGCGGCGGTCGCCGATGCCTATCTGCGGATCGTCGCGCTCGTGGCGCTGCTGACCATCCCGGCCGGTATCGGCCTGTCGCTCGTCGCAGGGCCGCTGATCGCGCTGGCCTTCGGCCCGACCTGGCAGGCGGCGGCCCCCGTCGCAGCGGTGCTGGCGGTCGCCTGCACCATGACGCTGTTCGGCAATGTCAGCGGGGCGTTGCTGAACGCGCGCACCATGCTGCGCACGATCCTGGGCGTGACGGTGGGCGCAGCATTGCTGCGCCTGGCGCTGCTGGCCCTGTTGACGCCGCACTACGGCCTGCTTGGCGCGGGCCTCGGCTTCGGCCTGGCCTTGGCGGTGGAGCACGCGGTGCTGGTCGGCTGCGCCTTGCGGCTGCTGAGGCTAAGCCCCCTGCGGTTCCTGGCCAGCATCGCACGGCCGGCCTTGGCCGCCGCCGCCATGGCAGCGCTGCTGTGGGGCACCGGCTACGGCTGGGCCGCGCCGCCGGAGGCCAACATCGCCTGGCACCTGCTGGCGGGGGTCGCGCTCGGCGCGCTGTGCTTCGGCACGGTGCTGGTACTGCTCTGGGCCGTGGCTGGCCGCCCGGTTGGGGCGGAGACCGACCTTGGCACCTTGCTGTCGCGGATCGCCGGGCGCCTGCGCCTGGGCCGCGCGCCGGCGCGGCTGGGGGCCTAACATGTTTAGCAAAGACTGGGCCAAAAGGGAGTCGACCACCAAGAACCGGGCGACTAAGGACCGGGCAGCCAAGAACCGGGCCACCCGGGATCTGGCCACCGAGGATCCTGGCGCCGAAGCATGGCGCGTTGCGGTCTGTGCGCGGAACGAGGCCGCCGCCCTGCCCGGCTGCCTGCGTGCCCTGGCCGAAGCGGGGCTGGGCGCCGCAGGGCACGTCACCATCCTGTTGAATGGCTGCACCGACGGGTCCGCCGCGATCGCCGCCGAAGCGCTGCGTAGCCTACGGCTGCGTGGCCGGATCTACGCCATCCCGCAGGCCGACAAGGCGAATGCCATCAACCTGTTCCTGCATGCGCTGCGGCCGCCCGCCGCGGTCTATTTCTTCGTCGACGGCTACGCCGCCGTGGCACCCGACGCCCTGCGCCGCCTGGCCGGGCGCCTAAGCGACCAGCCGGCCGCCCAGGCGGCGGCGGCGGTGCCCAGCACCGGGCGCAGTGCTGCGGCCCAGAGGCGGACCATGCTGGAACATCCCGGCCTGCACGGGTCGCTGTTCGCGTTGCGCGGTGCCTTCGTCGATCGCATCGCGGCCGCAGGGCTGCGCCTGCCGGTCGGCATGTATCGCGGCGATGGGCTGCTTGGATCCTTCGTGCTGCATGATCTGGATACGGCCGGCGGCGGGTGGGTTACGGCCCGCCTGGCGGTGGAGCCTGATGGCCCCCTGGGTCGCGCCGCCCCTCTCCCCCTGGCGCCCGCGCGACCTGTGGCGGCACGGCCAGCGCCTTGCGCAGCAGGCCCGCGGGCGCCTGCAATGGCCGGCGCTGCGGGCGGCGATCTACCCCGCGGGCTTCGCCGCCCTGCCGGCCGACGCCGACCGGGCCACCCTGCGCTGGATCGACCTGTCGCCCCGCCTGCTCATGGAGATCGCAGCCCCATGATGTCAGCGCCCCGCCCAGCGCCGCAGTGCCACGACCAGCCCCCTGGCCGACCGGGCCGGCACCAGCTCCGCCCAGGCCATGTCCCGGACATTGGTGGCCAGGCTGGTCTTGTAGCGCGCGTCCCCTGCCAGGAAATCGTATTCGGCATCGCCCGCGTCCAGGGCCTGGGCGATCGCCAGGGCGTGGCTGGTCAGGCCGGGCTTGCCGTGCGGCGGGGCCGCGGCCTGGTCCAGGCCGCTCTGATAGGCCTGCACCCGGCCGCCCAGCCGGAAGTTGTACAGGTAGCCGAAGGGCGCATCGCCGCTGGCGGCGCGCAGCATCGCCAATTCGCCGCGCGCGGCACTGGCCGCGATCAGCGCGCGATGGAACCGCCGCAGGAAGTCGGTCGAGAAGGCACCGGGCAGGCCGCGATCCTGCCAGCTTTTCGTATGCAGCCGCTCCAGCGCCGCGAACCATTCCAGCGCCTGGCCTACGTCGCCCGCAGCCTCAAGCCGCAGCGCCCCGCGCGCGGCATAGGCGCGGGCGGAGCGGCGCAGGATGGCGCGGGTATTGGCGCTGCGCGTCGCCAGCCAATCCCCGCCGCCAGCGCGGATTGCCGCCAGATCGACGAAGGGCGCCCGGCGCTGTTGCAGCCGCCAAGGCCGCCCACCCGCAACCGCCGCCAGCGCGGGGGCGACGCCGCTCAGCACCAGACCACGCACGCCAGCCACGCCCCAGGCCGCGCGCAACAGGGCGGTGGCGATCGCCTCGGGATCCGGCCCGGCCACCAGCGGGGCGTTGTGCTCGATGAAGGGCGCGTCCAGCGCCGGCATCCCGGCTTCGGCGAGGCAGAGCCGGCCACGGCTGCGGTTGAACAGGGCGAGGCCCCGGGTGCGCCCGCCCTCGATCGCCGTCAGCAGCACGGGGTCGGCATAGCGTTCCGCCGCCAGGCAGCCGAGCCAGGTCCAGGACTGGAAGAAGGAAAGCCGCGCGACCTCCGGCTCCAGCGCGCGCCAGGCCGCACCGAGGCTTTCGAAGCAACGAACCTGGCTTATGTCGATCTGCACACCGTAACGTCTAGCCGTTTGCCGGCGCCGGGGACACGGCCATGAACGAAGCGCCCCGCCGCGTGCTGCATGTGCTGAAAGCCTATCGCCCCGCCTTCACCGGCGAGGGCGTTTTCCTGGAACGCTGCAGCGCGGTGATGCAGGAAATCGCAGGCCAGGTCGGGCACGACCTGTTGGTGACGCATACGCCGCGGCCAGCGGGGCCGGAGGTCGGCTTCTGTTCCACGCTCGGGCGCGTCGCCTACCTGACCCGCACGCCCGCCGGGACGCTGCGGCGCGAGGCGCTGCTGGCGGCGTGGTTCCTCCGCCACCTGCACCGGTACGACACCGTGCATTTCCACACCCATGCCGACTGGTACTTTGTGGCGGCGGTGCTGACCCGGGTCGCTGGCCGGCGGCTGGCCCTGTCGGCCACGCTGGACGACAGCCTGCCGGTGCTGATCGGGCATTACCGCCCCGGGCTGCGTGGCCTGGCTGCCCGGGGCTTTGGCCTGTTCGATGCCTTTGTCGCGATCAGCCCCAGGCTGCTAGAACAGAACCGGGCGGCCGCGCAGGACCCTGCGCGCTGCCACCTGATCCCCTGCGGCGTCACCACCCCGCCGGAGGTGCCCGGCGCGCGCGTGGCGTTCCGGTCTTCGCTCGGGCTCGGCCCCGACGACCCGCTGCTGCTCTTCGTCGGCGGGCTTTGCGCGCGCAAGGATCCGCTGTTCCTGATCGCCAACCTGCCGCCGGTCCTGGCGCATCACCCCGGCGCGCGATTGCTGCTGGTGGGGCCGCCGCTGGAGCCGGAGTATGTCGCCGGGCTGCATGCCGCCGCCGCTGCCCAAGGGTTGCAGGACCGGGTGATCTTTGCCGGCGAATTGCTCAATCCGCACGGCGCCTTCGCCGCCGCCGACATGCTGGTCTTTCCCTCACGCCTTGAGGGCTTCGGCACGGTGGTGCCCGAGGCGATGGCCCATGGCCTGCCCGTGGTCGCACGCCACCTGCCCGGGGTGAACGACAGCTTCGTGCTCGCCGGCGAGACGGGCTTCCTGTTCGATGAGACGCAGGACTACCTCGACGCCGTGCTGCGCCTGGCCGGCGACGCGGGGCTGCGCCGGCGGATCGGCGCGGGGGGGCGGGCGCTGGTACGGCGGGACTACGGCATGCGCGGGGCCGCCGCGCGTTACCTTGGGATCTATGGCATGGGGGATGCGGTCCAACTGCCGCCGGCCGAGACACCGGAGACGGGGCTGGGCTGCACCGCCTCGATCGCCGACGCGCGCTTCCACAGCCCCGTGGCACCGCCAGCCGACGACACGCCCCTGGTGGTCACCACGATCGACGCCGAGGAAGCCTTCGACTGGTCACGTCCGTTTTCGCGCGATGCGCAGGATGTGACCTCCATGCGCAGCCAGCACCTGGCGCATCGGGTCTTTGCCCGGCATGGCGTGGTGCCGGTCTATCTCGCCGATTACCCGGTCGCGACGCATGACGCGGGGCGCGCACCGCTGCGGGAATTGTTGCGTGACGGGGCCTGCGACATCGGCGCCCAGTTGCACCCATGGGTCACGCCGCCTTTCACCGAGGTGCTGGGCGAGGACAACAGCTTTGCCGGCAACCTGCCGTTGGCGGTGGAACTGGAAAAGGCGAAAACCCTGACCGGCGCGCTGGAGGACGCCTTCGGCATCGCGCCGCAGATCTGGCGCACCGGGCGCTTCGGCGCGGGCCCGCGCACCGCCGATGTGCTGAAGCGCCTCGGCTACCTCGCCGACAGCAGCACCTCGCCCTGCTGGCCGGCCGGTGCGGCACGCAACGGCCAGGACTGGCTGTCGCAGGCGCCGCATTGGCTCGACCGCGAGCGCAGCCTGATGGAGATCCCGGTCACGGCAGCACTGGTCGGGCGGCTCGCGGCCCGGCACGGCCCGCGTATCGCGCCATGGCTGTTCGGCCCGCGGGCCGACCGGCTGCGACTGGCCGGCATGGCCGCGCGGCTCGGCCTGCTGGAACGCATACGACTGACGCCGGAAGGCACCACGATCGAGGAAGCCAAGCGCCTGGTCCGCGCCATGCGCGCCGCGGGCCACCGGGTCTTTGTCGTGACCTACCATTCGCCGTCGCTGGAACCGGGCAATACGCCCTATGTCCACGACATCGCGCAACGCGACCGCCTGCTACGCTGGCTCGATGCGTTCTACACTTTTTTCCGCGAGGAAATCGGCGGCCGGCCGGCAACCTGGCAGGAGGTGCGCGGCGCTGCCCCGGTCGCTGCCGCCCGCAACCTGGCGGCGGTGCCGTGACGTCCCCGCATACCGGGCTCTGGCTGCAACAGGCGCTGACGGTGCTGCTGCTGCCGCCGGTCGGGCTGATGCTGCTGGCGCTGCTGGGTGCGGGCCTGGCCTGGCGCCGGGCGCGGCTGGGGGCGGGGCTCGTTCTCTGCGCCGCGGCCGGGCTGCTCCTGCTGGCCACCCCGGCGGTGTCCGGGGCCTTGGTCCGCAGCCTGACGCGTGACATGGCCGCGGCGCCGCAGCCCGAGACGCCACCCGGGGCCATCATCGTGCTGGGGGCGGAGGTCTCGCACGGCGCCGATGGTACCGACATCGGGCCCATGACACTGGAGCGGCTGCGGGCCGCGGCCCGGCTGCATCGCGCGACCGGGCTGCCGGTGCTGGTCACCGGCGGCCCGCCGTCGGCGGGCGAGGTGCCACTGGCGCGGCTGATGGCGGCCAGCCTGCGGCAGGATTTCGCGACACCGGTGCGCTGGGTTGAGGATCGCGCCGCCGATACCCGCGACAATGCCGCCTTCAGCGCCGCGATACTGCGCGCCGATGGCATCGGTGTGGCACTGGTCGTGAGCCACGTCTGGCATCTGCCGCGGGCGCTGGGGGCCTTTGCCCGGCAGGGCTTCGGCGCCATCGCGGCGCCGATCGCGCCCGCCCCGCCGCTGCGCCGCGAACTGACCCAGTTGCTGCCACGGCCCGATCGCCTGACCGACAGTTGGTATGCGCTGCGTGAGGCCCTGGGGGGGTTGGTCTATGCGCTGCGCGACTGAGCCCGGCGGACGGCTCCTGCCGCTTTCGGGCGCTCGCCTGCCGGGGTGGTGCGACGACTGGCTGGCGCCACCGCGGTCGGGCGATTTCTTCGCCGGTCGCGCCTGGTACGACACGCTGCTGGCCCAGGCGATGCCGGCGGGGGCGACGCCGCTGCTGGCGCTGGGCGGCCAGGCGATGCTGCTGCCGCTGCTGCGCCAAGGCCGCCGGCTCCGCAGCCTGGTCACGCCCTATTCGCCTGGCTGGGCGCCGCTCATCGCCCCTGGCGCCGGCCCGGCCGAGATGCGCGCCGCGGGCCAGGACCTCGGCCGCCTGCTGCGCGGCCGGGCGCCGACCATGCTGGAAGCGCTCGACCCCGGGGCGACTTCGGCCGAGGCGCTGCTGGCCGGGCTGGGCCAGGCCGGGCTGAAGCTTGCGCGCTTTGCGCATTTCGGGAATTGGCATGGGCGGGTGGAGCCTGGCATCGGCTGGGCCGGCTACCTGGCCGCGCGGCCTTCGGCCTTGCGGGCGACGATACGACGCAAGGCGGCGCCCAGCGCGTGCTTCGCCCTGCACCACAGGCCGGGCCCTGCGCTGGAAGACGGCATCGCGGCCTATGTCCATGTGCGCGCACGCAGTTGGAAGCCGCTGGAGCCCTTCCCCGACTTCGACCCGGCGCTGATGCGCGCGGCGGCCGCGACCGGCACGCTGCGCCTGGGCGTGATGTCCGATGGCAACGGCGCGCCGCTGGCGGCGCAGTACTGGGTCGTCTCGGGCGGCCAGGCGAGCCTGCTGAAGCTGGCGCATGACGAGGCGGCCCGGGCGGCCTCCCCCGGCACGGCGCTGACGGCCTGGATGATCCGGGGTCTGATCGACGACGACCAGGTCACGGCACTCGACCTCGGCCGCGGCGACGATGCCTACAAGGCGCTGTGGGTCGAACAGCGCCGCCAGCGCTTCGGCGTGATGGTGACCGACCCCTGGCACCCGGCCGGATGGCTGGAACTGACGCGCCAGGCCGCCGCCCGGGGCCGCCGCTGGCTGCGCGGACATGGCAGGAGAGTTGCCTGATGAAGTTCCTCTACAGCCACCGCATC